>JALSJZ010000145.1 GCA_026989135.1 Sedimenticola sp. | reverse complement strand
TTTTGAGCAAGGCGCACAGGTGCGCTCCATGGGGCTCTCCCAGCTGTTCAACGATCTCCCTCTCCAGGGTTTTAATCCGTTGGGCTTTATCACGATAATGATCCCGGTTTTTGATGATCGCACCTTTAGCTTTACCTCGAACATCGGCTTTGCTATGTTTCATATCAGTGGTCTCCGGCTTGGTTGGTGCGTCGTTTTAGTCAACGTCTATTGTACCAATTTGGAGGCCACTTTTTTGTTTTTTAGCACTCGCTCATCATTACAAAAAAGCGTGTGTTTTTAGAAACAATGCTGCTGTTTTTCTGTGTGGCTTAACCTCACTGGGAGTGAGCTTAAGCTACATGACATTTCGTAATGAAAATGCTGAATTTTATAGGGTGAAAAAACTTTCTGACCGATAATTTATGCAACTGGTAGGGTAACTACTCACCCCTGCATCATCAAAAATAATTAAAAAAACACTTGACAGGATTTCTGCCGATAAAAATCAGTTTTCTTATCCCGATCCAGATTCACCACCCAAAAGCCCACACATGCGCACTGCTGCTTTAATGTGTGACTTTATAGGAGCGCGATCCAAGCAAGTCATTATAACCCGGCCATGGCGATTACTGGGCGCCAAAAAATGCAGTGTTATCATATGAACTCTCATAGAGCACATGGTAAATACCCGAGTGGCCAGTATCAATAAAACTTCTGTCAGAAATGAAATAAGTCAGCTGAAAGCTGATTTTGATCGCCTCTGTTCTGAAGGTAAAGTCACCAGCGAAACCAAAGCTCTCATGAGCAGCATGCTCATGATTATTGAATTGATGCTCTCTATCTTTCTTGAGAAAACAACAAAGAAAAATAACAAGAATTCCAGCAAACCATCATCTCAAACTGATAAAGATGAAACAGCTCTCAGCCAGCAGGGAAGTAGCGGCAAGGGTAAAACTGAAAATAACAACAGAGCTCATAATAGTCGCGTTTCTGAGAATGTGACAGTATCCGGGGTTGACTATTGTGATGTCTGTGGAGAAGATCTGAGTTCTGCATCATGTGATCACTACGAAAGACGAACGAAGATTGATATCATTTTTGAGAAGGTCATTGAGCATGTGGATGCTGAGGTTAAACAGTGTCCATCATACGATGCAACTGTCAGGGGCAAATTTCCTTCGGATATGCACTGCCCCCTACAGTATGGCGATGGTTTAAAGGCCTTTGTCGTGAACTTGCTGGTTTGCCAGATGGTTGCGCTTAATCGGGTACAGAAACTGGTCAAATCAATGGTAGGCATCGTCATTTCTGAAGCAAGCCTGCTCAAGTTTGTGCTTCGTCTTTATCAGGCGCTGGAGTCTTGGGAGATCCAGGCTACGAACCAGCTTCTGAAAACTCCAGCAGTTAACGTGGATGAGACTTCTCTTCGGGTGGACAAGAAAAATCATTGGATCCATGTTTATTCATCAGGTGATATTACGCTCAAGTTTTTACATCGCAAGCGAGGCACTGAAGCCATTGAGGCAATAAATATTATTCCGCGATATGGTGGCACGATAATTCATGACTGTTGGTCATCCTATTTATCGTATCATCACTGTAGTCATGGGCTGTGTGGTTCACATTTGCTGCGGGAGTTGACTTTCATTGTTGATGCCAATGGCTATGCCTGGGCACGCAATATGAAGCGCCTGTTGCAGGAAACCTGTGTCAATGTCTCTAAAAGCCCGGAAAAGAGGTTAAATGATGCGGCATTAGCTAATCTGCAGAAACGCTACAGGAACATCCTTACCAGAGGTGGAAAAGAGCTACCGACTATTCCTCCAAAGCCTAGCGGGAAGCGTGGAAAACTTGCCAAGTCAGACGCACATAATCTTCATGAGCGATTGAGAACTTATGAATCAGCCGTCCTGCTGTTTGCTGGCGATCCCCATGTTTCATTTACTAACAATCGGGCTGAGCGTGATTTGAGAATGGCCAAAGTAAAACAGAAGGTTTCTGGCTGCTTCAGGGTAGAGCTGTATGCTCATGCTTACTGTAGAATTTCAAGCTATATACAGACGATGTCAAATAAAGGATACAATCCTTTGATTGCTATTCAGATGGCTATGGCCGGTGAATTAGAGCTGGCCGGGGGTGAGTAGTTACACCGATAGTTAATTAAGCAGCTATCCAGGAATCCAGTAGATGAGAGAAATAACAATTTGCAATAGAAAGGTGGGTGAACATTATCCGCCTCTGGTTATAGCTGAATTGGGCATTAATCATGGTGGCTCACTGGATATAGCGATTGAGATGGTTGATGCCGCGCACAGAGGAGGCGCGGAAGTCATTAAGCATCAAACTCATATTATAGATGATGAAATGTCTCCATTGGCTAAAACCATTTGCCCAGGTAATGCCGATATTTCTATATATGAAATAATGGAGAGATGTGCATTAAATGAAAAGGATGAGTGCACACTCAAAGAGTATATCGAGTCTAAGGGTATGATTTTTATCAGTACACCATTCTCCAGGGCAGCTACTGACAGATTAAATCGCATGAATGTATGTGCATATAAAATCGGCTCTGGGGAGTGCAATAATTATCCACTAATAGAGCACATATCAAGATTTAAAAGGCCGATTATACTAAGCACAGGAATGAACACCATCAACAGTATCAGGAAAGCAACCGATATACTTGATAGGAACAATGTCCCATATGCATTATTGCACACCACTAATTTATATCCGACACCACCACATTTGGTAAGGCTGGGTGGGATGCAAGAGCTTCAAAAAACTTTCCCAAATATTGTAGTGGGGCTCTCAGATCACACAACATCTAATTTGGCATGTTTTGCAGCAGCAGCCCAGGGGGCATCAATCCTGGAAAGGCATTTTACAGACCGAATGGATCGTGATGGGCCAGACATTATTAATTCAATGGATGAAACATCGCTTAAAGAGCTTATTCATGGGTGTGCTGAGATACATAAAATGCTGGGCGGTACAAAAGCGGCCGCTCAAGAGGAAAAAGTAACAATGGATTTTGCATTTTCAACCGTTGTTGCGATAAAAGAGATCAAGAAAGGTGAGCGGTTGAGTGAAAGTAATATTTGGGTGAAAAGGCCGGGTACTGGAGCAATTAGTGCAGAATACTTTAATGGCCTCATCGGTAAAGTATCGTTAAAAGATATTGATTGTGGTGTGCATCTAAACTGGCAGGATTTTGCATAATATGAAAAATAAAATTGTATTTTTGACTGGCACCCGAGCTGATTTTGGAAAGTTAAAATCGCTCATCAGTGCATCGCAAAAACTGGATGATTATGAGGTGCATATTTTTGCAACAGGAATGCATTTAAATAATAAGTATGGAAAGACGATTGATGAGATTTATAAATGCGGATTCAAAAATATATATCCGTTCATCAACCACGATCGTGCTGATTTAATGGACAGGGTCTTATCCGCCACAATCAATGGATTTTCACGTTATGTAGCAGAAATTGACCCTGATTTAATCATTGTTCACGGTGACAGGGTTGAAGCTTTAGCTGGTGCTATTGTTGGAAGCTTGAATAATATACTTGTTGCTCATATCGAGGGTGGTGAAAAATCTGGGACAATAGATGAGTTAATTAGACATGCTGTATCAAAGATGTCACATATTCATCTTGTAGCCAACCATGATGCAAAAAAACGGCTATTGCAGTTAGGGGAGCGAGGCCAATCTATATTTGTCATTGGATCTCCTGACTTGGATATAATGGCATCAAATACATTGGCAGATCTAAATTCCGTAACTGCGTACTATGATATTACATTTGACAGCTATGGCATTCTTCTTTTTCATCCTGTAACAACAGAAATTGATAGCTGGGAAGAGAGCACCAGGGAGGTCGTAGATGCAATTATTGAAAGCAAAAAGAACTACATTGTAATCTATCCTAATAATGATCTTGGTTCTGAAATCATTATCAATGGTTACAAAAGATTTCAGAACAGCCCTAGAATAAAAATATTTCCATCACTAAGATTTGAATATTTTTTAGTTCTTCTCCATAACGCCGATTTTATTATAGGTAATTCAAGTGCAGGTATCCGAGAAGCGCCATATTATAATGTTCCAACGATTAATATCGGTACGCGTCAGCATGAAAGAGGCAATGCCTCAACAATATGGCACTGCAACTATAAAAAAACAGAGATCCTAGATCTAATCACTCAAACAAAGAAAGCAAGCAAGGTGGCTGTCAATAAAAGAACAACCTCTTCATTTGGATGCGGCAATAGTACAGGGCTTTTTATTAACCTCTTAAATAATGGCGTATTTTGGGGGCTTAGAAAACAAAAGTCATTTCAGGATCGTGATTTTTAGATGTTAAAGAAAAGAGTTATCGCCCGTATCGATATAAAGAATGAATTCGTTATCAAAGGGATTCATCTGGAAGGGTTAAGAAAGGTAGGAAACCCCAATGATATGGCAAAGTTTTATTATGATGAAGGAATCGATGAGATTTTCTTCATGGACGCCGTTGCTGCATACTATGATCGCAACAGCTTAGGGGGAATTATCTCAAAAGCCACAAAAAGTGTGTTTGTTCCAATTACAGTAGGAGGAGGCATACGCACAATTAATGATATAAGAAAGGCGCTGGCCAGTGGTGCTGATAAAGTTGCGATTAATACCCAGGCAGTACGAACACCAGAAATAATAAATAAGGCAGCAAAAATATTTGGTTCTCAATGTATTGTTGCATCGGTTCAAGCAAAGAAGATAGCGCATGATAAATGGGGGGCTTATATTGATAATGGCAGAGAGCCAGCAGGCCTTGATGTGATCCAGTGGGCTATAAAACTAGAGCAGCTGGGTGCTGGCGAAATTATGGTCACATCAATAGACCAGGAGGGCACTAAAAAAGGGTACGATGTGGCACTATGCAACCTGCTGGCAAATTCTGTTTCTCTACCAGTAATTGCATCTGGCGGTGCTGGATCGCCACAAGATATAAGCAATTTGTGCAGTAATTCAGGCGTTGATGCAGTAGCTATTGCATCGATTCTTCATTACAACCTATCAAGCATTAGTGCCATCAAATCCAAATTACATAGTGAAGGGTTTAATATCCGGCTATGAGTGCGCCACGTATTGCTATAGTTGACTATGACCTTGGGAATGTTAAGAGCATGAAAAATGCCTTAAGCAAGGTAGGGGCACACCCCATTCTGACCAATTCAAGAAAAGAGATATTAAGTGCTGATGCGTTGGTGCTTCCAGGTGTTGGTGCTTTTTCACATGGGATGCAACAGCTAAAGAAACACAATCTTATTGATGTTATACATAGCTTTGCTTCAACAAATAAACCATTCTTGGGCGTATGCCTGGGTATGCAGATGATGTTTGATAGAAGCAATGAGTTTGGCGAGACGGAAGGTCTTGGTTTGTTTTCAGGTGACATTAAAATAGTTGGTGTCGGCCCTATAAAACAGCAAAAGCTTCCACATGTTGGATGGAATAATGTTTGCTTGCCGGATAATATAAAAAATTGGAAAAATACGATATTTGCAGAAATACAGGGCAATACGGATATGTATTTTGTGCATAGTTATGCAGCAATCCCGTTGTTGAATACAGAGATTCTTGCAACCACTCTATATTATGACCATGTATTTTGTTCTGCTATTATGAGAGGCAATATATATGGCGTACAGTTTCACCCGGAAAAAAGCGCAGAGCCTGGGTTGCTTATACTAAAAAGCCTAATAGATTTGGCATGAGACCAGTGTTATGAAAAAAGAAAAGGTTTTATATGGGTTACCCGAAGATGTAATATTTTGCAAAAAGTGTGTAATTTCTAATCAGCGCCCTAACTCAACTGTTGAATTCAAAGCGAAGTCTGAAGATAAAAAAAGAACTATAAATTTTGATGATGATGAGGTTTGCTCTGCATGTAGATACCATGCAGAGAAGGAATCAAGTATAGATTGGAATGATCGTGAAAATAAACTTGTGGAGCTGCTCTCCAGATTTAAAAAGAGTGACGGATCATATGATGTTATTGTCCCAGGTAGTGGAGGCAAGGACAGTGCATACGCCTCACATATCCTAAAATATAAATATGGGATGAATCCACTCACAGTGACATGGGCTCCTCATCTCTACACCAATATTGGCTTTAAAAATTTCCAGGAGTGGATGCATACTGGTGGACTGGATAACATTCTATATACGCCAAATGGCAGGCTGCATCGGTTAATGACGAGATTCGCTTTTCATAATCTTCTGCACCCCTTTCAGCCATTCATTATTGGACAACGCATCATAGGGCCAATGATGGCGAAAAGATTTGGTGTAAAGCTTGTTATGTATGGGGAAAATCAGGCTGAGTATGGCAATGCCATTGACGAAAATCTGAACCCGCTCATGAATATGGGTTTTTATAGCTCATCAACACTTGATGAGCATAGATTTGGAGGGCTTTCCATAAACGAATATATTGACCAGCATGGCTTCAATCTAGCAGACTTTGCTCCATATATAGCGCCTTCAAAAGCAGATCTGCTCAATGCTGAAACCGAGGTTCATTACCTAGGTTATTATGTGAAATGGGATCCACAGGAGTGCTATTACTATGCAGTTGAAAACACAGGCTTCCAAGCTAACACTGAAAGAACAGAGGGTACATACTCAAAATACAGCAGTATAGATGATAAGGTCGATCCATTTCACTACTATACAACCCTTATCAAGTTTGGTATTGGACGAGCAACCTATGATGCTGCGCAAGAGGTTAGAAATGATAAAATCACAAGAGAAGAGGCTGTGTACCTTGTAAAAAAGTATGACACTGAATTTCCATCTAAGTATTTCCATGAATTTCTTGACTATATAGATACCACTGAAGATGAATTCTGGAACATTATCAATAAACACAGGTCGCCACATATCTGGAAAAAGGGCACAGATGGAAAATGGGTATTGCGGCATACTGTAGCGAAAGATGGTGCAGATGACTAAGCCCACTTTTCTGGCCATCATTCCAGCCAGAGGCGGATCAAAAGGGCTGCCACATAAGAACATTATCAATGCCGCAGGCAAACCACTCATTGCCTGGACCATAGAAGCCGCATTAAACTCGAGGCTTATTACCAGAGCGATCGTTACTTCTGACGATGCAGAGATACTAAAAACGGCTGAGAGATATGGTGCTGAAACTATGCAGAGGCCTCAAGAGCTGGCTCTTGATACAACTGCTACTGAGCCTGTGTTACTCCATGTGATTGATCTGATTGAAGCAGCAGGAAAGAAATATAACTACCTTGTGTTACTGCAGCCTACTTCGCCTGCTAGAAATGCATTAGATGTTGATTGCGCAGTGCAGATGTTGCTTGACAAGCATGCATCATCTTTGATCAGTGTTTACGAGCCAGACCACTCCCCATTCAATGCGCTTAGGCTCAATGAGAAAGGGTCATTGGTTGGTATTATAGATGACAAGCCTCCCTCTAAACGCAGACAAGATCTACCAAAGGCATATATGCCAAATGGGGCTATTTATATCGTTAACATATTGGAGTTCAAGAAACATAACTTCTTACTTACGGATAATTGTATCCCTTTTGTTATGCCTGTTGATAAAAGTATTGATATCGACACAGCTCAAGATCTGTTGCATTTTTCAAATCTCATTAATGCTCGTAATGAAAAAACTTAGTGCACTGCATTTGGCCAGCTTTAATGGGAATATCGGTGACAATGCAAATCACAATGGCTTTTATGCCTTGATGGAAAGCATCAAAAATTACAAATTTGAATATACAGAACTTGAAATTAGAGAGTTTTATTGGAAAGAACGTTTTTTTGACAGCGCCTTTGTAGATTATGCAAACGGCTTTGATATCCTGATTATAGGCGGCGGCAACTATTTTGAACTTTGGGTGGATCACTCCCCTACTGGCACCTCTATAATGATTGAGCCTGAACTCTTTAAGCAGATCAAGGTTCCTGTACTGTTTAATGCGCTTGGTGTTGACCCAGGGAATGGAGCTTCGCAAGAGGCTTGTGAAAAATTCAAATGCTTTCTGGATGTAATTCTTGCGGATCCCAAAAATATGATTTCAGTTAGAAATGATGGTGCATTAGCTTCTATTTGTAAATATATAGGGGGTCAATATTTAGACCAGATTTATTGGACACCGGATGCGGGAATTATTGTTGCTTGTGATGATGGCTTTTTGCAAATGGACAGAGAATATCTAGCGGTAAATCTCGCAGGGGATATGTTGGATGTGCGTTTCCCAAATAATGCAGGTGGGATCTCATATTCTAAATTTATAGAACAAATTGCAGAGATATTGCTAAACACACTGTATGAAGGCTTTGTTGATGAGATTGTCCTGATCCCACATATGTATAAAGATCTTGGGTGCATAAATGATTTATTAGGACATTTCCCTGATGAAATAATTCGCACAAGGATTGTAGTTGCGCCATTGCTTCATGGAAAAGGTTCTGAGCTGAAAATATTTTCCATCTATAAAAATGCAAAGATCACCTTTGCTATGAGATTTCATGCGAATTTATGCTCCATAGGTTTTGGTACACCAACAATTGGTCTTAATAGCTATATACAGATTCAACAGCTATACAGGGAGCTGGGGATATCAAATTATTGTGTTTGTGTAAACAAGAGCGATATAAGTGATTCTCTGGAGGCCGTGCTGTCTATTATAAAAGCTGACTTACCAAAACACAGGGGGAGGTTCTGCAGCATATCAGCTAAACAAAAGGAATATATTGCTAAATATAGTAAGCATATAGGATTATGGTTGGATAGCCAGAGTCTGGCATAACAAGTTTTACACGGAATTAGAAATTATTATTGAGCCCTCTATGCAACGGCTGACATCATTTCCATTTATTTATTATTTCCGTCTCCTCTTCACTCTCTATATACTCTAATATTTTGTATAGATCCTCTTTGATGTCATTGATGTGCTCGGTAAAAACATCTTTTGCTGCTGTAAAAAACCGGGTTGCTGAGTCATCGTCCATGGCCAGTCCAGATTGAATATAGACGTTATTGATAAACTGTTTAACCCCATTAGATACAAGCAGTGCAGGAAGAAAATCTGCCTGATCCCGTCCAACTGATGCTGCCTTGTACATTAATGACAAGGTACTTGTTATCTCCTCCCTGGTCTGAGGTGTTGATTCAGTGAAACCAAGTATCGCCTGAAAATACTCCTCAACCTGCTTTATGTGGTATGTTTTCAATCGCGTCAGCATCTCTTCAAATGAGTAGCTATTGTCAAAGCAATTATGGATTTCGTTCAACAGACGATGTTTTTGTGTCTTCCTCTTGAAGCTCTCTGTGAGCCTCCCGATTGCGATAGGCGTTGCGCCTTCAATTAGAGCACCTTCGCCAACATTGAACCATTGAATATTCGGATGCGCTGTAATTCTATGTTCTGCTATTCTCTTAGACCAGGCCAATATACTTGTGCTGCGGATGACCTCGCCCAGGTTTCCGGCTAAGTCAAAACAGGCTTCTGCTTCAACGGTATCATCAATATCTGCATTTTCATGATGAGTGTTGGTTGCATGCATCTTTTCGCTGCCCTTGGGTGCGCCATAATCTATGCCAAAGAGGTAGACTTCATTTGCCCCAAATTCAGCAGCCATTGCGATACCTGCATTGGTGACCGTTGGGTTTACATCACTGGTTACTGAATAGTTGTCTTGCAATAAGGCAGAACCTGGATCTTTATTTTTTTGAAAAACCAATACTTCCTTGTAGTATTGATCAACCTTTGTGCTGACTACATTTAATTTGAGCAGCGATACCTGTTTAAGGATATTAAGGTCATGCATCTCTTCATATTTTGGTATATGCCAAGTACGTTCCTGTAGAACCTGATAGTCTGGAGTGATGCCGGATTTTATTAGTGGGGTTATGGCAGAGCCGCAGGATATGATGATGGCATCATCCTGATGCGCTTTTATATAACCAATTGACTCATTGAGTGATGGCCCGCTTCCAACGATGAATACTCTAAAAAAACGCTTTATCTTTTTTCCAGTGAAAAACCTGTTGCCTTTTTTTATGTTTCTTGCGCTAAAATAAAACCCTATTCGCTGATCTTCGTACCAGCCTGCATCAAAAGTAGCTCTATGTGTATTGTCAGATTGAGGCTCTTTTTTGATAACCTCTTGCATGAGTGGCAAGCTGTTAAAATGGTTAAAGCGGTAAAACAGGCTGCTTAGCGGTGTCAATCTCTGCTCAATAAAGGCCTGGTTGCTGTTAATTGCTTGGTCTGGAGTTGCATCAAGCACCAGATTTATACCTTTATTGTTAAACTCAAAATACTTGAAGATGAGGTTCCAAGGTATAGTGTAGAGAGATATATAGAACAGATCGAAGTTTGGCTCGTAGACTGTCATATAGCTGATTTTTTTGCACTTTATGAGTTCAGTCAAGTGATAGCCAAGGCCGATCCCATAAACCCTCACCAATGGAAGATAGTCTGTACAGTAGTTACGCAGAGGGGCTAATGTTCCACTACTCAGCTGCATGTTATGAAAAATGCCAGCCTTATAGAGTCCATCCAGCATCTTTATCTGAATCGAATTATTGTTCTTCCACCAGGCATCCCCTTCACCAAAAAATATTTTATGCAGGTGGACGTAACAGAATAGGCCGTCTATTTGCTTATGAATTGGAGCCATTATTTCATCCATGCTGGATGCGGCATAGACAGGCGTCTTGCTTGGCGTGTGCACAATATTTGGGCTTCCATCCGGATTACTGCATAGCCAATACTCTTTGCACCTGTGGTTTTTAACAGCATTAAATAGTGCTGGCTGCTGATCATGCAGGTATGTCATATTGTTTTCAAATATCTCATTGGAGAAGTCTCTCGGCAATGGAGTGAGAGTTCTTTCATTGTTTGAGCTTTTAGGGTCAGTCATAGCAGTAAGGTCTTATGTTCAGATTAATTTTAAGTATACTAACTTTGTTGCTTATCAGGGCATTCATTGTATGCAAAAGCCACACCACAAAAGCCGGGATATCTAAACGGAATCTCCTTCATCAGAGCTGATCTTTCTATTAAATCCTTTGGGATACTCAGCCAGCCTACGGTAGAGCAGCCTGTTTGCTCTGAACATGGCGCTCTGAAGTGGGGTTTCAAATATCTTGGTTGCCTGGCTGGGGTTAATGTGCTTTTTTTAGGATTGGTTTACTCTGGATGGCCAGTTAGCCGTTTATTGAATAAATGCTGTCGGGGTTTATGCTTTTGTGCGGAACTATAATGACAGCAGGGCTTTAGTTGGAATTGGCTATTGCAACAAGCACTTCAAATTGAATATGCAATTAAGAACCCACTTTCTGATAGGCTTGGGTAGCTTGACGCCCACGTTGGAAATCACCCAAAGCATTCCCAAGCGACTCGCGTGCTTCTACCCCCATTGTGATTACCTTTTTATTTAGTCCAATAATCTCCTGAACATAGTGTGCAGCGATCTGTGGATCATCAAATGTAGCCTCTGAAGAGAAGCAGGTGTTCATCAAGTTTTTACGCTTATGTTCCAATGCGGAAACCTTCTCCCACTCTCCATCTGTTGCGAGATCATGCATATGTTGCGTTTGAGCCAAAAGCTGCTCTAATTTACACTCATTTCCCACTGATGAGTCAGATTTAGCAATTCTTGTCATCTCATAGCTCTACGGCTACGGTTGTTTCTTTGGTTTGAGAGGGGGCTTTTTTAATGCTCTCTGGCATAACATCCCAGGCACCTTTGATCTCCAGTAGCAACCCCATTACCTCATCCAAAGCGGCAATATCATTGCTCATGTTGGCTTCTGCCAGGCGTTTGGCAATGTAGGAGTAGAGGTCATCCAGGTTTTGTGCGATCTCTCCGCCCTCATCCAGATCCAGCGAACTCTGCAGACCACCAATAATGGATATGGCCCAGGAGATATGCTCTCCCTTTTTTGCTGTCTCTCCCCGATCCATAAAACCTTTGGCGGTTGCGACTTTCTCCAGCGCCCCCTCCATCAGCATCTGGATCAATCGGTGAGGGGAGGCATATTCAACCTCTGACCCAATTGAGATCTTCCCATATTGGTGCAAGCCACGTTTTTTCAGTGCGTTCATGATGTTCTCTATTAATTGCGATTATTCGGAAGCATGTTGCTCAGTATATCAAGCTGCTGAGTAAGAAAGTTACCCGTAGTTTGCATATCGGCTACCAGCAGATCCAGTGCGGAAAACTGGGAGCGCAGGCGGGTTTCAACAATTTCAAGCCGGGTTCCCATGCGTTCAATCCCATCCTGAGCAGTTCTGATGCTGCTGTTGATGCCATCTTCTCTGGCGCTGATCAGGCCGTCACTATCCAGTATGTCATCCAGCAAGGCATCCAGCCGGAAGGCATAGCCTTGGTCATCATTGGCAAAGAGGTCTGCGACAGCATTTCGGTCATCTTTGATTGCGCTGCTCAGAGCGGTGCTATCGAGCGTGAGGGTGCCATCCTTTTGAAACGCCACACCAATTTCAGAGAGGTTGGAGTAAGCGCCGCTCAGGCCGGTCGGTGGGCTGTTTAGAATAGAGCGTACACGGCCTTGCAACATGCGTAATGTTGAGTCCCCTGAAAGTTCGCCGTTGTTGAGTCCAGTCAGCGTACTTTGCAGGGTGTTATAGGCGTTTACAAAACCATTTACCGCAGAGGTAATGTCTCCGGTATCCTGCACAACATCGAGCTGCACGGCAGAGGTGCTCACCTCAAGCAGATTAAGGGTGACACCCTGGATGGCGTCTGTAACCGTGTTGCTGCTGCGGGTGATTGTATAGGTGCCATCGACGACAAAGGAGGCATCATCTGCCGCCTGTATCTGTGCCATGCTCAACGGGTCGGCAATGGGTAGCGCAGCAGCATCCTCAAATGCCAGGGTCACGGCATTGGCGGTGCCTGTCTTATCACTTGAGAGGACAAGGCGAAAGTTGCTGGCATCTTCTTGCAATACGCTGGCTGTAACCCCAACATTGTCACTGGCATCATTAATCGCTGCTGCAATGTCAGCCAGTGTCTTATCACCGACCTCTACAGAGAATGAGTCGGTGCCGATTGTGAGCGTCATCTTATCGCCCACATTGCCAATCTTGGTGGTGTCTGAATCTGCAAAGGCGCTGGATCCCTGTTTTTGTGCCACAGCGAGGTTTGTTACCTGAATGTCATAGGTGCCTTTTGCCGCGGTAGGGTCAGCTGTGGCGGTAAACTTTGCCGTATCGGCAGATGTTGCCGTGTAGGTTTCCAGGGCGGAGGAGGATGTAAGAGCGCCAACGGCTGACTGGTAGGAGGAGACCGCGCTGCGCAGCTGCCCCAGTGAGCTGAGCTGAGCGTGAAACCCCGCTTCCTTTTGTTGCAATGCCACCAATGGCCGCTGTTCCAGCGTCATCAACTGGCTGATGATTGTTTTGACATCCAGCCCGGAGCCGATGCCAGCTGCGCTTATGCTAGCCATATCTCATCTCTCTTTGTCAACCCGCCAACTTATGAAATACAGCGGCAGTATATTGGTAACTCCGGCTGCCTGTTGGATAGGGCGGTATCCGGTTCAGCGAAACCCTGCTCAAATCATTAAGCAATTCTCAGGCCATTTCAAAAAATGCTAAGCCTGTACCCGCATGATAAATCCAAGTGCATCGTCCGTCTGGCCACTTGAGTCTACTCCAGCATGTTGGCGTGACTCAACAAACTCTTTGATCTGCCGTGAAACAGCCAGTGCATCCTCTGAAGGCAGCTGCCGAATTACATCACCTGTCTCGCGATCCACCACCTTGACTACAGAGCGGCCACTCTCTTCATCAATACTGAATTCAATACCACGCTGTATATTTTGTACCGATTCATTCAGGCTGCGTACAGCATTGCTCATCTCTTCGCGACGACTGCTTTCTGTTGACGGCTTCTGAGTGCTCGATAGATCCAGGTTTATGCTGTTTTCAGTGCGAGCCACAGGAGCTGCAGCTTCAGGTTTGGAGAGAGCGGAAGGACGCAGGCTGGCTGATTCTGGATGAAATCCTGTTTTGTTTAGAATATCCATAATCACCCCTTAATTTTTTACTCCTCTGGAGAGTCGACCCGGAGGTTGGCTCCGGGTCGACGGTTCCTTAGTGGATTACTGCAGTAGTGACAAGACGTTCTGTGGTGCAGCATTGGCCTGAGCCAGCATGGAGACACCGGCCTGCTGCATAATCTGAGCGCGCGTCATGGCAGCTGTTTCTGCTGCAAAGTCTGCGTCCAGAACTCGTGAGCGGGCTGCGGATACATTCTCGGTAATACTGCTCAGGTTGGACATGGTGGACTCAAGGCGGTTCTGGATAGCACCCAGATTGGCGCGCTCACCATCTACCCGAGCCAGTGCGGCATCAATGATATCCAGTGCAGCACTGGCGCCATCAGCGGTAGAGATATCAAGGGAGGAGACACCGGCACCAACGGTTACGGTTGCAGCTGTGTTGCCAGTGGCCAAACCTGCATTGGCTTCAGCAGAACCACCAATTGTTATTCCGGCTGAATTTGTACTGGAGAGATCAACGGTTGAGCGGGTGGTGTCGGCAGAAGCCCCAGCAGTAGAAACACTACCATAACCGAGCCCCGTTACCCCTGCCCCAGAACCTGCATTACCAGTTGCTTCAATGGTGATATTACGGCCATCAGCTGCAGTCAGTGCAACAGCACCCGTAGATGTACTAAAAGTAGCTGTAACGCCGGTTTGATCAGAAATTGCATTAATGGCTGCAGCCACATCACTTCCACGATCAGCAGCATTTGTACTGGCTGCGATAGCGCCAATATCCACGCCATTGATTGTTATATCACCCGCAGCGATAGCTGTGGCGGCGGCTGTAATGGCGGTGCCAGCAAGCGTTGTGGCATTCACAGTGGCGGTTACATTGGTATCTGAGCTTACTGCGTTAATGGCATTGGCTACCGCAATACCAGATGCGGCTCCATCTACTGAGGTTGCTGTTGCTACAGCCAAGGCGCCATCCAAAGAGACCCCATCGTCTACGGCAGCATTGACATTGTATCCATTGATGGTCAATGCGCCATCAACCAGTGCGGTAGCTTGCACTTCAGTGCCGGTGACGCTCGCGCTATAGCCTGAAGTAGAGCCTACGCCCAGGGCGGATGTCTGCATATTTGCCACAGAAAAGGCGATGGTTTCACCTGACTGCGCACCCACCTGCAGCGTCTGATTGGTAAATGAACCATCCAGCACGTTTACGCCGTTGAAGGTGGTGGTGGTAGCGGTACGTTGAACCTCGGCCACCAGTTGGGTGACTTCGTTGTTCAGTGCGGCGCGGTCACTGGCAGAGTTACTGCTGTTGGCTGATTGTACGGCAAGCTCGCGGATACGCTGCAGGTTGTTGGTGATCTCCTGCATGGCGCCTTCAGCGGTCTGCGACATTGAGATGCCATCATTGGCGTTTCGGATGGCCTGGGTCAGGCCTCGAATCTGGGTGGTCATACGGTTGGAGATTGCCAGGCCAGCCGCATCATCCTTTGCGCTGTTGATGCGCAGACCGGATGAGAGGCGTTGCATGGAGGTCGCCAGTGCGCTGCTGGATTTGCCCAGATTGCGTTGCGCGTTCATGGACATTACGTTGGAATTGATTACCATTGCCATCTTGATTTCTCCTTATTGCCCCTTGCTGCCGCGTCTGTTTGGGCGCTGAGGGGCCAAGGTTGATATTTAGCGGATATACTCATTAAATTATGTGTATTTACCGCCTCCACTTACTGTAGCGTCACTTGATTAGAAAACTTAAGGGAATGATTGGACTAAGTGGAGAGAGGGCAGGGGAGGGGGTGATTATGCCAAAAAAGGACTTTACAATGCGGCCAGCTTGAGGCGGATCAGCTTATCGTATGTAATTGAATAGCGAGAGGTTCTGCATTTTTGCATAGGCCTGCTGTGCCGCCTGGAGAGAGAGCATCTGCTGGTTGAAGCGTCCTATCGCCTCCAGGTAATCCAGATCCTGTTCGGTTGAGAGCCGGGTCTCATAAGAGAGTTTCATCCCTGCATTGGCCTCACTCTGCTGATCCAGCGCATTCAATCGTGTGCCGATCTTTGTCTGCTGCGTGGTAACATGTTCTATTGCAGACTGTATGTCATTGATATATCTATCAATTGGCTGGTCATTGCTGAGCGCATCCCCCAGCTGGTAGAGGGTCTCAAAGATACTGCGCGTACCTGTGGTCGATGTGATTGCTGTTGTCAGCCCTGTCTCTGCTGTTGAGGTGGCGGCAATATCAACCCACCCACGGGATGAGGTGAGCGTAACTGTATCTGAGGTCGGCATGGTGGCGGTTACATTGGTGATACCAGAGACGGTGTTGACGGCATTGTATATTTGCAGCGCCCGTGCATCGGCATCGGCCGCTGCTGGTATTGCACCCAGGCTGACGCTGTTTATGGTCAGTTCACCATCTGCAATTGCGCCAAAGCTGGTTGCTGCGCTGCTGGTGACCGCAGCCTGGGGGGCGGCGGTTATGCTCGTAGTTAGCCCCGTGCCTGCGATCGAGTTGACTGTAATATCTCCAGCGGAGGAGGTGAGTGTTACGGTGCTTGAGGTTGCCAGTGTTGCTGTGACATTTGTCTTGTCTGAAATCAGATTGATTGCCTCTACAATCTGGGTGGCACGTGCATCGGCGTCTGCCGCAATAGGAAGCGCGTCGATGCTGAATCCGTTGATTGAAATGTCCCCCGAACCGGTCGCGGCAAGATTTGTGGCCGTGGTGCCCGTAACAGAGGCATGCGGCCCTGTCTTCACATCAACAAACATATCAAAACCATTGTCACCATCGGCGATCTCCTGGCCGGTTGATATCTGGAGACTGCGCTGCCCCATATCGCCGGAATAGGAGAAGGCTCCCGCTGATACCTGATTAAAGGGTTTGGTATTGGTCTGAAAACCGGAAAAAATATACTCACCATCGGGATCTTTGGTATTGGCCAGCCCCATCAATGCCGTGAGCAGCTGGTTTACCTCTGCACCGATAAACTGCTTATCTGTCGATGTAAGGACATCATTATTACCCTGAACGGCCAGCTCATTGGCACGCTGAAGCAGGTCGACCACGCTGCCCACAATGGTCTCTTCATGCTCAAGCCTCATTTCGGCCCGGTTGATGTTGTTCTGATATTGGTTGATCGTGTCAATCGCCTTGTTCAGCCCAAGGATTCTTGCAGCACTGGCTGGATCATCCGATGCTGTGAGCATCTTTTTTCCGGAAGAAAGCTGGATATTTGTCCGGTTCAGCTGCGACTGCTGTTCTGTCATGGCGTTGACAGAGCGTTGAAAAAAAAGGTTATTTGAGATACGCATGGCTACCTCCTGACTGCGGCAAGCAGGGTATCAAAGAGGGTGCCGGCTACAGAGACTACCTGGGCTGCCGCTTGATAGGCCTGTTGATAGCGAAGCAGGTCTGCCGCCTCTTCATCCAGGTTGACGCCTGAAACGGCATCCCTGGAGAGCACGGCCTGATCCAGCAGCCCCTGATGGGATTGCATATTGATCTCTGCGCGTCGGCTATCGGTTCCAATGCCGCTTACCATCTGTGAGTAGCTCTCTTGCAGGCTCGCTGTGCCATTGATCATGCTTTGTGATTGCTGAATGCCTGCCAATGCCAGTGCGTTGCGGTTATCACCTACCGGGTTTGTATTGTCGGTTATGATGAAGCTGTCACCTGTTGCAGGGAGGCCAGAGATGCGGAAGCTCATGTCGCCCTTGGTGTCGGTAGTAAAGGTCAGTGCTTTGCCTGCGCTCTCAGTGGCTGGATTGTAGAGCAGGACGGCCGGGAGTGCGCCTGCCACATCAAACCCTGGGGTTCCGGCACCGCCTGCATTGGGGTTGAAGGTGAGTGTAATATCACCCCCCGAACCGGAAAGCGGCAGCTCTGCGGTGCTGCTCACCGCGGGTTGCGTGATCGCGGCGGTTCCAACATTGGTTGGCATGCCATTGCCATCAACGGCTTCACTGGCACGCAATGACCCTGCTGCTGCAATGGTGCTGGCGTCCGTAATGGCCAGGCTCACCTCTGCGGCTGCGTCCCGTGTGGGTTGTATCTGAAATCGATCCCCGGTTGCGGCTCCTGCCGCTATGCTGAGTGTAAAGCCATCGACCGTTACGGTTGCAGGTGCACCCGGCACGGTTTCAAAGCCATCAGCCGCCAGTGTTGTGGCTGCGGTTACATCGATATTGAAGACGGTGTTGTCGGACAGTCGGGTCAGGGTGTAATTGTCGCCGCCATCGGTGCTTCGCAGCTCATAATCGCTGGCGGTAAGATCTGAGTAGTTGCTCAATGGCTGGTTGCTGAAAGCCGCGGTGACCACGCCGGTTCCGCTATTGTTTGCATTGGCCAGTGCATCTGGCGTGGGTGCGGTAAAAAATGTCCCGCCCAGGCTGCCGGAGAGATCTACCCCCAGCTGGTGTTGTGCATTGAACTGCTCAACCAGACCAACCACTACCCGCCCCAGCTCATTCTGAGAGGAGTCCAGTACCTCATCCTGAAAACTGAGCATGCCGCCCACCCTTCCGCCCGTTAGCTGACGGGTGATGGTGACGGAGCTTGAATCGGTTATGAAGCTGATCTCTTTTCTGCTGGCATCGGTTGCACTGTTGGTGACCGCCAGGGATCGCGCTTCATTATCAATAACCAGTGCCTGCCCGGTGCCAATAAAGACATTTATAGCACCATTATTCTGCGCCACAGTGGTTACGTTGGTCAGCTCAGAGAGTTCTCTTAATAGCTGGTCACGCTGATCCAGCAGGTCGTTGGGCTGTACCCCATTGGCCATGCCCGTTGATGTTGTAATGGATTGGTTGATCTCGGCAATGGCGTTTGCAATGTTGTTGATATCATTAACGGTTACTGTTAAATCCTGGTTCAGTCTGCTTCTTGTATCACCCAGTTGATCATTGAGGTAGTTCATCCGGTTAACCAGCGTACTGCTTTCCGCAAGTAAAAACTCACGCGATATGCTGGAGGAGGGGTTGTCTGCAAGCTCTTGAACTGCGTTGAAAAAATTCTGGATGGAGGGGTCAAGGCTGAGGCTCTCATCCGCCAGCAGGTTATCCAGCTGGGAGGTGTAGCTGTAGTAGGTTTCAAACTCTGCCTGGTTTGAGGTGCTGCCGCGAATCTGGGCATCTACGAACCGGTCATAGAGGCGTTCGATGCTCTCTGTCTGAACACCGTTGCCCACATAGCCATACCCTTTGTATGATGCCGGGTTGGCAGCCAGGTCAACACGCTGCCGACTATACCCTTCTGTATTTGCATTGGAGATATTATGCCCAATGGTGTCCAGCGCACTCTTGTACGAGATGACGCCTGATGCCCCTATGCCAAGAAGACCTGTCACTGTGCTGTCCTGTCGCTATCCATTACGGTGATAATTGATGACATTATAAAACCCCTCCTATACTTTTACGGCCGCGACTCGGCTGACTTTAATTGTGCAAGAACCTGCTGCAGCTCAGGGCGATCCAGAATGGCGGTGATCTTCCTGGCATAGTGGGGGTCTGTTGCATATCCTGCCTCCTGTAAAGAGGTGAGATAGCTGCCACTGTCATCCGCTTGCAGTGCATTCTGGTAGCGTGGGTTGGTTTGAAGAAATGAAACATAATCATGAAAACTCTCTGCAAAAGAGTCGTAGACGCGAAAGGCTGCCTTCTGCCGCACGGCTACGCCGCCTTCATACTCCAATGTGGGCACTATTGCCCGCTCACCCGACCAGCGATAATCGGCCTTGATGCCAAACAGGTTAAAGCTGCTGTCGCCATCACTCCTGCGGATCATCTTCTGCCCCCAGCCGGTCTCCAGTGCCGCCTGGGCCAACAGCGTGTCTGGCTCCTGCCCCAGTAATATGGCGGCCTCTTGAGCCATTGGCCATAGATGTTTCAGAAAAGCCTCGGGGGAGTCTATTGGTGGGTCAAGGGGCTTTTGTGCTGGAGCGGTTGTAGCAGATGGTCTGTTTGTCTCAAGCGGGCTTACCGCAGTGTCGGATGAGACGGGTATCCGCTTCACCGCCTGCTGGCGGTAGTCGGCCAGTAGCTTGCCCGGCTGCTGGGCAGGCTCACCTGTGCTCCCGCCCAGTTGTCGCTTGATTACTTCGGTCAACCCCAGTCCACCGCTTTTGGCCAGATGGATGGCCAGCTGCTGGTCGTACATATCCCGGTAGAAGAGGCTTTGGTCGCTATCGCCCAGCCCCTCACCCATACTGGCCTGGCGCATGCTTTTCAGCATCATCTGCATCATCAATGCCTCAAACTGCTGGGCGGTCTCTTCCAGTGCGCTGCCAGAATCCTTCCGGGCCGCTGTCTTTAGCTTGGCAAGCCCCTGGAAATCGGTGTAGACACTGGCGTGTGCAATATTCATTAGATGATGACCAACTCTGCGCGCAGTGCACCTGCCTGTTTCAACGCTTCAAGGATGGCGACCAGATCACTGGGGCCTGCACCCACTTCATTGACGGCTCGCACCACCTCATCCAGTGAGACGCCTGGGTCAAAAACAAACATGCGTTCACCCTCCTCTTCCACGGTTACATCAGAGCGGGGGACAACTGCCGTGGTGCCGCCGGCAAAGGCTCCGGGCTGAGAGACGCCAACACGCTCACTGATCGTCACTGTCATGCTGCCATGTGAGACCGCTGCGGGCGAGACGCGCACATGGCTGCTGATCACAACCGTTCCGGTGCGTGAGTTCACGATAATCCTGGCGGGTGCGGCATCTGGTCTTACCTCAAGATTCTCAACCATAGAGACAAAACTGACACGCTGAGAGGGGTCTAGCGGTGCATTCACTACAATGGATGTGGCATCAATGGGGCGTGATGTACCTGCCCCCAACGTGTGATTTATTGACTCACTCAGACGCCGTGCCGTGGTGAAATCGGCCTGATGCAGATTCAGGGTAAATGAGTTTCCATGGGCAAATGGGGAGGATACGGCACGCTCTACCGATGCGCCATTTGGGATGCGCCCAACACTGGGTATATTTATAGTTATGTTAGAGCCATCAGAACCTGTGGCGCTTAAACCACCCACCACCAGATTGCCCTGAGCCATGGCGTATATTTTGCCATCAACACCCTTCAGCGGCGTCATCAACAGGCTGCCACCCCGCAGGCTTTTGGCATCCCCAATGGATGAGACGGTAATGTCAATTTTCTGACCCGGTTTGGCAAAGGCAGGGAGATCGGCATGTACCATGACTGCTGCTACATTCTTGGGTTTTATGGTGGTTCCGGGGGGCACTACAATACCCAGATTGGCCAACATTGTGATCAGGCTCTGTTGCGTGAAAGGTGATGACTTTACCTTGTCACCACTGCCATCCAGGCCAACGACCAGTCCGTATCCCAATAGCTGGTTGCTGCGCACACCTGCAATCGAGGCAATATCTTTAATGCGATCTGCCTGAGCTAGCCCGCTTGCTGTCAATAGCAGGGCAAGCAGGAGCAGCATCCCGTTTATGCTATAGCTAAAAAATGCTGTTTTATACGGCTTCATAACATACCTCTGTTTTCAAGATGCCGATCAAAATGGGAACAGTGCACTGATAAAAAATCTGGCCAGCCATCCCATGGTATTGGCCGATGCAACTGCCCCATCTCCCACATAGACAATGGTTGGGTCTGCCATCTTGGTGGATAGCACCGTATTGGTTGAGTCAATATCAGCGGGGCGTACAACGCCAGAGAGCTTGATATATTCATTGCCCTGGTTGATGCCAATGCGTTTTTCACCTCGCACCATCAGGTAGCCATTTGGCAGCACCTCGATCACAGTAACCGTAATTTCTCCTGTTAGTTTGTTGCTTTGTGCGCTATCCCCCTCACCTGTAAAATCGTTTGAAGAGTTCAGGCTGGTACCCAACCCAAGGTTTTTGGTTGTGGCAAGTGGCAATATTCCGGGGAGTGAAAATTCTGGCGATACACCCAGAATGGATGGATTGGTTACGGAGGATGCGTTTGATCGGGTGATCTCGGTTGTAGCGGTTTTTGTGGCATCTGTCCGCTCTGCCAGTTTTATGGTTAGCAGATCACCAACCCGGCGTGCCCGCATATCCTCAAACCAGGACATCTGAAACCCTGATTGATAGATTGCCCCATTGCCCTGAGGTACAGGTGGCGGAGCTACAGGGCGCACTGGTGCATAATCCGGGTCGCGCTTGGGTGCCGTGTTACAGCCCGCCAGCAACAGTATGCCCAGTGCAATAACGGCTATTGTAATGGCTCTCTTCATAGCGGCATCAACCCCTTCAGCTTGTGGTTTACAGCTGATTACTGACGTAGGACAACATCTCATCGGTGGTAGAGATGGCCTTTGAGTTCATCTCATAGGCGCGTTGGGTCTCAATCATATTTACCATCTCTTCAACTACGTTGACGTTGGAGCTTTCAAGCATATTCTGATTGACCGTACCCAGGCCATCTATCCCCGGTGTGCCGGTTGTGGGTGCGCCACTGGCTGCTGATTCGCGATAGAGGTTGCCGCCAATAGCTTCCAGGCCGCCATAATTTAAAAAATCAGCAGTTTCGATAGTGCCAATCTGGGTGGGTGTTGTACTGCCTGCAACCAGTGCAGAGACAATGCCATCTGTGCCAATGGTGATACTGAGCGTATTGTCAGGAACCGTAATGGCAGGCTCCAGCAGATAACCGCTTGCATTTACAAGTTCACCATTGACACTCATGCTAAAAGCGCCATCACGGGTGTAGACGATGTTGCCGTCAGGGTGAAGGATCTGAAACATCCCCCGCCCCTGTATTGCCACATCAAATGCATTTTCCGTTTGAATCATGTTGCCTTGGGCATGAACCTTTTCTGTGGCAACAGTGCGCACACCGGTACCCAGTGCAAGTCCTGATGGGAGCTGTGTATCCTGGGAAGATTGAGCGCCTACCTGGCGGATGTTTTGATAGATCAGATCTTCAAATTTTGCACGTTCACGCTTGTATCCCGTTGTGTTCACGTTCGCCAAATTGTTGGCGATGACTGACATGCGGGTTTGCTGTGCATCAAGACCTGTTTTTGCAATCCAGAGAGCCCTGTACATATCTTAAATCCTCTGCTTGTCTGGCAAATCAACCTGTGCCAGAACCCTATTTTACAAATATATCTGTTGAATCAGACAGCTTACTTGTAAACTAACTTGCAAATAACTTGCCAAGTATTCAGGTGTTCAGCGATAGAGTGGATAATAAGCGTGCGGCGGGGGAGTGCGTGGTTATCAGGCAGAGCAGCTGAGTGGGAATCAGGACTTTAATATCGTAGTGGAGGCAGCATCAATCTCTTCTGCGGTCTTCATCGCTTTTATCTGCATCTCGAATTTACGTGCCAGTTCAATCATATCGACCAGGGCCGTTACTGTGTTTACGTTACTGGATTCCAGTGCACCTGTGGTTAAGCGGGCATCGGCATCAGCGATTGAAGGGGCTCCTGATTTAAGGCGAACAAGCCCGTCCATTCCCTTTTCAAGCTCTGTTTTCTGGGGTGTTGATAGTTTGATACGGTCAATTACCGCCAACTCATTGGCACCTTGCCCCAGTGGTCGAATAGAGATGGTTCCATCCGTGGCGATCTCAATATTTTCTGCTGGCGGAATGGCGATAGGCCCATTATTGCCGAGTACCGGCAATCCTGTGCCGGTGATCAACAGGCCATTGGCATCAATCTGTAGATCACCTGCACGGGTCATTGCTTCACTGCCATCCTTGGCCTGTACAGCCATCCAGCTGTCACCCCGTACCGCAATATCCAGGTCACGGCCTGTGGCCTGGATGGCGCCGTGTGCAAAGTCAATATCCGGACGCTCACTCATGGCATAGACGCGGGTGGGAAATCCATCCCCGAATACCGGCATGCTGCGAAACTGCTGCAGGTCAGATAAAAAGCCTGTGGTATTGGCGTTTGCCAGATTGTTGCTGTTGGTGCCCTGAGCCAGCATGGTCTCAGAGGCACCGCTCATTGCGACATAAAGCATGCGATCCATAGGTCTATACCTGATTATTAACGAATCATGTTGATAACGGTTTGGGTTATCGTATCGGTTGCGCTGATGACCTGTGCATTGGCCTGAAAGTTTCGCTGTGCCGAGATCAGATTAACCAGCTGCTCTGCCACGTCAACGTTTGAACTCTCCAGTGCGCCTGACTGCACCAGCCCAAGGCTGGAGGTGCCAGGCTGGCCAATTTGAGCGCCACCGGAGGCGAAGCTCTCCACCCAGTTGGTGTCGCCAACCTGTAGCAACCCCTGCTGATTATTAAAGCGTGCCAACGCTACCATGCCCAGCGCCAGGGATTGTCCATTGGAGAAGCGTGCAAATGCCACGCCGCTCTTGTCAATATCAAGCCCGGTCAGCAGGCCGCTGGTGTAGCCATCCTGGGTCAGATTATTGATTGCAAAGCGCGTGCCATATTGAGTGGTTGCACCAAAATCAATATCCAGATCCATAGGGGCGGCATCGCCTGTAAGCGCCGTGGAGGGGTGCAGATCAAAACCGGGATAAGAGGCGTTGGTTACATAGGGAGGGCCGCTGGTGCCTGCGCTGACCAGGCTGCCCGTGCCGTCAAACTGTAATGTTGTATAGTAGCTGTCTACCGTGCCATCACGGCTCTGATCAGCCGGGACAAAAACATCGGTGCCCTCATTGTTTGTTGTTTGCAGGTAGACGTTCCATTCGCCAGGAACGGATGTTTTTACATAGTAAAAGGTTCCTATATGGCTGTTTCCCAGTGAGTCATAGAGTGTTGTTGAGGTGGTGTGGTTGTACTCATCCGGGCTTGGGTTTGGTGAGAATTCAGTGGCCACCAGTGCAGCAGGAGGGACTGCTGATTGGGCCGTGTAGGCTGCCGGCTGGGCTTCGTTTGAATCCAGATTGACGGAGTTTATAATATTGGCTGTTGCAGAGGGCGCACCTGCCTGGGTGGGCAGTTGTATAGAGGAGATGGCACCCTGGAATATGGGGCTGCCGTCTGTATCCTTAACTACGTTCCCATTGGCATCAAGCTGGGTTGGAAAAAACTGTACCTGTTGACCGGCATGGTTTACCACATAGCTGTCCCGATCAACGCTGAATGCCCCGGCGCGGCTGTATTCGTAGCTGGCAGAGCCGTCTGCGGCACCCAAGATGAAAAGCCCCTCTCCGCTGATAGAGAGATCGAGATTGCTGCCAGTGAAGTCAATGTTGCCTTGGCTAAACTGTTGCGCAACACGTGAAACCCGCACGCCGCGCCCAGAGGAGTTGGTGCTTACATCATTCAGTGAGCTGGCATAGAGGTCTGCAAATTCTGCCCGTGACTCTTTAAATCCAGCTGTTGCAGCATTGGCAATATTATTGCCGGTAACCTGTAGATCAGTTGATGCGGCATCTAGTCCGCTGAGTGCAATTCGAAAAGGCATATCAGAACTCCTATAGAATTTCGTTTAACGTATTTGAGCCACGTTACTGAAGGCGACTGAACCTAAACCATCTAAATTAAGTGTTAACCCCTGCTGTCCTGACCCTAGGTTTACACTGTCAACCCGCGCCTCGATCAGTGTTGGCAGCATGATGTTTTCATTCTCTATCACCGCCTCGGTGCTGATGCTGTAGACGCCGGGTGGTGCATAGTCACCACTGTCGGTTGAGCCATCCCAGCTAAAATCGACCCGGCCTTTGGGTTGGGTTCCAAGTGAGATCTCTTTTATCAAGGCACCCGTTGCATCATGGATAGCGACTGTTACGGCACCGGCGCTTGAGGTGAGATCCACTACACCATTCAGGGTGCCACCTTGGGGCAGAAGCCCGAGATTCGTGTCTACCAGCACCTCCCGCCCAACCAGTGCCCCTGCCTGGGTGGCTTGATTGGAGGTCATTGATGCAGATAGTTCGCTGAAGGAGTTGTTGAGCTCATCCAGGCCGGAGACGGCTGAGAATTGGGCGATCTGAGCAAGAAAATCACCATTTTCCATTGGTTTAAATGGATCCTGATGCGTAAGCTGGGTCACCATCAACTCCAGAAAATCCTCCTGGGCAAGCTCATTTGAACTCCGCTCTTCGCGGCTCTCTTTTTCACCCAGCCCTAAAGCGGAGTAGATGTTATCTACTGTTCCAACTGTACTCATGGCATCACCTCGATTATTGTCCTAACCTGAGCAGTCCCATCATCATCTGCTTGGCGGAGTTCACTACTTCTACGTTGTTTTGGTAGGAGCGAGAGGCAGAGATCATATTGGCCATCTCCTCTACAATGTTTACATTGGGGCGGAAGATGTAGCCCTCTTCATTGGCCATGGGGTGATCTGGTGCATACTCCTGTTGCAGTGGAACCTGGCTCTCCACCACCCCCAGCATGCGTACGCCAACCGCTGAATTCTGCGGGTTCATTTGATCAACCATTGTCTTGAATACAGGCTGACGGCTGCGATAGGTCTCATTGATGCTGCTGCTGACGCTATCGGCATTGGCCATGTTACTGGCCACCAGGTTCAGGCGCTGACTTTGTGCGCTGAGTGCTGAACCTGCGATATCAAAGATCTTCATGCTAGACATAATTAATCACCCCGTATGGCCTTTTTTAATCCCTTGATCTTGCCATTGAGAAACCCCAGGCTGGCTTGATATTCCAATGTGTTGGCAGCAAAGGCGCTCTTTTCAATTTGCATATCAACTGTGTTTCCATCCAGTGATGGCTGAGTGGGTATCCGATACCGCAGATGTGCTGGAGAGAGTCCGCTGGTGGCGTTTGATATATGGTTCTGATGCGTTGTTTTCATCCGGGGCTGCTGTATCGTCGCGGCTCCCAAGGCCTGCTTGAAGTCAATGTCCCGTGCCTTGAACCCGGGGGTATCGGCATTTGCCATGTTGCTGGCCAACAGCTCAGCCCGATAGGATCGTACCTTCAGTGCCTGTTCGTGAATGCCAAACGCATCACCAAGTTTCATCAATCTGCTCCAGATATTGCTTTTGTTTTAACGAAAGCAGATTTCATGCCATCAAGGCATGTTGTTGTTTTTTATGAAATAACGGTTTGTTCTACGGTGTATAGGCGGAGGGGGCGGCAAAAGATTACCGCCCAAGGCGGCAAGGTGGGGGAGGGAAGGCGTACGGGTATTTGGTTTACTGTCCTTTTACCCGATAGATAATGCCCCCCTGTTCGGTAACCATCTCAAAGGCATCCAGGCCTGCAGGCATTGATTCAGTAGAGCCTAAAAAGAGGTACCCACCAGGGCGCAATACCCTGCTCATGCGCTGAATGATGTCCTGCTTGACTGCGGGAGGAAAATAGATCAGGACGTTGCGGCAAAAAATAACGTCGAACCGCCCCAGGGAGGCAAAGTCGCGGGTGAGGTTGAACTCCTGAAAATGAATCTGCTTTTTAATCTCCGGCTTAACCTCATACCCTTCAGGATGGGGGGTAAAGTAGCGGCTGCGCTGTTTATCATCCAGCCCACGGGAGGCTGATAATGCAGAATAGACCCCTCTGCGTGCCTCATTCAGTATGCTGGCCGATATGTCGGTTGAGATGATCTCAACATCTCTTAATTTGCCTGGGTTGCGTATGCGATAATCATGTGCCTGCATGCTGATTGAGTAAGGCTCCTGGCCTGATGAGCAGGCGGCCGACCAGATTCGAAACCGCTGGTGACTGGCCTCTGGAAATATTTTGGCTGTTAGCAGCCGAAAGTGTGGTGCATCACGAAACCAAAAGGTCTCATTAGTGGTCATTGCATCAATGACATCAGCCTTTAAACCGGGGTTGTGCCCGGTGGTCAATTTGGTCAGCAGCTCTTTCATATTGGCCAGCCCATATTGACGCATCAGGCCATTGAGCCTGCTGACAACCAGATACTCTTTGCCGTTACCCAGCTCAATGCCGCTGGTTTTACAGAGAAATTGTTTAAATGCAGTGTAATCCTCTGCGGAGCAGACCAATGGGGTTCTTGTTGTAGCAGCATGGTTCATTTATTCAGTCCTGAAAAATAATTATGCCGCATGAGAGCAGTATTCAGCATGCTCTTTTAGGCGGGCTTGCACCAATTCTGCAAGCTCATTGGGTTCATATTTTGGTAAAAAGTGATTCGCGCCTACTTTTTTTACCATAGATTCATTAAAGACGCCGCTCAGTGAAGAGTGCAGAAAGATATGCAGTTTATCAAGATCGGCATCCTTTCTGATGGCGGTTGTCAGTGAATAGCCATCCATTTGTGGCATCTCAATATCTGAAATAATCAGTGCCAGCCAGTGATAAAGATCCCGCCCCTCCACAATCCACTCTTGCAGTTGATCAAGCGCATGCTGCCCATTTTTGCACAACGTACAGGTAACGCCCAATTGATCCAATACGCGCTTGACCTGCTTGCGGGCAACAACAGAGTCATCAACCACAAGCACATGTTGGGCACTGAGATCCATGCTGGCATCAATAATGCCTTCACTGACTGTTTCATTGCCCCCCATAACCTCCTTCATGACCTTCTCTACGTCAATAACCTCTATCAACTCCTGTTCCATCCGGGTGACCGCCGTCAGATAGCTCTCCCCTGCGATCCCTGTGGGTGGGGGTAGGATATCCTCCCAGTTCATATTGACGATATGCTCGACGCTCCCCACCATAAATCCTTGGGTTTGCCGGTTATATTCTGTGACGATGACAAATTGATCCTGCTCACTGCCCAGTGGCGAGCCGCCGATTGCCAGGGAGAGATCCATCACCGAGATGGTTTTGCCGCGCATATTGGCAACCCCCCGCACAACCGGGTTTGATCCAGGCATCTGTGTCAGTGGGGGGCACCGAACAACCTCCTTTACCTTAAACACATTGATGCCAAATCGCTGCCGCCTGCCCAGCCGAAACAGCAGCAGCTCAAGGCGATTTCGCCCGGCAAGCTGGGTACGATTGTCAACGCCGTCAAGAATGCCTGCCATTGTTATCCCGCCTGTTAATCCGATCAACCATGCCCGGTTAACGGCATCTATAGATAATGCTTTAGAACCGCTGCATAACATAAAGAGGCTAGATTCAATAGGCATGCGAATTGCAAGAGTTTTAGTGGAAGCTGACATGCGTCAAAAAAACGGCATGAAATCAATTGAGCGGCACAATGAACAGTAACAGATTAAAAACAGTGGTTTTACAGATCAATGCGGTGCTATTTTTAGCGCTTGTATTGCCCGCATCGGCATTTTCATCTGGCCCCATTCAGTCGCACAAAAGTATTCTTGATGCGGCTCGCAACCATGCAAAAAACAATGCTACCGGCTACTCTGTGCCGCCTACGGTTACGGCTAACCGCCTTGACAGTCGCTTGCGGCTGCCTGAATGCAGCCAGCCTCTAGAGACCTTCTCGCCGCCAGCGGGGCGTAAACTGGGCCGGTCTACGGTAGGTGTGCGCTGCTCAGGCAGCAAGCCCTGGAGCCTCTATGTGCCGGTCATGGTGAGCCTGGTAATGGATGTCATCGTTGCTGCCCACAACCTTGCCCGGGGAACCGTACTCAGCAGCAGCCACCTCATGTTGGAGAAAAAGGATGTTGCCCGGCTTCGTGGCAGTTTCTTCAAACAGCCTGCAGAGGCCATTGGCATGGTATTAAAGAGGAACCTGCAACAGGGGCAGGTGCTTCACTCACAGCATACGGTAACCCAGAAAACGGTAAAAAAAGGCAGCAAGGTCATTATTTTGGCTCACAGCAATAAAATAGAGGTTCGAATGCCGGGGAAGGCGCTGAGCAATGGGGCCACAGGAGAGCGAATAAAGGTGCGGAATATTCACTCAAAAAAGGAGATTGAGGCCACAGTGGTGTCCCCTGGTGTGGTAAGGGTTGCATTGTAGCTGGTGCCTGCCGGATCACTGCCATGAGGAGATTATGCGATTCATTCATAAATACCACAAGATATAGGGTTCGCGTCACAAAACCGGGTAAAGATATTGAATACCATGTCGTTACCCATTACCGAAGAGATGCAGATTCAGGAGTATGAAAACATGACGATAGAGATTAAAAATATTGCCAATGGAGCCATCAGCAGTCAGGGAAGCGGCAGACCTGCTGGTGCCATTACTAATGATGGGTCGCCGGGCAGCAGTTCTGCCAAACCATCAGCAACCCCAGACCGAGTCAGCCTGACGGCATCTGCCATGCAGCTTACGGCTTTAGAGGAGCAGATTAACAACCTGCCCATAGCAGACGCCAACCGCGTTGCAGAGACAAGGCATGCCCTGGCTACTGGCACTCACCAGATTAACCCGGAAAGCACGGCTGATAACCTATTGGCCACTGAGCGGGCCTTCGCCCAAAAGAGCTAGCCATGACAAATACCACTCAGCAACAGCTATCTCAACTACTGGCAGCAGAGTTGAAAGAGAGCAAGCAGCTGCTGGATATATTGATTGAAGAGCATCAGGCATTGAGCAGCTCAAACCCTGATCTGATCGCTGTGATCAGTAGCAGGAAGCTGGATGTTATGCAGCAGGTTGAACAGCATCACTCAAAGCGTACAGAGTTTTTAGCACAGATTGGATGCCCCTCCAGTGGTGAAGAGATGGCACGGTTTATTTCCGCTCTCCCCAAAGAGAACCTGATCGTCACTCAATGGCAGGAGTTACAGGATCTGGCCAGAAAACTGCAGCACCAGAATGAGATCAATGGCGGTGTGATTGCCCTGACCCAGCGACACATTACCATCGCCCTTGATATCCTCTCTGGCAAAGCAAACGTCACCGCCACCTATGGGCGCAGTGGCCAGACCCACGCCGAGGCAATTCCCCAACATCTGGCAAAAGCATAACCCCTGCGCCAGATTGAATAGCCCGGCATTGCATTAGCCGTTTTCCCCCATGCCGTCCCCCGCTGCCTACCGCACAGAATTTTGTCTCATGCCCTTCTGTCCCCAAGGGTTTCACGATAAGCTTAGCCCAATACAGATAACTACATAATTTAGGGAGAAGCAGATGTCTGATGAAAAGATCTATCCTGTTCCTGCTGAGTTTGCGGCCAATGCGCTGATTAATGCGGAACAGTACGACGCGCTATATAAACAGTCACTGGAAGACTCTGATGGTTTCTGGGCGGAACAGGCAGAGATTTTTCTCACCTGGTCAAAAAAGTGGGACAAGGTACAGGAGTGGGATTTCCACACCGCAGAGATCAAATGGTTCGAAGGCGGCAAACTCAATGCCGCCTATAACTGCCTGGATCGACATCTGGAAACCCGTGGTGACCAAACCGCCATCATCTGGGAAGGCGACAACCCCGCCGAAGATAGAAAGATAAGCTACCGCGAGCTGCACACCGAGGTCTGCAAACTCAGTAATGTACTGAAAGGTTGTGGCGTCAAGAAAGGTGATCGCGTCTGCATCTACATGCCGATGATCCCCGAAGCCAGCGTCGCCATGCTGGCCTGCGCCCGCATCGGCGCTGTCCACTCCGTGGTTTTTGGTGGCTTCTCCCCCGACTCACTCAGCGGCCGCATCCTCGACTCAGATTGCCAAATCGTCATCACCGCTGATGAGGGGCTGCGCGGTGGCAAAACCGTGCCACTCAAGGCCAATGCCGACAAGGCGCTGGCCTCCTGCCCCAACGTGCACAGCGTGCTGGTGGTCAAACGCACCGGCGGCGCTATCAGTTGGACGGAAGGGCGTGATCTTTGGTATCACGAACTGATGCAGGATGCCTCCAGCGACTGCCCTGCCGAAGAGATGGACGCAGAAGACCCGCTCTTCATCCTCTACACCTCAGGCTCCACCGGCAAACCCAAAGGCATCCTGCACACCACCGGCGGTTACCTGCTCTTCTCTGCCATTACCCACAAATATGTCTTCGACTACCACGATGGTGAGGTCTACTGGTGTACCGCCGATGTCGGCTGGGTGACCGGCCACAGCTATATCGTCTACGGCCCACTGGCCAATGGTGCCATCACCCTGATGTTTGAAGGTGTCCCCAACTACCCCGATAACTCGCGCTTCTGGCAGGTGGTGGACAAACATCAGGTCAACTCCTTCTATACTGCACCCACAGCCCTGCGTGCGCTGATGCGTGCGGGTGATGGGCCGGTCGAAAAGAGCTCGCGCAAATCCCTGCGCCTGCTTGGATCTGTCGGTGAGCCGATCAACCCCGAGGCCTGGGAGTGGTACTACCACGTCGTTGGCGATGGTCGCTGCCCGATCGTTGATACCTGGTGGCAGACCGAGACCGGCGGCCATCTGATCACCCCGCTGCCCGGAGCCCATGCACTCAAACCCGGCTCTGCCAGCCGCCCCTTCTTCGGGGTGGAGCCGGCCATTGTCGATGCTGAGGGCAATATTATTGAGGGCGAAGGCGCTGGCAATCTGGTCATCACCCGCCCCTGGCCCGGCATCATGCGTGACATCTATGGTGATCACCAACGCTTTATCGATACCTACTTCTCAACCTATCCCGGCATGTACTTCACCAGCGATGGCTGCCGCCGCGATGCCGATGGCTACTACTGGATCACTGGGCGGGTGGATGATGTACTCAATGTCTCCGGCCACCGGCTGGGTACGGCCGAGATTGAATCCGCCCTGGTGCTGCACCCCAAAGTGGCCGAGGCCGCCGTGGTAGGCTACCCCCATGACATCAAAGGGCAGGGCATCTACGCCTACGTCACCCTGATGGCAGACATTGAAGAGTCAGATGAGTTGAAGCGTGAGCTGGTGCAGCTGGTGCGCAAAGAGATTGGTGCTATTGCCACTATCGACATCATCCAGTGGGCAGCCGCACTGCCAAAGACCCGTTCAGGCAAGATCATGCGCCGCATTCTGCGCAAGGTGGCAACCAATGAGGTCGATCAGGTGGGCGATATCTCTACCCTGGCTGACCCCAGCGTGGTTGAACATCTGGTAGAGAATCGGCATCACAAATAACCACATCCCAACTATGGAAGTGGGGCTTTAGTCCCACTTCCATATGTGCAACAACAAAGAAAAGGTATTTGTTGTTGCGGATCTTGGGCTTATTTTCCCAGTTGCAGCTCACCGCCAAAAAGCTTTAACATACCAGTAATACCTCTAAAAAAAGACGGGTTTTAGAGTCCCTTTCCTGGATCGAGTAAATCTCACCCTTAACCATTGAATTGACGGAACAGTTCCAGAGAGAAGTTATTTTGGAATCAAACCTAAAGATTGGCGTCTTCGTTGATGCCGAAAATGTCCGCTTTAACGGCGGTTATCAACTCCGCTACGACAACCTGCGTCGCTTTGCCACCCGTAACGGCGGCACGCCACAGCGACTCAACACCTACATCGCCTTTGACCCTGAGCGCGCCAAAGATGAGCCGGAATATGCCCAGAAATCATACTCTTATCAGCAGATGGTGCGTGATTTTGGCTGGAAGATCACGGTAAAAAATGTCAAACGCTATACGGATGAGGAGGGCAATGTCACCACCAAAGCCAACGCCGACCTCGATCTTGCAGTGGATGCCATGTTGCAGGCAACCAACCTCGACCAGGTGCTGTTGCTGACCGGGGATGGCGATTTTCTACAGGTGGTCACTGCGCTACAGAACAAAGGCTGCCGGGTTGAGCTGATCGGTTTTCGCAACGTATCCAAGGCGCTGCAACGCCAGGTCGATGCCTTCTATTCCGGCTTTCTGATCCCAGACCTGCTGCCCTTCTCTTGTGAGCCGCGCAATGAGTGGGGCAAGCCCGGTTATTGTGTGCGCGGGAGCTGCACCAAATGGTTTGGAGATAAGGGCTATGGCTTTCTGCGGTTTATCCGGGAGGTCTCTCCCAACCTCTGGATCACCGACCCGCGCGATCCCGACTCACCCTACGAAAGCGTCTTCTGCCATATCAACGAACTGGCTGATGATGTCACCGTCGATGATCTGCTCAATCGCAATACCATCGTCGAGTTTTACCTCAAAGAGAGCGATCAGAAAGGCAATGGGCTGGTGGCAACCAATGTCAGGATGGTCTATCCCGGAGGGCGCTGATCAGGTTCAAGGTGGCGCATAAGGTCGGGGTTCCTGTCGGTACCTTGCCCCTGCTTTTAATGCATTTCGATGCAGTATCGGCGGGGGCGTTTTGAGACCCGCTGGATGGTGCCGACATGCGTTGCAAAACGGCCTGCCAGACGATCACGAAAATAGAGGCGAAGGGTCTGTTCAATCATTGGAAAGGCCAGCTCATCCCATGGGATCTCATCCTCCGTGAAAAGCTGAACCTCCAGGCTCTCCTCGCCTGGGCTAAAATCCAGATCCAGCAGCGCTCCCCGATAGATCATAAACACCTGATTAGCATGTGGAAGATTGAACAGACTGAAAAGAGCATCTACCGCAATCCTGGCATTGGCCTCCTCCAGCGTCTCACGCATGGCACCATCATGTGAGGTCTCGCCATTCTCCATAAACCCTGCTGGTAGCGTCCAGTAACCGTCTCGCGGCTCAATCGCCCTTCGGCAGAGCAATACCTGTCCCTCCCACTCCGGCAGACAGCCGGTAATGATCCGGGGGTTCTGATAATGGATGGTGTCACAATCAGGGCAGACATGACGCTGCCGGCTGTCCCCCTCAGGAATTTGCAGCTCGACCTTTGCACCACATTGACTACAGAAGTTCATATCTTCAAGTGTAACCCGACAACATCACCACTACAAAATGCTAAGCTGAAGAGATGCGGCATAAACAATCAATATCCATATAGATGAGTAGAGCAGACAACAGCAGAGCAGAGATCGTTGCTGCCGTTGATCTTGGCTCCAACAGCTTTCACATGATCGTCGTCCGGGCAGAGGGCGGGGATATCCAGATCATCGACCGAATCCGGGAGATGGTGCGCCTGGGGGCAGGGCTGGATGAGAACAGAGAGCTCTCGTTGGAGGCTCGACTACGTGCGCTGGCCTGCCTTGGCCGCTTTGGACAACGGCTGCGTGAGCTGCCACCCGGTGCGGTTCGTGCCGTTGGCACCAATGCCCTGCGGCAGGCAAGGCAGGCCGGTGACTTTCTGATCCAGGCAGAGGCGGCACTGGGGCATCCTATTGAGATCATTGCAGGACACGAAGAGGCGCGGCTGATCTATCTTGGCGTTGCTCACAGCCTCGCTGCAGGCAACAGCCAGCGACTGGTGATGGATATTGGTGGTGGCAGTACCGAGCTCATTATTGGAAGACAGTTCGATATCAAGCGCCGTGAGAGTCTGCACATGGGCTGTGTCAGCATCAGCCGGCACTATTTTCCTGATGGCGCCATAACGGCGGATGCCATGCGGTCGGCGGAGCTGGCTGCGGCGCTAGAGCTGCGCCCCATACGCCGCCTCTATCGCCAGCTTGGCTGGCAGATGGTCATCGGCAGCTCCGGCACCATTCGCAGCATAGGTGAGGTCGTGCAGCAGGCAGGTTGGAGCAGAGAGGGGATTACCCTGGAGTCCCTGCACCGATTATGCGAAGCCTTAATAGCTGCGGGTCACATAGAGAAACTGACACTTGCCGGGCTTAGCCCGGAGCGCCAACCCGTGTTTCCTGGGGGGGTTGCGGTGCTGCTTGCCATATTCAGGGCTCTGCATCTGGAGAAGATAGAGGTCTCTGACCAGTCATTACGGGAGGGGCTGCTCTACGACAAGCTGGGGCGCATCCAACATGAGGATGTGCGTGAACGTTCAATCCATTCACTCTGTACACGCTACCATTTGGATCTGCAACATGCGCAGCGTGTGGCGGCAACGGCTCAAAAACTCTTTGCCCAGGCCAGCCAGCCCTGGCAACTGACCAGGGATGACCAGCAGGAGATTTTATGCTGGGCTGCGCGTCTGCATGAGTTGGGACTTACCATCTCCCACAGCCAGTTTCACAAGCATGGTGCCTATCTGATCGAAAACTCTGATCTGTCCGGTTTTTCACGCCCGGAACAGCGGCTGCTGGCCGTGTTGGTGCGGGGCCACCGCAGGCGATTTCCACTGAATGCATTTGAATCCCTGCCCCTCATCGACAGAGAGTATGCCAAGCAGCTCTGCATTCTGCTGCGTCTGGCCACTCTGATACACCGTGGCCGTACCACCAAAGTAAGGCCTGACATCGGGCTGACGGTAAAAGAGAACAGTCTGAAACTCACTTTTCCAGAAGCCTGGCTAGCAAAACACCCGCTAACCAGGATGGAGCTGCAGCAAGAGAAGAGAAGATTGGAAGAGGCGGGGTTTATACTGGGCTATAACGACTAAACAAAAAAGGGCTGAGACCCATCTCAACCCTTTTTTACCGCTATAAGCTGTGCGGGGTTACAGGGAACGAATCAACCCGACTGTTCGACCTTCAACCACCAGCGTCTGTTTTCGCCTGTCTATATCGAACGACTCAAAATCGGCACTGCCCGACTCCAGCCTGATGCGGTGCTTCCAGCGCCCATGTTGATAGATACGCCTTACCAGCACCTCACCATCCAGCCGGATCGCAACAATCTGCTCGTTTTGGAATTTTTTTGTGCGATGTATCAACAGCAGGTCGGCAGCGGCAATGCCGGCATCCTGCATGCTCCCATCCTGCATGCGCAGCAGGTAGTGAGGTTTGGGGCGAAACCTGCCGGGGTCGATGCAGTAGTGCCCCTCAATATTCTCTTCTGCCAGAAGTGTGCTGCCCGGTTTGATCCTGCCCACTACCGGCAACCCTTCCGGTTCATCCGGTAACAGGATGCGGATGCCTCTGGAGGTGCCAGAGAGTACCTCAATGGCCCCTTTGCGTGCCAGTGCCCGCAGGTGATCCTCAGCCGCATTGGGGGATTTGAAGCCCATGGTTTGACATATCTCTGCGCGAGTGGGTGGGTACCCGGTGTCCGCAATATGTGCGCGGATCAGCTCCAGAATCTCTGTCTGACGAGGGGTTAGTTCCATAAAAGACTACCTCCAAAGCGGGTGAAAAAACAAAGGCCTTAGCTGTGAGTGTATACAGCATCCAAATAAAGTGAAGGGTGGCGGTCTGTTTTTTTAGTAAACCATGACAAAAAGCAGTTTATTGAACTCTGAATAGCATATGTGGGTGTGGATCTGGGGCTCATCAGCTACCCTGGAGGCGGTGATACAGAAGGCTCCCACCGCCCAGTCAAAATAGCCTTCCAAATCACCTTTACGCAGCGGCAATCCCTCTCGCATAGCGGTTTCGTCAATCTGGATGACTCTGATTCCGGCTCTCTTCAGATCCAGCACCTCATCACGCAAGGCCAGTGCAATCTGCAGACATGGCATCAGTGAGGAGTGGGGCTGACCTCGCTTCCTCAAGGCAGGTGTTGGGGGGTTGAGCCAACACTTGACAACACAAATGATAATCATTATCGTTTGCGTCGATTTAGGCTGTAACCTGTCTACTGCACGATAGCACACCCTCTTACAGAGACAGATTGTCTTGGAAGAGCTCCTCTAGCAAAGTGGTTTTCAGCCTAAAAAATTTCCATCAATAACGCGAATGCGTCTCATTACACTTTTGGAGAATTTAATGCAAAAGCCTAAGAAACAGCCTCTTATCTCCTTTGTTGCTGGCCTGGGGTTACTCTTGACCACAGGGGTCACAATGGCTGTGGAATACTCTATCGGGGTGCCTGAACAGCGCTACGGGATGGAGATTGCAGCGGTCTACTTGCAGCCGATACGCATGGAGCCAGGAGGCATGATGCGGGCGGCGGAAAAATCAGATATACATATCGAGGCCGATATCCGTGCCCTGGATATAAACGCTAACGGTTTTAGTGAAGGTGAGTGGATTCCCTATCTTCACGTCAAATATGAGGTCAGCAAAAAGGACTCCGGTCAGACGATAAGCGGCGACTTCATGCCCATGATAGCCAATGATGGCCCGCACTATGGCGACAACATCAAGCTCATGGGGCCGGGCAGGTACCAGGTCAAATACACCATCTATCCGCCATCCTCCCCGGAGAACCCGGCGGGTAAGCACTTTGGGCGTCATACCGACCGCCTTACCGGGGTACGCCCCTGGTTCAAGCCTTTTACTGTGGAGTTTGACTTTATCTACGCCGGCATCGGCAAGCGTGGTGGATATTAAGTATGAGCATGTCTGAACGAAAATGGTTGAGTGCCTCTATTCTGACCACTCTGGCACTGGGGATGGTGGCTCCCACTGCCCTGGCGGAGGAGACCCTGAATGCCAGGATTCTGCAGCGGCTGGAAGCCATGGAGAAACGTATCGAACAGCTTGAGGCTGAGAATGCAGCGCTGCAACACTCTCTGGAGGCACCCTATGTTAGTGCTGAGGAGCCTCAGATTGCGGCGCGCCTCAAGGCGGTGGAGTCACAGGTCAACAGCTATCGCCAGGCAGCCAGAACCATAGATTCGCTGGAGGGCATCCGTACCGATGTGGGATTCACCATGATGGCACAAACGCGCACTGACACAGCTGGTGCGGATGATAGAGATGCCGAACTCAATTACCGCGCCGATGCCACGGTCAGTCTGCCAGCAGGCAGCCTGGGCAATGCCGAAGGCTTTCTGTTTGCCCACTTTCGCATGGGTCAGGGGCTGGGGCTGGAGAACCCCGGCGGAGCCTTCTCATCACTCAACTCAACCAGCTTTCAGCGCCCTGGCTCTGAGACATCAGACAGCACTGTGCTGCTGGCCGAGGCCTGGTACCAGCTGGATATACCTCTGCCACTGGGCGGGAACCCGGATCGCTCACGTCGACATATCGAATTCAACGTGGGCAAGATAGATCCCTTCATCTTCTTCGACCAGAATGCTATTGCTGATGATGAGACCCGTGGTTTCGTAAACCAGTCCTTCGTGAATAATCCGTTGCTGGATGTGGAGGGCGACGTGGGTGTGGATGAGTTTGGCTACTCGCCGGGGCTGCGATTCGCCTACATCAACGATTTTTACAGACCGGTTAGCTATGGCATCTCGCTGGGCCTGTTTGGTACAGGAGAGGGGGCAAGCTTCTCCGACTCCTTTGACTCACCGTTTATAATCATCCAGGCCGAAACCGGGCAGCGGTTCTTTGGCGGGTTGGCCGGTAACTACCGCCTGTATGGCTGGCGTAATGGTCGCGGAAATAATTTTGATGGCACTGTAGGTGTTCATAGTGGCGTGGGCATCAGTTTCGACCAGCAGGTTGATGACTACACGACACTGTTCTTGCGCTATGGATTTCAGGCAGAGGGTGGTGCGGCCTTCGATCAGGCAGTAACCTTTGGAGCCGAGTTTGGCGGCAGCTATTGGGGAAGGGGGGCTGATGCCCTGGGTATCGCGCTCGGCTGGTTGAACACCTCGGATGAGTTTCAGCGTGCCTCACTCAGTGTCGATGCCGATGCGGATGGCATCCCCGACTACGGCTATCGTGCTGATGGTGATGAGCAGGTGGCAGAGCTCTATTACCGCTACCGGCTCAACAGCCAGTTCGAGTTGTCACCCAACCTCCAGCATATACGCAATCCGGGTGGTAATCGTTCTGCCTCAGGCATAACCGCCTTTGGTCTGCGAACCCAGTGGAATTTCTAATGCTGGAAGAGAACGGGAGTAACAGATGAATGAACTGACAGCAGAGACGGTGCTTGCGCCGAAAACCAGCCCGCGACTGGCCGCACTGGGAGAGTGGATGCAGCGCAACCGGCGCGCCATTCAGACTACCCAGTGGGTTGTCGTGGTTTTTTTTCTGGTGCTGCTCATCTGGCCGGCATTTTTGCCGCTGCCGCTGGAGTACGTCCACCTCTATGAAAATCTGGTTCTGTTTGCCCAGTTTATCTTCTGGGGGATCTGGTGGCCGTTTGTAATGATCAGCATGATGCTGTTGGGGCGCGTCTGGTGCGGGGTCTTCTGCCCGGAAGGTGCGCTGTCAGAGTGGGCCAGCCGTCATGGCCGGGGGGGTGCTATACCGACATGGATGCAGTGGGAGGGATGGCCCTTTGTCGCCTTTGTGCTGGTCACACTTTATGGTCAGTTGATCAGTGTCTATGAATACCCCAAGGCGGCGCTTCTGATTTTGGGTGGTTCCACGGTTGTGGCCATGCTGGTCGGCTTTCTCTATGGCAAGGGCAAGCGGGTTTGGTGCCGACATCTGTGCCCGGCCAATGGCGTGTTTGCGCTGCTGTCACGCCTCGCTCCGATCCACTTTCAGGTAGACAGGGAGAAGTGGGAGCAGGCTCCGCCCCGCACCCCGGCGGTTGATTGTGCACCGCTGATCAATATCCGTACCATGACCGGCAATAGCGCCTGTCACATGTGTGGACGTTGCAGTGGCCACCGTGATGCCGTAGCCCTGACCGCCCGCTCTCCAAACCGGGAGATTCTCTCGCTGCAGGAGGAGGATGTCTCACGGTGGGAGGTGCTGCTGCTGGTATTCGGTATATTGGGGCTCGCCACTGGTTCCTTTCAGTGGTCGGCTTCACCCTGGTTTGTTGCGCTCAAACAGGGGATGGCTGAATGGTTGATCGACCTTGATATCTTCTGGCCGCTGCAAGCCAATGCCCCCTGGTGGGTGTTGACGCATTACCCAGAGACCAATGACCTTTTCAGCTGGCTGGATGGCGTTACCATTCTGCTTTATATCGGTATCACCACCCTGCTGATCGGAGGGAGTATCCTGCTGGCTCTGCGGCTGGCAGGCGGGCTGCTCGGATACCGGGGGCTGCCGTGGCGACTCGCCTATGGCCTGACGCCGTTGGCCGGAATCAGCGTCTTCCTGGGGCTCTCTGCGCTGACAGTGGGTATGCTCAAGGCAGAGCGGCTTGAGCTTGGATGGGTGGCGGATCTGCGCATCGCCCTGTTGATTGTGGCTCTGCTCTGGAGTGGGCAGCTTATCTGGCGCATGCTGGCAGCTCTTGAAGGAGTCCCTGCCTGGCGGCGATGGGGTGCCTGGTGTGTCATCATGGCAGGCACAGGTGTCGTTGTGCTCTCCTGGGTGCTGATGTTCTTTGTTTGGTGATTTTTACACTATTCCGGCAGCCTGAGCTTTTCGATCCATCTCGCCTGTCATGCGGGCCGCTGACATCTCTAGGAGGCTGTCCGAGAATAGACAGCCTACTGCGGAAAAGCTATTTTGGCCAGATTTCCCGATTAAATTCGTTAAATATGCCCAATATTCGCCTCATTTAATCGGAAAATCTGACTCAAAATGGCTTCCCCTCGCTACGGCTTCTATTCTCGGACAGCCTCCCAGGAGGCTGTCCGAGAATAGAAACCACAGTGAGAAAAAGCTGGATTTGGCCAGATTTCTCCATTATTTTCGTTAAATATGCCCAATATTCGCCTCAAATAATGAAAAAACCTGACTCAAACCAGCTTCCCCTCACCATGATTCCTATTCTCGGACAGCCTCCTAGGGTGGAGATGTCAGCGGATATAGGCCTCTGTGGTATAGCGGCGCATCATGCGATGGCTGTTGAAGAATGATGCATTTTTGCAGATGGCTCCCTTCATCACTTTGACCCAGCCTGCCTGATCCTGATAGAGCGGCAGTACCACCTGCTCCAGCTTGTCGTACAGCGCACAGGCGTCATTGCCATTGGCCGATTCTGTATTGTCACCCACTGCCCAGCCGGTCACGCCTTCGATGCAGCCCTCAATCCACCAGCCGTCGAGTACGCTCAGATTGGGCACCCCGTTGAATGCGGCCTTCATGCCACTGGTGCCTGATGCCTCCATCGGACGCAGTGGGGTGTTCAACCAGATATCCACCCCGGCCACCATGATACGGGCGATATCCATGTCATAACCGGGCAGGAAGACCATATTGATTATGCCATCCAGTTCACGGATATGGCGGTGGAGCTTCTCTATGAGCTGTTTCCCCCCTTCGTCTTGCGGGTGCGCCTTGCCGGCCAGTACGATTTGAAAGGGTTGATCGTGAGCGATGCCTTTCAGCCGCTCAATATCAGAGAAGAGGAGGTCAGGGCGCTTGTAGCTGGTCATGCGACGGGCGAATCCCAGGGTGGGAAGCTGTGGGTCAAAGGTTGCGCCGGTCAGCGCCTTGATCTTCTCCATCAGGGTGATTTTTGCGCGTTGGTGTGCCTGCAGAATCGCTTCGTCGCGGATGCAGCAGTCGGCGCGTACCAGCAGTTCCGGTTCGTGACACCAGCCGGGCAGCTGTTGGTCATAGAGTTCGGCAAAGCCCGGGCTGGTCCAGGTGTACGGATGCACGCCATTGGTGACGGCCTTGACCCGGTAACCGGGAAACATCTTGCGTGATATTTCAGCATGGCGTTTGGCAACGCCGTTCACATGCTCACTCAGGTTCAGGGCCAGGCAGGTCATGTTGAGTGACTCCTCTCCCGCAAGCTGTTTCAGCGTGGCAATATCGACAAAGTCGTCCAGTATTCGATAGACCAGATCATACGAAAAACGGTCGTGCCCCGCCTCTACCGGCGTATGTGTGGTGAAGCAGCAGAGCTCCCGCACCCGTGGAATATTGTAAGGGGATTCGCCAGGCCGCAGATCCTCGTTGGGGTACATGAAGCGTCGTAGCAGCTCCAGCCCCAGCAGGGCGGAGTGGCCTTCATTCATGTGGTACTGGCGAATATTGAACCCGACTGCCTGCAGCAGGCGTACGCCGCCGATGCCCAGTACGATCTCCTGCTTGAGCCGATAGGTGCTGTCGCCACCATAGAGTGCAGCGGTGATCTGCCGGTCTTCAGCGCTGTTTTCCGCCACGTCGGTATCGAGCAGAATGATCGGCTGCCGCCCGTTCATGTGCCCTTCAAGGGTGTAGAGCCAGGCGCTGATCCAGACGGTGCGGTGCTCTATGGTAACCGCAATCTTGGCGTTGAGTGGCACGGCGTGATCTGCGGGCTGCCACTGCATGGGTTCCTCTTGTTGTCGCCCCTCGGCATCAATCTTCTGGCGAAAATAGCCCGCCCGGCTGACCAGGGTGACTGCCACCACCGGCAGTTCAAGATCGGTGGCGGAACGCATGGTGTCACCTGCCAGCACCCCCAGCCCGCCGCTGTAAGTGGGAATATCATTTTGCAGCGCGATCTCCATGGAGAAGTAGGCGATGCGGGGTTCGTGGGTAAAGCTGTCAAGTCCAGGCATGGCTCTCTATCCCTCTTTGCCGTATCTGCCACGCCATGGGTTCAGTGACCGACACAATCAGATAACAGAAGTTTTGCAAATACCTCAGGTAGTATCGCAATATTAATGCGTACCTTATGCTCTAAATCTAGGATAGATTCCGGGTGTTGGATACAGCTCATTTACACCATAAGAAAGATCGTGCCCTCTTTGACCCGTACCCGGTAGCTGCGGGTGCACCCCTCATCCGGGGCAAGCGCCTCACCGCTGGCCAGTTGAATCTTCCAGTCGTGCAGCGGACAGGTTACCTGGTCACCGTGCACTATCCCCTGTGACAGCGGGCCGCCTTTGTGGGGGCATTTGTCCAGCAGGGCGTGGATCTTGTCCTGCCCGGTGCGGAAGATGGCGATATCACCCTCTTTGGTTTTTACTACGCGAGAGCCAAGGCGGGGGATATCCTCAATGTGGCCTATCTCAATCCAGTCAGACATTTTGTAATCTCCCTAAACCATCTCAATCATGGGTGTAAATTCGTATGCCTCTTTCCCTTCGACCCGCTCTTTCCAGGGGTCGACCTGGGCATGTTTCTGGGATCGCAGAAAGCGCTCGGCCAATGCCTTGCGGCCTTCGCTATCCTCAATCAGACGCTGTTTTATATAGGTAAGCCCCACCCGTTCGATCCAGGGTGCGGTTCGATCCAGGTAGTGAGCCTCTTCGCGGTAGAGCTGCATGAAGGCTGCGGCATATTCCAATACCTCATCTCCGGTTTGAACCTTGCAGAGCAGATCCGTGGCGCGCACCTTTACACCGCCATTGCCGCCGATGTGCAGCTCCCAGCCTGAGTCGATGCCCACCACGCCCAGATCCTTGATGGTGGCCTCAGCGCAGTTGCGGGGACAGCCGGATACGGCCATCTTGAACTTGTGTGGCATCCAGCTCCCCCAGCTCAGCTTCTCAAGCGCCACCGCCATGCCGACGGAGTCCTGGGTGCCAAATCGGCACCAGCGGTTGCCGATGCAGCTTTTTACCGTGCGCAGGGATTTGCCATAGGCGTGGCCGGAGATCATACCCGCTGCGTTGAGATCAGCCCAGATCTCCGGCAGCTGCTCTTTTTTCAGGCCAAACAGGTCGATACGCTGGCCGCCGGTGACCTTCATCTCCGGCACATGGTATTTGTCGGCAATATCGGCAATGGCGCGCAGCTCTGCGGCATTGGTCATGCCGCCCATCATCTGGGGGATGACGGAGTAGCTGCCATCTTTCTGGATATTGGCATGTACCCGTTCGTTGATGAAGCGGGAGCGGGAGTCATCAATATACTCTCCCGGCCAGGCACAGAGCAGATAGTAGTTGAGCGCCGGGCGACACTTGTTGCAGCCGTCGGGGGTCTTCCACTCCATAAAGTCCATGACGGCACGAATATCCTTTAGCTCATACTTGGTAATGGTTGAGCGCACCTCATCATGGGTATATTCGGTGCAGTTGCAGATCGGTTTTTTGGCTGGAGAGACCGCAAAGTCGGCGCCCACGGTGGAGGCGAGTATCTGCTCGACCACCCCGGCACAGGAGCCACAGGAGGCGGCGGCCTTGGTGTGCAGTTTCACCTCATCCAGGGTGAAGAGCCCCTTGTCGATGATGGCGTTCACGATGTCGCCCTTGCAGACCCCGTTGCAGCCGCAGACCTCGGCATCGTCCGGCATGGAGGCGATATGATCTGTTGCGCTGTGGCCGGAGTCACCGACACTGACCTGGCCGAAGAGCAGCCTCTCGCGCATCTCGGTGATGTCGATTCCATCCCGCATCAGCTGGAAGTACCAGGGGCCATCTATCGTATCACCGTAGAGTACGCTGCCAACGATTCGGCCATTGCGGAGGACGATCTTTTTGTAAACCCCCCGGCCTGGATCCTGGTAGAGCAGCTCTTCGGTGTCATCGCTCTTTTGGAATTCACCAGCGGAGAAGAGGTCGATACCACTGACCTTGAGTTTGGTGGAGGTGGTGGAGCCTCTGTAGTAACCGATCCCCAGTTGCGCCAGCTGGTTGGCCGCCACCTTGGCCTGCTCAAAGAGCGGCGCGACCAGCCCGTAGGTGATGTTGCGGTGCTGTGCACATTCACCCACGGCGTAGATGCGGGGGTCGTAGGTCTGTAGGGTGTCATTGACTACAATGCCGCGTTCGCTGTGGATACCGGCAGATTCGGCCAGCTCGATGTTGGGGCGGATGCCTACCGCCATTACTACCAGGTCAGCAGGGATCTGTAGCCCGTTGGAGAAGCAGATCTGCTGTACCCGCTTGTCGCCCAGCAGCGCCTCGGTTTTATGTTCCATCAGAAATTTCAGGCCACGTGCCTCAAGGGCGTCTTTCAGCAGCGCCCCGGCGGCACTGTCCAGCTGCTGCTCCATCAGGGTCTCCACCAGATGCACCACCGTGACATCCATGCCCTGCTTGAGCAGGCCATCAGCGGCCTCCAACCCCAGCAGGCCACCACCGATCACCACCGCCTTTTTGTATTTGCTGGCGGCATCCAACATCTCTTCCACATCCTGAATATCGCGGAAGCCAATAACGCCCTCCAGCTCTGCGCCGGGGATCGGGATGATAAAGGGGCTGGAGCCGGTGGAGATGATCAGCCGGTCATAAGCGGCCTCCGTGCCATCTTCAGCAACAACTGTGCGGCGGCCACGGTTGATCTGGGTGATGCGTTTGTCGGTGT
>JALSJZ010000144.1 GCA_026989135.1 Sedimenticola sp. | reverse complement strand
GCATCGGGCAGCGCCTATGGTTTGCGTCTGCTGCAATCCCTGCTGGAGGCCAGACGGCAGGTCTACCTGCTGCTCTCCCGCCCCGGCCAGCTGGTCATAAAGATGGAGGCGGGTCTGGATCTGCCCAGCACTCCAACCGATATCCAGACCTTTTTCACCGAGCAGTTCCAGGCTGAAGAGGGGCAGCTTCGGGTCTTTGGGCGCGAGCAGTGGACAGCGCCGGTAGCCAGTGGCTCCAGCCCTGCGCAAGCGATGGTGGTCTGCCCCTGCACCACCTCGACCCTCTCCTCGATTGCCTGTGGTGCCAGCAACAACCTGCTGGAGCGTGCCGCCGATGTGATGCTGAAAGAGCAGCGCAAATTGATACTGGTAGTGCGGGAGACCCCGTTCTCTGCCATCCATCTGGAGAATATGCTCAAACTGGCGCGCCTGGGTGTGGTGATCATGCCCGCCTGCCCCGGCTTCTATAATCAACCGCAAACCATAGATGAGATTGTGGACTTTATGGTGGCGCGGGTGCTGGATCAGCTGGGGATTGAGCATCGGCTTGCACCACGTTGGGGGGAGGGTTGACCCTCCCCGCTGGTCTCTCCATCAACAGCAGATAGGGGGAGATGCTTTTGTGCGGCAGATCGCGGGTATCACTGCGTAGCGTATCCATGGGCGCAAGAAAATCAGCCGAGGTCTCTGCGTAATGCCAGAGTGCCAGTGCATGTGAACGCTGCTGCCGGGTGACATTGCCCACCCAGAGTTCAGTTTGTCCCGGCATCAGCAGGGTATTGGATGACCAGAGCCGCAGCACCAGTCGTCCATCCTCAGCAGTGGGTTTGACCAGGGTCAGTGCCTCGTGGCGACCATCATGCACCTGGGGAAACACGGGCAGCGCCTGCAAGGGCAGGGAGGGTGAGAGCAGCTTCAGGATATCCGCCCAGCGCAGTTCATCGGCCTGCTGCCACCCTTTTTTCATCAGCTTCTCTGCAAGTCCCTCCAGCCTCCCGGCATACTGAAGATAGAACGGGTGGTTGAGCCTGCCCCTGATGTCATGTCGGAAAGCAGGCTGCTGTTGCCATGCGTGATCCAGCCACTCGGAGGTTTTGAGAAGCTGCTTTTCATCCGTTGGTGAATAGAGTGCCAGGTCTGATGCATGGCTGTTCCAGGTTTGCAGGCTGATGGCCAGAGCCAGCAGGGTGATTGCACAGAGTGCCAGGCCGCGCCAATGGGTTACCACTGCGGTGTGCCGGTGGTAGGCGATACCAAGCAGTGTCACCCAGGCCAGCCCCAGGCTGAGGCTGGCAGCTACATCAGAGAACCAGTGAACCCCCAGATAGAGCCGGGAGATCGCCACCAGCAGCACCAGCAGTGCCGCCAGGCCGTAGGGCAGCCAGCGGTGCAGCGGTGTGATGGCTCGCGCAATTATTACTGAGAGGAAGCCGAAGATCACGGTGGCCCGCAGTGTGTGGCTGCTGGGAAAGCCGTAGGGGCTGAGACCGGTGATGCCGATGTCGGGGCGGGGAAGCTGAATGCTGTACTTCAGAATCAGTGAGGCCATAAAGCCAAAAGCAACCGCAGCCAGCCAGTAGCCAACAGTGTGCCACTGTCGCTGCCAGATCAGAAAGAGCAACACCCCCAGCGCCACAGCAGCGATAACCGGGGCATCACCCAGCCGGGTGAAGTGAATCATCAGCTGGTCAGCCCAGGGTGTGCGCAGGCTTTGAATGCTTTGAAGCAGTGCCTGATCAATCCCCAGGCCGTGCTGGGTGAGTGCTGCTGTCAGGGTAACTGCCGAGACTCCAGTGGCAATGACCAGCAGGGTTGCCAGAATTGCCAGCCCCCTCGCCTCCGGGTGCTGTGGATCTGCCAGTGCTGCGGCCAGATCCTTGAGTCTGGGGTGATTCTGACTCCATTTTAAGGCCGCCTGCACCCAAAGGGTGGCGCGCGGGTGGAGCAGCAGAAACAGCCGTTTGACACTCCAGATCAGCAGCCAGACCAACAGTGCCAACAGCAGCAGCAGGATAACCAGCCGGACGGCCACCTCTGAAGCCAGCCCTAACGATGCCCCCACCACCATGCCGGGTAGCAGATAGAGCGGTGCCCAGAGCAGTGCGGAGAAGATGTTGGCCATGAGGAAACGGTTGGCAGGCATCCCCATCATGCCTGCCACCATCGGGATAATGGCGCGGGTGGGGCCGATAAAACGGCCAATAATCACGCTCTTTCCACCGTAACGCTGAAAGAAGCGGATACCCCGTTCAAGCGATTTTGGGTGTCGGCTAAAGGGCCAGACTCGGGTCAGCTGTTCGCGGTAGCGGTGGCCGAGCATAAAGCTGAGGCTGTCACCCACGATGGCACCGGCAACGGCCCATGCGCAGGTGGGCCAGAACTCCAGTGTGCCGGTACTGATCAGTGCGCCAAAGCCGATCATCAGGGCGGCGCCGGGTACCAGCATGCCGATAACGGCCAGAGATTCACACATGGCAACCAGAAAGATGACGATGCCAGCCCAGACCGGGTGCAGGGCGATCCAATCCAGGAGCTGTTGCAGTAGCTCAGTCATTGTTGGTTGCAGGTTTCAAGTTGCCGATATAGTCCCCTCTCCCTTGCAGCGAGAGGGTGTGGGTAGAAGCTGTTTGTCCATTGAATTTGCAGCTTCCACTCTCATCCCAGCCTTCCCCCTGCCAGGGAGAAGGGGCTTAAAGAGCGGTTTTTATTTTATCTCGGCAAAAGCAGCCGCTGCTGCTTCAAGCGTGGCGCTAATATCATCATCACTGTGTGCGGAGGAGACAAAGCCCGCCTCATAGGAGGATGGTGCCATATAGATGCCGCGATCCAGCATGCTGTGGAAGAACTGCTTGAAGGCATCCTGATTGCAGGCGGTGGCCTGGGCAAAGTTCTCCACGGCCGGGGCATCGGTGAAGAAGATACCGAACATGCCGCCGATCTGATTATAGGTCAGCGGAACGCCGGCCTTCTCGGCCTGGGCGACCAGCCCGCTGGCCAGCTTCTCGGTGATGGCGGAGAGCACATCGTAGAAGCCGGGGGTGGCGATCAGCTCCAGCGTCTGTAGCCCGGCAGCCATGGCGACCGGGTTGCCGGAGAGGGTGCCCGCCTGATAGACGGGGCCAAGTGGTGCAATCTTCTCCATGATCTCGCGTTTTCCACCAAAGGCACCGACCGGCATGCCGCCGCCGATGATCTTGCCCAGGGTGGTCAGATCCGGGGTGATGCCGTAGTAGCCCTGCGCGCCGCCCAGCGAGACACGGAAGCCGGTCATCACCTCGTCAAAGATCAGCACAGTGCCGTACTGGTCACAGACCTCACGCAGCCCCTCCAGAAACCCGGCAACGGGTGGGATGCAGTTCATGTTGCCGGCGACAGGCTCGACGATGATGCAGGCGATCTGCTCGCCCATCTTGCTGAAGAGCTCTTGCACCTGTCCCAGGTTGTTGTAGTCCAGTGTGAGGGTATGTTCAGCCAGTGAGGCGGGAACACCGGGTGAGCTGGGCTCGCCCAGCGTCAGAGCGCCGGAACCGGCCTTGACCAGCAGTGAATCGGAGTGGCCGTGGTAGCAGCCCTCAAATTTCAGGATCTTGTCACGCCCCGTGTAGCCACGCGCCAGGCGGATGGCGCTCATGGTCGCTTCGGTGCCGGAGCTGACCATGCGCACCATATCCATCGAGGGCACCAGTTCGCAGACCTTGTTGGCCATCTCGGTCTCAATCGCGGTGGGTGCGCCAAAGCTGAGGCCATTCTGTACGGTTTTTTGTACAGTGGAGATCACAGCGGGGTGGGCGTGCCCCAGAATCATCGGCCCCCAGGAGCCAACATAGTCGATATAGCGGTTGCCATCCGGGTCGTAGAAGTAGGCACCGGAGGCGCGTTCGACAAAGACAGGATCACCGCCGACCCCACGGAAGGCGCGCACGGGGGAGTTAACGCCGCCAGGAATGTGATACAGGGCTTGTTCGAAAAGTTCTTGGGAACGGCTCATCTTTGGGTATCCTCAAATAGTTTGGCAAATTGACGGCAGGCGTGGTGGATATCGGGTTGGGCAAATATGCCCTGGATAACGGCCAGCATATCGGCTCCGGCCTGCACGAGTTGGGTGCCATTTTCCGGGGTTATTCCACCGATGGCAACCACTGGAATCTGGAGTCTCTTTTTGGCCTGTTTCAGCAGGTCGATATCTGCCTGGATCGCGTGTGGCTTGGTGGCAGAGGTGAAGAAGCGGCCAAAGGCGACATAATCGGCTCCGGCAGACTCAGCATCGCATGCCTGCTGAAGGCTGTTGTAGCAGGAGATGCCGATGATGGCGGATCTCCCCAGTTCACTGCGAGCCTGTTGCAGCGAGCTGTCATCACACCCAAGATGAACCCCGTCAGCCCTGATCTGCCGGGCAAGTGCCAGATCATCGTTGATGACAAGGGGAATATTGTGAATGCGACATAGTGCCAGCAGCTGTGTGGCCTCTTCCAGTCTTTTGCTTTGATCCCCGCTTTTGTCCCGATATTGAATGGTGCAAGCGCCTCCCAGAATGGCGGCCTCCACCTGGGCATAGAGTTTCTTACCCTCTCCCAGTGTCGGGTCGGTGATGGCGTAGAGTCCATGCAGTTGTTTAGTCATGCTGAGTGTGGCCTGAGTGAATGGAACCGATTGGGCAGCGCCTGCCCCCGACCCAGTCTGTAGGCATTGGCCAATGATTGCCAGGCAAAATCCTGTGCATTATAGACGGCCTCCGTGAGGCTCTGCCCCTGTGCCAGCAGTGCGGCAATGGCGGCAGCCAGGGTGCAGCCGGAGCCGTGATACTCCCCCGGCAGCCGAGGCCACTGCCACTGGTTGATCACCCCTTTTTGATCATATAGCGTATTAATGACTGCGCTGCTCTCTTCATGGGTGCCTGTGATCAATAGCTGTTGGCAGCCATGCTGCAGCAGTATCTCGGCGCAGCGGTTCAAGTCGCTGGCATTGGCCAGGACGCGTACTTCCTGGGAATTTGGGGTGAGCAGAGCGGTGAGCGGCAGTAGCTCTTGCAGCAGGGTTTGTCGCAGTGCATCACTGGCCAGTGATCTGCCACCCCCCGCAGCCAATACAGGGTCGAGTACCACTGGAATGTCGGGGTGCTTTTTCAGCAGATCCGCCAATGCATGGGCAACAGCGGCACTGCCGACCAGGCCGATCTTGATAGCGTTCACCGACAGATCAGCCAAAACGGCCTCAGCCTGGGCAATGACCACTTTGGGGTCGACGGGAATCAGCTGTTGAACATTGCAGGTGTCTTGAATGGTCAGAGAGGTTATCGCACTGGTGGCATAGCCCCCCAAGGCGGTGATGGATTCAATATCGGCCTGGATGCCAGCGCCGCCACTGGGGTCATGGCCGCCAATGGCCAGTGTTACGGCAACTGCTGCGTTGGGTGAGGGTGTTGTCATACTGAGCATCCTGGCCGTCTGAGAAATAGATGCTGGGTAATATATCGTTTTGACCAGAGGGATCAATAGCTTGCGCTGTTTATCTGTTTTTTGCTTGAACTTTCTTTTGAATTCAATGGAATAAAATCAGTTTTTCACCCTGTCAGTGTTGGATTTTTGACTAAAATCATCATGTAGCCCCTGAATTGGTAAGGCTGAATATGATGACCCTTCACACTGATTTTGTTGAAACGGCACGCGTCTATTGTGATCTGATTGATCATCTGGACGGTGGTGATACGGTTTGGTTGGAACGGCTGGCAAAGCTTCTGCCGCGTCTGCATGCAGCGGTGGCTGAAATGGATCAGTCCAAAGCCAGGGCGGATATCTGCTCTTCGGAGCAGGATCTGGATGACCGCTTTGAGCTGTTTAGCCGCCTGCATGCACTGCTGGGTGAGCGAGACCCCTATTGGCTGGAGTTTGATGTTGCATCGGATGGCCAGCTCATGACAGGCAGTCTGGCAGATGATCTGACCGATATTTTTTGTGAACTGAAGGTGGGTCTGGAGATGTTGGAGAATCATCCAGAGAAGAGAAGCAGCGCGTTAAACAGACTCTGCAGCAGTTATAAAATCCACTGGGGCCAGCATCTTATGGATGCCCAGCGGCACCTCTATGAGTTGAGTGCCCGAAATCAATTGCGCTTTTAGATTTTTCAATCGATCAGGCCTTTAAGCCCCAGCATCCCTGTGCAGAATTCGCATGCCGGAGAGTGGAGTGATACAATTACCTGACTTTATCACTCGTTTATTATTGAAATTCAGGAGGCAGAAGTATGACTGCGACAACCGATAGAATCCTGGGAGCGGGCTACATGACGCTTACTGCCCCGGCTCAAAGCAAGATTGTAGATCTTATTGCCCAGGTTGAAGAGGATATTCAAGGCGTCCGCGTCTATGCAACCGCAGGCGGTTGCAGTGGCGTTGGTTTTGGTATGACCTTTACGGATCAGATCGACAAGACCGATAACGTACTGGAGTGTGACGGGTTCAAAGTTGTGATTGATGACGGTGCAGTGCCGCATCTGCAAGGCGTCGAGATCGATTATGTGGATCGTGGTGATGGCACCTCCGTCTTCAAATTCAACAATGTTGCGCCGGTGAAAGATGAGAGTGCCTGTGGCAGCTGTGCTTCTGCCAGTACTTGCAGCAGCTAATAGCAGCAGAACAGTATTAAAAAGCGGCAGACCTCTGTTGGGTCTGCCGCTTTTTTTATGGGAGTGATGTTTAGGGGTCAGGAGTCAGAATATGGCATGCTCTTCTGACTCCTCAATTGATCACCAGCCGTAACCCCGCCCAATGACAGCCAGCAGTACGATAGCAACCAGAATCAGCACCGGCACCTCGTTGAACCAGCGATACCAGACGTGACTGCGACGGTTGTTGTCGTTGGCAAAATCCCTCATCAGCTTCCAGCAGTAGATCTGGTACACCACCAGCAGTGCAACCAGTGTGAGCTTGGTATGCAGCCACATCATCTTGCCAAAAGCCAGCCAGGCATAGTCAGAAAGCATCCAGATGCCAAACCCCAGCGTCAGAACCATCCAGGGTATGGTGAACCAAAACAGTTTGCGTTCCATAATCTTGAAGCGCTCATTCCCTGCCTGATCCTCTGTCGCTGCATGATAGACAAATAGGCGTGGTAGATAGAATAACCCGGCAAACCAGGTCACCATGAAGATAAGATGAAAGGCCTTAAGCCACATACAATACTCCTGAATATTAATTTGTTGAGGTGTGTGTTATTTGTGAGGGTTGTCGCGTGCATCATGATACAGCGTTTTCAGAATATCGCGTCGGGTCTGGCCGGGTATTGATGAGGGGGTGGGGTCATCTTTGCGGCCACTGAACCATGCGCCAATACGCTGAAAAAGTGCTTTGAGGGTGCGCCAGATGCGGGGCAGTATCCAGATAACAACCAGGGCAAAGAGAATCAGCAGGCAAATGAACACAACGGGGTAGTTCAGCGCCGTCCATAGCCCGCCAATAACAGCCAGATCCTCAGTGATCGAGGCGGTCCAATTGGTGACGGGTTCGGGTGAGGTGTTGATCAGCAATCGACTGCTGGCTTTAGTGACATGGCTGGTTGCAGTTATGCTGCCGCCAACCAGCAGCGCAGCAAATTCAGCCGCTGGGCCAACATCCATCCCCTGTGCCATACCTGCGGCCATCACAGCACCTGCCGGGATTCTGATAAAGGTATGAATGGCATCCCAGATGGTATCGACACCGGGTGTCTTGTCGGCAAAAAACTCCACACAATACATCAGCCCGGCGGCACCCATTACCATTGGGTCATCCAGCATCTCCAATCCGGGTGGAAGCTCCAGGTTGCCGGTGATGGAGAGGTATCCCAGCATAAATACCGTGGCATACAGGTTGATACCAGACGCCCATGTGACCCCCAGCGCCAGTGAGATGAGTTGAATGGTTTCCATGTATGTGTATCCTGAATTTGTTATAGAACGTCAGTAGTAGCCTGTGGAAAAATGTCCGGGTTGACTGCTCGTTAGTCCATTTTTACTCATAGTGATATCTACATGAAATGACGGTTACATGTGTATCTGAAACTGCATAAACCAACCTGTGAGCATCATCTATTCTTCTGGACCAAAAGCCAGATAGGTTCTCTTTTAAGGGTTCTGGTTTGCCGATGCCTTCAAAAGGCGCCCTTAACACACTAACGATCAGCTTATTGATTCGCTTTAACGTCTTTTTATCCTGGCTTTGCCAGTATACATAATCTGACCAGGCGGCCTCAGTCCATGCCAGATTTCTACTCATCCAATAAATCCCTCTCTTGAACATTACCTTCTCGATATTGCTCAATGGATTTTCGTAGATGCTCTGCATTTGCTGGAGACTTCAGCAAATAGACTGTTTCCATCAGACTATTAAAATAATCAAGTGACATCACAACTGCATCTTCGCTGTCTCTGCGAGTAATAACGGTACAATCTGCGTCATTAACCACTTGATCTAAAACAGATTTTAATCTATTTCTTGCGTCTGTAAATGATACGATGCGCATTTAACACCTCTACTTGTACGTAATATTAGACAAGTATAGGCATCTTTGATGTCATGTACAATATATAAGGCATGTGCGGCTTAAGGGGGTAACGACCAAGCTGACCGGCAGCAATGGAGCGCAGTGGAATTGCCGCCTGAGTGCAGCGCCTCGTTAGCGGTTTCTTTCTGAATACGATTTCAGCCATGATATACAGCTTTTATAGAACCTATTGTAATGCTCTATCAAAGTTGGGAGTGAAACATCATAAAATTCTGGCTGAGAGCTGAGTTTATTATAGGCCAAGCCTAAAGCGTGAATCCTCGGTTCTTCGGTCCCTAAGAGAGTATGAGCCGAGTTAATAAATGAATGCTTAAAAGCATTAGCAATATCGTTCAAATTTTTCATAAGCTCTATATGTGCTGCAAAAGCTTCATGGCGTGTATTTTCATCTTGGGCTATCACTGCCCCTAAACAGTCTACTTTAACCTAAATCCTGCAAGTGATCGTGCTTGCAGAGTGTAAGATATTGATTCATAGAGTGAATGACAACTTTGAGTGTCATCCTTATTGTGATGGCCGAAAAGTTTCATATCGCTATACGGATCAATAGCTTGCGCTATGTGAGTGCGAGCACTTGCAGGATTTAGGTTTAATCTTATTTGGATAATTTCCGTTTTCTTCGTGTTCTGAAAGGCACCAAATCAACGAAACAAGTTCATCGGCAGCTCTTCGGAGCATGTAAATTGCCTCTTCATTAGCAAACACATGACGTTCTAAAGCACCAGTCGGTAATATGCCTTTTACCCTGCAATTATTCCAAAAATACAGGCTTTCATTTATCTTTCTATTAGCCTCATCCAGTCGCTGAATTATTTTCATGTATTTAAGCTGAAAATTGCCATATGGAGAATCAGGTGGCAACCAAAACCCCAGTGCAGCATTATATGGCTCATCTGGTTTTTTGCCATTATCTATCAGCATATAACGTAATATCCTTTACTGCTAACAGATGGATGGGGCAGTAATTTTCCATGTTAAAGATATAATCCCAAGATCCACGCTTGATTGTGGACTTTGGGATGATTCGTGAGCTTGAGTCTAACCCGGATATTTTACGAGTTATACCTGTTCTCGCGTGCCTGTTGCCTGCATGGATGCAGGTAAGGAGCGGAAGCTTTGATTCCACAAGGGGTTTTTCGTGGACAAGCGATGCTTGACTTCATGAATGAGTGCCGATAGATTCAGTCGCTGGCATGGTGTACCCGCTATATATAGAGGTGGGTAAGAGTGACTAACAAATCGCACCGTCCTTACTTCAAGCGGCTTCAGGCCGCTTTTCTTTTCGGTTGGATTCTTATGATCAAGGTTGGAATAGTAGGTGGAACAGGGTACACGGGCGTGGAGCTTCTGCGTCTGCTGGCTCCGCACCCTGCATTGGAGATAAAGGTGATCACCTCCAGGGGCGAGGCGGGGCGGGCGGTTGCCGATCTGTTCCCAAATCTGCGCGGCCATCTGGATCTCTGTTTTTCCGAGCCGGATACAAAGCAGCTGACCGCCTGTGATCTGGTCTTTTTTGCCACGCCAAACGGCACCGCCATGCAGCTGGTGCCAGAGCTGCTGGATGCCGGCACACGGGTGATTGATCTGGCGGCTGATTTCAGGCTCAGTGACCCGGATGAGTGGGCAAAGTGGTATGGCATGCCGCACGCCTGCCCGAATGTGCTGGCAGAAGCGGTCTATGGTCTGCCCGAGATCAACCGTGATCGCATTAAAAGCGCCTTGCTGGTGGCCAATCCGGGCTGCTATCCAACTGCCGTAACCCTGGGCTTTATGCCGCTGCTGGAAGCCGGGCTGGTGGACCCTTCCCGGTTGATTGCGGATGCCAAATCAGGTGCCAGCGGGGCAG
>JALSJZ010000143.1 GCA_026989135.1 Sedimenticola sp. | reverse complement strand
TGCGTCTCTGCGTGGCCTACAAATTTGATGGTAAAGAGATCGACACACCACCCATTGGAGCCGAGCGCTTTGCCCGCTGTGAGCCAGTCTATATCGAGATGCCGGGCTGGTCTGACTCTACGGTTGATGCCAAGAGCTTTGAGGCGCTGCCACAAAACGCCCAGAACTACCTGAAGAAGATCGAGGAGCTCTGCGGCGTTCCCATCGACATCATCTCCACCGGCCCGGATCGGGATGAGACGATGATACTGAGACATCCATTCGATGAGTAGCACGGCCTAAAGGGGATTTTGGCGTAGCTGTCCTTTCCAATCTGTCACAATATCCTATACATTGCTCGCAGCTCTTAACGCAGAAGGCATGAGCGTACATAACACTCCAAGCGTTGCGAGCAGCAACTGACTACATACCCATGCCACAACCTACTCCTACCCCTGTACTGTGGCAGTAGCTTCTTGCCCAGTTGCCACTGGGAATAGAGTCAACATCCCGTGCTGAGGGAATCCCCCAGTTTTCAGTGCCCGTAGCAACGCGCCGAGTCTGGGCATTGTAGGGCTCTGAATCAGCTCCTGCATCAGTGCTGGGGCTGCGGCCATAAACCAACAGGGCACGGCGCGGCATACCATGAGGCACAGCTGAGTGACAGGTCATGCAGGGCGCATTTCTGCGCATACTGTGAAAAGCATGCAGATTCCTGCTGCCATTGCTATAACCCGTTCGCCACCATTCGCCCGTGGTACCACCGGCATTGGTATAGACATTCTTGTCATGGCATCGGAAGCAGAGGTGGGTATCCCAGGTTCCAGACTGGCCTGTGGTCTCATCATAGGGAGCATTCAGAATCGGCCAATACTCACTGCCATGAGGCCCCTTCGGGCCGGTTCCGGCCAGCGCGTCAGGATCTGAGTGGCAATCGGTACAGTTCATGGTGCTGGCAGCAGTAAAACCCTTCAACAGTGAACTGGAGTAGTCATATACGACACTGCTGACGGTCATCTGAAAGTCATTCTTCCCTGCAAACTCCGTCACCGGGTGATAAGAGGGGTTGTTGGGATTGAACTCCTTACCCTGATCGGTCAGCGTATAGATGCCCGGCCCCGGATAGGCATAGCTCTCAGGAGGGATAGCGCCATTAAAGGCATAGTCAGAGTGGCATTTCAGGCAGAGCTGGTACTGATGGGTAACCTCATCCACTACGGTGTAGTCAAAGCGGAGCACCTCAGCCCAGGCACCTGGCCATGAAGGCGCAACACCCCACACGCCTTTCAGCACATTCGAAGCCAGATGGGTGGTGTTATCAGAGATGGAGTCCTCAGGATTTGGCGATACACCGGCCTTTGCCTCATGCGGGTTGTGGCAATCCTGGCACTCTACATGGCGGTTGGCCCCCGTCAGGTTATCAGGGTCTTCACGCACCTTATAGTTGGCCGCCGCATCCCCTCTTATCGGCCTGTGCCGCCCATCATACGCCGCATCAAGCGCCGGGTGCGGATATAATTTATCCAGGGATCTTTCAATGTTGAACGTGCTGTCTGGTGTGTCCGATACATTGCCCTCCAACCCGCCAAGCCCGCTGTTGCCGTGGCAGTTCAGGCAGAGTCCTGACTCACCATCCCCTTTCAGCAGCCGCTCATTGCCATTGGGATTATTATGCGGCTGATGGCAGCTTTCACAGCCATTGATCTTGGGGGTAGAGCCAACATCGTTCGCCAGGTTCTGCCCGGTTATATGCCAGGGATTGTTGCCAGAACCGTTCCACTGCGCCTCAGAATCACGGTGTTTATTCCCCAGCTCCCAGCCACTCTTGTTATGGCACTCAAGGCAGAGAGGTGAGCCAAATCCTCCAGCATCCGTAAACCCCATGCGCAGAAATTTGGGATATGTATCGGAGTGTGGATTGTGGCAGCTGGTACATTGCAACTCATCATTGCCATCCAGGCGAATCTTGCCGGTCAGGCCTGCTGGATCATGTAACTCCAGGCTATAACCGGCCAAAGAGAGGTCATAAACAAATGAGATGGGGTGATCGTCACGAAGATCCACGCCCAGATTGGCGGTACCCGTTATCATGGCCTCCAGACCCGGGATGATGCCATCATAGTATGGCTGGCTGAGCCCATCGTAGCCCTGAATGGCTCCTGGCATATTCAGCAGTGCACCGACTGCAATGGTGCCGTCGTGGCAGGCAAGACAGAGCTTTGATGCCCCGGTTGGCTGCCCTGGAGCCGCATTGAGTGTGCTGCTGCTGTAAGGCGTATAGACCGTGCCACTGGATGAGAGTTTGTGATTCCACAATGGCCCCGCCGGGTTGGCATTGTGCGGTGTATGGCACATCAGGCAGATTCTCTCCTCAGATGTAGCTCTATGCGTATTCCCGGAGCTGGCTGAAAGGTTGTGCTTTGTGGTCTCAATACCGGCCTCTACCAGAACAGTGCTGCCCAGCAGCAGCCAGGCACCCAGCAACCGCAACCAGAATGTGGAATAAAACTGCGCTCTCATTGCTTCACCGCTGTCTTTACATATTGAAAAATCTGTATCCGCCTGTTGTAGGCATCGGCTACATATAATTGGTCTTTACTGTCTAAATAGAGGCCTGAAGGGGTCCAGAATTCGCCCGGTGCCTGGCCAGACCGCCCAAAATCCAGCAGCAGACGACCCTGGCTGCTGAAGATCTGGATATTATCGAACCCGGCATCTGCCACATATATATTTCCATCACTGTCCACAGCGATGCCCTTTGGGGTGGAAAATGTGCCTGAAGCATCACCAAACCGGCCAAAGGTGTTCACGAATCGACCCTCAGGATCAAACACCTGTATCCGCCCGTTTAACGCATCATTGACATGCACATTTCCATTTGGCCCAATGAAGAGATAGGCAGGAAAGTTTAACTCTCCCTCTTCCCGCCCGCGCTTGCCTATATTGCGGATTAAAGCACCACTGTCCAGGTTGAAAACCCTGATGGTATGAGCCGGCGTATCGGCCACGTAGAGGAGGCGTCTGGCACGATCAATAGCGATGCTCGTGGGACGCTCGATCTGCTCGGCACTGCCAATCGACCTCAAATACTCGCCTTTTGGGGTGAAGACACATATCCTCCTCAGCCCACCATCAGAGACGTAGATATTGCCTTTTTCATCTACCGCCAGCCCAACGGGCAGTACCAGAGGGACATCTGCCTCCTCTATAACCCAGTAGCCCCCTGTTTTTTGGTCGTAGACATGAACCAGCCTTCCGGTTGGATCCGCAACACTCATCCGTCCCTTGTCATCCACGGCCACAGCGGTAGGCTTGAGCTGGTTGTTCTGCTGCTCCCCGCGAATCGTCTCCCAGAACTTTTCCCAAAAACCTTTTTCGTACTTAATATCATCAAAACTTGCAATCGCATTCAGATAACGAATACGTGTCGGCATAGGCTTGGGTGGCCACACCAGATCAAAGATGCCCTCCTCCTCAGGCTGAGTCGGTTCAGCCTGCAGCCCCACGCAGGGTGTAACCATCACGATAATGAGCAATAACCAGCGAAAGAGTGTCACTTCATATACCTCATATTACCCATATCTCTGTGCGCCTCTTTGCCTCTGGCATAGGTAGAAAATCTATCTTACTAGAATAGTACACTATCCAGCATACAGGCCAAACGGCAGGATAAATAATCCGCCCAGCCACTCGTTCCTGTTGCTTGTCACGGCACAGGTTTATTGCTATGCATTGTAGATAAAATCAGGCCTTCTCAATCTAATAGAGAGGGTACCGAGGCACATGCTGGATTCTACATCTTATGACAGGTAATGCAGAGTGTGCTGCCATCCAGTGTCTCTCGCAGGAACGGCGCATAGGTAACCGGAACAGATGGGTATGAATTATCTATATAGACAATCTCACCGGGATTATGCGGGTTATGACAGCTGGGGCACTCTACCCGCCCTTGATATAACTTGACACCAGCCCAGCCATTTACTGAATTTGGTGCAGGATAGAAGTCATCTGCCCAACCAGAATAGTTTGGCGGGTATGGCATTGAAATAGGGTGATCATCCGACATATCCGGGCCGATCTGCCACCAAGTGGGGGGAGGATCTCCACCATCGGGGTGACAAGCCCCACAATTTGCCGTTCCCGCACCACTCCGGTTGGGCATGTTAGTCAGATTATGCGTATCACCGTCTGACCCGGATGTGGTAACAATGCCTGAGCTGCCGCTGTTTGCCATGGCTGAATCGTGGCAACTCAGGCAGACCAGCGATACCGGACTGGGCACCCAGCTCGCACTAAAAACCGTATTCAGCGTACTGCTTTGATAGCCTGGTGCGCTGCCATAAGGGGTGAAGCTCGCCGCCAGGCTGGCGACGGAGATATTGCGATTCCAGAGGGGAGCCGACGGACGAAGAGTATCATCGGTGTCGGTTGTGCCATCATTGTTCAGATCAACGTTTGCTCCATGCGGGGTATGGCAAAAGACACAGATCTGGTCTGAAGGTGTCACCCCAAAGGAGGCGTCGATTCCATAATAGTTGCTTATGCTCAAATCGTGCTTCGAACCCACAATAGTGTTACTCAGGGTAGGGGCAGCCACCACCGCCTGAGTTAGACAACTCAGCAATAAAAAGCAGACTGTTTGTACCACTCTACACGGCATAACTACCATACCTAGCGTAATCTAAATTCCAAAACAGGCTATCTTCGAGCCACCCCGCAGACAGCAGCGTTAGTAATGTTTATCTATATATTATAGGCTCGCCAACCAAATCATGAGCCGCCAAGCACTCTATCTCAATGAGATAGAGCAAAAACAGTACCTTTCCTTCCTAATGTAGCCATTATATCAGCGATACAGCTGGTGCCTTTTACGTGATGATTCGCCATGGAAGTACTTATATCTAAACAGCGCATCCATGCCATGACAGTTTGAGCAGAGCGCCAGCTTGCTGCGGTTGCGCAGGAAGCTGCTGCGTGAATTACCTTCAAGATTCTCACCTGCCCCATACTCCATAACGACAGGACTCCAGCGATGCGGATTGTGGCAGGTGGGGCATGAGATGACACCTGTACTTGCGGTGTTCCCATCCTCATCAAACAGCGGCGTAAACCCTCGTACCGGGCCGCGGCGCGCTCGCCGCTGGAGGTTCTGCGCCTGCACATTGGCAGGGTGGTTTTTCACTACCGGAACCTTCTGCTCTGCAATAAAGCCTTCATCATGGCAACCCCGGCACATCTGCTCATTAATATCCTGCCCAGGCCCTGGTTTGCGCGCCCACAACCGAAGCGCCTGCTCTGCATTGTGAACCGTGTGACACTGCTGGCAGATGCCCGACTCCTGAGTCGTCTCTCCACGCAGGTTTTTGGCATCCGGTGCCGTCACTCTAAGATCATGATCTGTGCCTTTCACCCAGCGCTGATCACGGTGGCAATCGATACACAGCGCCCCATCGGGTGCCGCAGGCATGCGCAGGAAACTGGTACTTGCACTACCCTCCACCTTTGCATCCGCGCCCACCTGACTCAGCGGGTCGGCCGGATCCCATTGGTGAGGATCATGGCAGGAGGGGCAGCTGACTCTTCCGCCCGCTTTGCTCTCACTGCGCTCGCCCTTTTTATTGAAGAGCGGAAATGTGGTTCTGCCACCCGCCTTTTTAATATTTGCCTGCAAGGGATGACTGATATCACCTGTCTGCTTGTTTTTGGCAATACCGCCATCCTGGTGACACTCCCTGCACATCGATTCGGCCTTATCACCGCCCGGACCAAACCCCCTGCCCCAGAGCTTTGCCCCGCCCGCATTGTGCGGCACATGGCAGTTAAAACAGACCACAATATCCCTGGCTTTCTGCCCGATACTGTTCTGCTCTTCTGGCGCGGTAATCGCCAGGTTATGCTTGGACAGGGCCACTGCACCTTTGTCAAAGTGACAGTTGATACACAACTCTGCTCTCTGGCTGTTTGCCATGCGCAAGAAGCTCGTTGTCGCATCACCTTCAGCAGTCAGTGCAGCACCTTTGATGCCCTTTGATGCCGACCAGCGGTGCGGATCATGACAGCTGGCACAGGTCACCTGACCATCTCCAGCTGTTTTCCTGCCTTTGGCATCAAACAGCGGCAACGCTTCTAATTTGCGGTTTTTATATCTTTCGTCCGGTTTTTTCTCTGTACCAATCACCCAGCCGCTATCCAGCGCAGCAATCCCCAGCTTGGATAGTGGTGCATTAACGGGGTGGCTATGCTCGCCAACCGTCTTCTTTTTGCCCAGCCCCTTTTTATTGTGACAGCTCAGACAGATAGAGGAGATGGGATCAACCCCCTTAACCGGCTCTTTTGCCCACAGGCGCGGCCCCTTTCCTTTATGCACAAGATGGCAGGTTTTGCATAACCCCGGGGTTCCACCCTTGCTTTTTGCGGGAAGATCCATCGTGGCCACATCATGCTTGGTTCCCTTGATCTCAGCCTTCTCTTTATGGCAGGCACGGCAGAGTGCATCAGAACCGCCATTGGCTATGCGCAGAAAGCGATTATTCGCATCGCCTGGATCACCCGGTTTGGAGGATTTATTCGGGTCTCTCGGATCCCATTGGTGCGGATCATGACAGCTGGCGCAGGAGACCTTACCCTGCATACCCCCTGATTTTTTCAATCCCGCACCAGTAAAGCCGGGCAGTTTTACCGCCACGCCCAGACGGGACATATTGCGCCCCAACGGATGACTGATCGAGCCGACCTGCTTATGCTCCGCAATCTTTCCGCTGCTGTGACAGCTCAGACAGAGTTCTGATATTTTCTCAGCACCACTGCCAATCTTGCGCGCCCACATCTTGGGACCATCGCCATTGTGCGGCAGATGGCATGCACTGCAAACGCCCGCCTGACTCACCTTTTGGCCGCGTATGTTTTCGCTCTCCTTCTCCTGTAGCGCCATGTTGTGCTTAGTGTTTGTTACTCGACCCTCTTTCAGATGGCATGTGCGACAGAACGCCGAGTCATTGCTGTTTTTCTTAACCAGAATGGCGGCGTTTTTCTCTGCCAGATGGGGGCTATGGCATGTCTGGCAGATGATCTCACCCTTCTCTCCAAGCTTGCCGCCTCTATCAATGATCTCCTGCGGAATCTTGACCTTCTTAGAGGTGATATTGACCGGATGGGTACCCATCTGTGTGGCCTCTGCCCTGTCTTTGGCATAACGATCGGCATGGCATTTACCGCACAGCGCAGAGTTTTTGTTTGAGGCGACCAGCACATTCCTGTCGCGCCCGCCATGAATACGGTGGCAGGACTGACAAATAACCGTATTGCCCTTACCGAATTTAGACCCCTTATCCAACAAATCGGGCGGGATATTCTCCAGCTTTTTGTGAATAGGGTGGTTACCACCTTTTAGGCCTGTACTCCGGTTTCTATGGCAGTTAAGACAGATACTTGATTCAATGTTCTTGGCGCGCAGAAAGACCGGAGAGGCATCCTGCTTCCAGTCAACGCCATGTGCACTGTGGCAGGTTCCGCAGTAGACCTTTCCATCCTTGTTCAGTGGGAACAGGTTGACCTCTGGCCGCATCTCGGCCTCGCTCATGGTTGGCAGCTCTACTTTATCGGAGGGCACGACACCAATCGGATGAGAATACTGCTTGTTTTGCCATACAAACCGGGAGTCGAGCACAAAGCCGTCATGGCAGGAGAAGCAGTTACGCTCATTACTCACGACATCCTGCTTTCCCGAATTCATCACCGGGTTGGGGTCATAGGGAATAAGCGGGGTGGCATTGGGGCGTTGAAAATCATCCAGCCACATGATGTGGCAGATTGAACATTCGCGTTTAGCAGCAACACTTCGAGCCTCTGCATCATTGACCATCAATGTTGGCCCGGCAAGCAGCAAAACAGCAATAAGTAGATATCGAACAGACATGGCTATCGCAGTTTAAATACCGAAACCTTGTTGCTCAACATTTCCGTCACATAGAGCCTGTCCCTGCCATCTATCGCAATGCCCGCAGGCGCATGGAATTTATGCTTCTGTTTGCCCGAAGCAAGAATATGGGTGAACTTGTATCGCTTATCAAAAACCTCAACGACATCCATGTAGCTGTCTGTCACATATATTGAACCCTGGCTGTCAATTGCCACCCCCTTTGGGCGGTAGAACTGGCCAGGCAAGACACCCCATTCCCCCACCTGGTACTGATACTTGCCTCGTTCATCAAATATCTTGACCGTGGTATTTAAAATATCAACGATGTAGACATCCCCACTCTGAACAAGGATGGAACCTGGATAACGGAACTCTCGCTGTTTAACACCCTGCTTGCCCCAGCCGCCCAATTTTGTGCCGTCACGATCAAACACCAGGATGCGATGTTGCGAATTTTCAGTGACAAATATAAGGCCAGTTCTGGCGCTCACTGCAACATCAATAGGGGTGCCTGGTGTTCCATCTTTATTATTCACTGCAAAACCAAATCGGTACTGACCATCACGATCAAAGACCTGGATACGGTGATTCTCCTTATCCGCCACATAGACCAGGCCAGCCTTATCTACATCAATCCCCAGCGGCCACATAAACTCCGCCTCACCCCGCCCTCTCTTCCCAAACGAGAAGAGAAACTCCCCACCCGGCCCATAGGCCAGCACGCGGTGATGACCACCATCAACAATGTAGACCCGGTTGTCACTTGCAACTGCAACATCTGAGGGCAAAGAGAGGGGGCCATCGGGGGTCGACTGAATATCAAACAGATGAGCTACCTCGCCTAAAGGGATAACCTGCTTGGCAGCAACGCCGCTGCAACAAAGCAGCAATAGAGAGACGACGATTGGAAGAGTGGTTCCAAGGAACCGATTTCTATAATTCAAATCGGGGAACCTCCACAATATTCGAAAAGCTGATGTAGCTCGCTTGGGCTACGAACAAACCAACAACAAACAGGGGGCGGCTCAGTTATGAACCCACCCCCTGCAACATTTAGCTGATTATACGCCTACTCGTCAACACCCTGACGCCACCAGCCGCGCGGGTCATCCTTCATGCTGTCATCCATCGCATCAAACTCTGGCTCATCACCAACCAGGGCTTTGGTTGCTTCATCATCTTCCTTGCCTAAAAATACCAGCTCCATATAGAACTCTTTGTATTTTTGAACCAGGCCGGCAATGTTGAGGTTGGTTAAACCATCTGTTCTGGCATCAGAAAACCCAAGCTCCCGAAAGGGCAGAAACGCCTTGCCATCTTCCGCCACATGGCAGCGTGTGCAGAATCGGCCAATCGGATTAACAATGGTGTGGAACATCTTTTTCACAGAACCCTGTTGCTGAGTCGTAAGCTGACCGCGCATATTGATAAACTCAGCAGCCTCGGGGGCATCCTCTGTAATCTCCAGCAGCTCTTCCCCACCATTTGGCAATTTACGGTAGGCAACGATTTTGGAGTAATAATCATCAGTCTCAATAAGGTTGCCTGTCTCTTCATCATAGGCTATGCCGTACTGCGGGCCGCTAACCTTGATACCGGAGTAGTTGAGCCAACGGAACGTCAACTCCTCTTCTGGAATCTTCTCATTGTCCGCATGGCAGGTCATGCACCCCACGAACTGGGTATGCATGTTCAGCATGGTGCGAACCATGGGCCGTTTGGCATGCGGAAACTCACCATGGCAATAGAAGCAGACGGGCTGCTTGCCTTTTGAATAGGCCGCCTCTTTGGGGGAATTATGGAAGTGCCTGATGCGCTCAAGATCACCTTCATGAGAGACTCTTTCCAGGAAGGAGCGCTTAGTAGCCTTTTCCTCTGTCCACAGGTGAGAAGTCATATTATAGGAGACAATAAGCAACAGGCTGCCAATAATAAACCACAAAAATACCGATACCATCCATGCCCATGCCGGGTGATCCCGTCGAATACCGGAAACACTAAATAGGTCAGCTGTCTCTTCCCCAGGGATTTTCGACTTGTGGTCGATAATCACCATCACGGCAGTTACGAAAAATACAAACAGCGTTACCGCCAGGGCGATAAAAATGGCATCGAGCTCTACTGTTTCACCCATAACCAGAAACCTTCAATATTGTAAAAGTATTTATTGTTACCCGAAGTGATGCTCAGCGCATCAACCTTCAGAAGTCATTAGCCAAATGGCGAACAAACCAAAGATCGTCCAGGCCAGCACAAAGACAAGGGAGCCATAGGCTATGATTTTTTGCCCTTTTGTCAGTTGTGACATCATGGCTGCTTCTCTTCCGCCATGCCTTCTTCCCCTGCCTCCTGCATCGCCTTCTCCCTAACCCACTGGCGGTGCTGATCAAACAAGAAGTTCTGACGTGCATCTATCTCTTTTGAAACAGAGACCAACCCTTTACTGACCAGCATTTCGCGCAGGTAGGCTCGCTCTTCTGGCAATGATGCCAGGCACCTCAGGTACTCAAGAAAATGCTCTTCAATCTGATGTTCCCTGGTCAGCTTGCCCGTCAGAAACGTCCACTGCATAGGAAA
>JALSJZ010000142.1 GCA_026989135.1 Sedimenticola sp. | reverse complement strand
TGTAGGTGTAACTAACCAGGGTCTGGCCGTTGGCTTGATGGTTGATGCCGGTGAGGCGGTCGGCTTTGTCGTAGCTATAAGCCGTGCTTGCGCCATTGAAGTGGTTGATGCTGGTGAGCCTTCCGGCATCGTCGTAGTTTGGGGTGGCGGTGAGACCCAGCCAGTCGATGGTGATGTTGTTTAGTCGGTTGAGTGCATCATAGCTGTAGCTGACGGTTTTGTTGCCGGGGTAGCTGAGCTGGGTAAGGTTACCTGCCGGGTCGTAGCTGTATTGCACCTGGAAGCCGTTGGGGTCGGTGTGGCCAGTGAGGCGGTTGAGTGCGTCAAAGCTGTTGTTGGTGACACCCAGCGGGTCGGTCATGGTGGTCAGGTTGTCTTTGGCATCGTAGTCGAAGCTGACGCTGTGGCCGGGGTAGGTGATGTTATTGAGTTTGCCAGACTGGGTGTAGCTGGTGGTGACGCTCTGGTTGTTGCGATCTGTCTGGCTGATGAGTCTGCCCAGGCTGTCGTAGCTGGTGAGGGTTTTGCGGTTGAACGGGTCGGTGCGTTCGGTGACCAGCCCCCGGTCGTCATAGGCGAAGTTGGTCTGGGTGCCGACTTGGTCGGTGAGGCGGGTCATGCGGCCGATGGCATCGTAAACAGTGGTGACAGCGGGTTCGGCAGCAGTTTTGGCGGTGGCCGGGTAGCCGTTGCTGTCGTAGGTGTAGGCAGTGGTGATGAGCCGGGGGTCGGTCTGGCGGTTCACTTGGCCATTGGCAAAGTAGGCGGTGGTGGCCTGGTTGCCTTCGCCATCACGGGTGGCGATGGGGCGGTGTTTGGCGTCGTAGTCGATCTCGGCGAAGTTGGCCTGTGCATCGGTGATGCGCTCCAGGCGGTGCTGGGTATCGTAGCTAAATTGGGTGGTCTGGGTCAGGGCATTGGTGGTTTGGGTGCGGTTGTTGAAGCGGTCGTAGCTGTGGGTGGTGGTGTTGCCACGGGCATCGGTCTGTTGGGTGGTCTGCCCCTGGCCGTCGTAGGCGGCGCTTGAGCGGTTGCCCAGGGCATCTTCAACGGCTATTTTGCGGCCGGTGAAGTCGTAATGATAGGTGATGCGGTTACCTGTGGGATCTTCTTCGGCGGAGGTCAGCCCGGTGTAGTGCATTTTGTAGGTGACGATGCCGGGCTCTCGTGGGGCGAGCTGCGTTATCACCCGGTCGTTGGTATCGTAGCTGTTGTTGACGATGGTGACGGCGGCGGGGTTGATGACGGTTTGCATCCGGTGCAGGGCATCGTAGCTGTAGCTCCAGCTGGCATTTTCAAGGCCGGTGACGCCGGTCAGCACCTCGCCAGTCTGGGTGTAGCTGACGCTGCGCCCGTTGGCATCATTGACGCTGCTCAGCTGGTTGCCGGTATAGTTGAGGGTCAGGGTACGGTTGTAGCTGTCTTTGACTTGTGTGAGTTTGCCACCGGCATAGGTGAAGGTGAGTGCATTGCCGTCGATGTCGGTCAGGGAGGCAATTTTGTTGTCGCTGTTGAACGCAATCACGGTGCCGAAGCGTTCGCGCAGCTCAAAGGTGCCGTCTCCGAGCTTGACCAGTTGCGTGGTGATGCCCGGCGGTGGGGCGTAGCTGCCGTCGGGCAGTTGTCGGAAGCTGAGTGACTGATTGCCGATATGGACGCTGATAGCGTTGCCAAGCAGCTGTTGGTTGACGGCCCAGTTGGCGACCAGCGCACCTGTTATCCAGTTTTGCAGGGTGGGCTGTTCAGCCTCCATCAGATCACGGGTGACGAAGGCGGAGACGATCAGGGCAGCAGCATCAACCGGGGTGCGCTTACCCAGGGCGCTCTCCAGATCGCTGTATTCTGAGAGGTAGATGTTGTTGTTATGAGTCCAGCCCCGACCCAGGCCAGTGCTGTCCCGGCTCACCTGCTGGCTGTTGTAGAAACGGGTGAAGCTCAGGCCTCGTGGCCCGTTACCGCTGATGCTGATATCGCTCTTCCGGGTGTAAAATGCACCACTGTTCAAGTCTACAGGGTCTGCGGCCGGGGTGGGTGCAATGGTTGCTGTGGGGGTCAGTTGGATGGTTGAGTTATTCTGTACGGTGGGTGTGTTCACAATGGCCGGGATGCTGGCAAAACCGCCATTCAGGTCGCCGCCGATGATCATGCCCAAGCTGCGTGCTGCACCGTTGACACGGTAATCGACATAGCCATTGCCACTCCAGTCGTTCAGCGTAACCTGGCCGTTCTCGGGAAGAATGAGGATGCTATTGAGATCTACTGCAACCTGGAATTTATTCAAATCATCTGCGGTATAATCGCCTGCACTTAATTGAGACCTGATTGCGCCAAAGTTATTCTTGTTGGCAAGGAAGAATTTATCACCATTCTGGTTGTTTAGCGCGAAGATTTTGATGGTGGATATGCCGGGGTTGCTGATCCCTTGCAGCTGTTCCAGCACGCTGTGTTCCATGGCACTGCCCACAAAGCTGCTGGCCTGGAAGGTGCCACTGGCCGCGCTCGTGGTCTCTGGCAATATTGAGCCAAATTGAGCCTTTACATCCACAAAGTAGCCCGCTTCCTGGCCGACGATTCCAAAACGGTGGTGCCGCAGCATGCGGTGGTCGCTTACTGCTCCAATCAGCTCTGCATTCAATTGTGTCTGCTGCATCCAGCTCTGGCCGATGACGTTGAGGGTTTCGGTCAGCACTTCGCGGGAGCCGTTGGCCAGCCCTTGCAGGGTCATTTTGTTGAGTAGCTTTTGACGTTCGGAGAGCAGCATGCTGTTGCGATCACCACCAAAAGCGGAGGCCAGGACGTAGCTGCCGTTGGAGCGGTTGAGTTTGAAGGTGACACTTTGGTCGGCAAATCCCCCGTTATCATCGGCATAGGGGTGGTCAATCGAAACGATGAAATCGCTGAGACTGCCGGTTGGGATCCCTTCGGCAATCAGCAGGATGTCATCAAGGTGAATCTCCGCAACCGGGGTTGTCTCAACAACCCCGGTCAAGTGGGCGTTGTTGGTGGCAAATACGCTCCCATTGTACGACCAGGTAAATGTCAGTGTGGCATTCTTGCGTCCCGCCGATTGCCCCGTGGCCGAGAACTTGACCTTTGTCTGTAAGCTTCCCCCCGGTGGAAGGCTGTTGTTCCCACTGCCAGAGATGAAGCTGAATGCGCTGCTGCCAGCCAGGGTTACCGCCAACTGGATGGTGACAGAATTTGGGTTGGTGTTGGTCCAGGTGAAGGTCGGGCCACCCCCACCGTTGTCCGTACCAAAATCGATTGCGCCCGGTGGAGGCGGGTCAATAACAGCACCATCACCCGCATAGGTGATGCTGAGTTTCTTGCCTGCGATGTCGGGGATGTTCTGCGTGATGTCGATGCTGCCGTGTTGAAATCGAACGGTGTGTATGTAGCTGGATGGGATCTCCGCCCACTGTGGCTCCGTAGGTGTGCCAGCAAATGGCAAGACGGCAGGCAGGGCGCTGCTATTGTCCGGCACGATCTCCCTGCCACCGACAATGTCACGGACACGGGCGTTGAATTGGTTCTGTTTGAGGTTGGCGATGAGGGTATTGGTCAGGCTGTCCAGGTGGCCTTCCAGTGCGCCTTGATTGAGGTTGCTGATGGAATCCGTACCCATTGTCCCGCCTGCTGCCGCCAACAGGGCGGCTTGGTCGTAACCCATGGCGGCGGTGAGGTCGATGCCATTGGTAGTGGTGCTGGGCTTGAAGGCTGGATCCAACTCATAGAGTGTGCCGCCAATGTCGACCACGACCCATACGCGATCCATGGTAAAACCGCTGCCCTGGTTCGCCGCCGGGATACCGCCGGAGGCGATGATGGTACCGATAATGGCATTGTCCGCCTGGGTGCCCAACCAGTTCGCCAGATCCATTCCACCAACCCCTGAGAGCGGGATATCCATGGTGCCATACTGGTAGTTGGCGGTGTACCCCGCTGCGCGCAGCACCTCAACCAATAAAGCTGCCTGATCAAAATCATTGCCACTGCGTTCAAGTAAGGTCAGGTGCGGCCCTTTGAGCGCGCCGTAGTAAGGCACATATTCAAAATAGTTGCGGACGAACTGATAGATCCGTAGTGGATCATTTTCCAGTGCCGCCGCCAATTGCGTGTAATCTGATGATGAAAAGGCAGCGACTTGCTGTGAATCAGATTGTGCAGAGGCCATTTCTTGTTCTGCAAGCACTGTTTTTGCATCTTGTGGGCTAATGAGCTTGGCGGTGCTTGTGATCCAGCCAGGGCCGGCTGTATCTGCTGTGGCAGGGCCTGCAACGACGCTCCCGATAATGAGTGCGCTGCACAGTGAAATGAGTCTTAGCAGGTATGAAATACTATCCATGTTATGTCCTTGGATTTATTAGTGTTTATTCAAAACATCTATTTAGCAAGTGTAAATAACCACCTTCAATTTAACGCAGAAACACCCAAAGCGCGGGCATGAATACCCAAAATACGGGCATGAATACCCAAAGCGCGGGCATGAATGGCGGGGTTCAGGGGTGGTGAACAGTTGCGGGTACTGAGGTTAAATTCCATCATTCTCCATTGAAGCATTTTTATTATCGAGGCCAGTTCCATTAAGAATCCATCCGCCCCGGTTGCCTCTAAATCTAAATCATTGCAACTTGCAACGCAATAATATTTTTATTGCAATCATATCAAGCATGCTGGCAAAAATAGTTTATCTGCATCCATCTCGCTCCCCATCAGAATATTCCGCCAACCAGGCAGGGGGCACCAGGATATCTAGCGATTTTCATCGGATTTGACCGCCTGCCAGTGCGCCTCCAGCTCATCCAGACTGAGATCAGTCATCTGCTGCCCCTGCGCGGCAATGCGCTTCTCAATACCATGAAAACGGCGTTCAAACTTGCGGTTTCCTGCCACCAGCGCCATCTCAGCATCTACCCCTGCCTTGCGAGCCAGATTGGCGCAGGCCATCAGCAGGTCACCTATCTCTTCAGCGACCCGCTCTTTGCTGGCACCCTGCTCCAGCTCGACGGTGACCTCACCCAGCTCCTCCTGCACCTTGGCGATAACGCCCGACAGATCCGGCCAGTCAAAGCCACCGCGCGCCGCGCGGCGTTGCAGCTTTTCAGAGCGCATCAAAGCGGGCAGTGCAGTGGCCACGCCATCCAGCAGGCTGTGCGGTCGATCACTCGCCCTGGCCTTGCGCTCAGTTGATTTCTGCTGCTCCCAGGCCTGCGTCTGTGCCTCTGCGGTGGCGATCTCTGCATCAGCAAAGACATGCGGGTGCCTGCGCCGCATCTTTTCACAGATGCCGGCCACCACATCATCGAAATCAAAGGCACCGATCTCCCTGGCCATCTGGGCATAGAAGATCACCTGAAACAGCAGATCACCCAGCTCATCCCGCAGCTCATCCATATCGCCCCGGTCGATCGCCTCTGCAACCTCATAGGCCTCCTCGATGGTGTAGGGGGCGATGCTGGCAAAGCTCTGTTGTCGATCCCAGGGGCAACCCTTTTCCGGGTCCCGCAGCCGCGCCATGATCTCCCGTAACTCGGCAATGGATTGACTCACACCCTTCTCCAGCAGACGGCGGTAAAAAAGAGCAGCGCTGCAGCAACCACCACCGCCGGGCCAGCGGGCAGATCCCACTGTAGCGAGCCAAACAGGCCGCCACTCACTGCCAGGCAACCCACGGCTGCCGCCAGTAGCGCCATCTGCTCCGGTGTCTGCGCAAAGCGGCGCGCCGTGGCCGCAGGGATGATCAGCAGCGAGGTGATCAGCAGGATGCCGACCACCTTCATGGCCACTGCAATCACCAGTGCAATCAGCAGCATAAAGGCCAGCCTGACCGGCACCACCGGCACCCCTTCCACCTGAGCCAGCTCTTCGTGTACCGTCATTGAGAGCAGGGGTCGCCAGATCCCTAGCAACAGCAGCAGCGCCACCAGTCCACCGCCAAAGATCCAGTAGATATCCATCACTGTAACCGCCAGGATGTCGCCAAACAGGTAGCCCATCAGGTCGATGCGCAGCGTCTCCATGAAGGCCAGCACAATCAGCCCCAGTGAGAGTGCACTGTGCGAGAGGATACCCAGGATGGTATCGCTGGCCAGTCGGCGCTGGTTTTGCAGCCCCACCAGCAGCAGTGCCAGGGTGACGCAGACCAGGATGATGGCCAGATTGATATTGACCTCCAGCAGAAACCCCAGCGCCACGCCCAACAGTGCAGAGTGCGCCAGGGTATCGCCAAAGTAGGCCATGCGTCGCCAGACCACGAAGACCCCCAGCGGGCCCGTCACCAGTGCCACCCCCAGGCCCGCAACCAGGGCACGCAACATAAAGTCATCCATGCCCGGTATCTCCCTTGCAGGGACTCTCCACCCGGCCATGCAGGTCATGGCAATGGTCATGCTTGTGGGTATAGAGCGCCATGCTGGGATAGGAGCCAAACAGCTCCAGATAGGAGGGATCACTGCTCACCGTTTCAGGATGACCGGAACAGCAGACATGTTGATTCAGGCAGAGCACCCGATCCGCCTTGGCCATCACCAGATGCAGGTCATGCGAGACCATGAGAATGCCACAGCCATGACGATCGCGGATGTTGGCGATCAGATCGAACAGCTCGGCCTGCCCGGTGACATCCACCCCCTGCACCGGCTCATCCAGTACCAGCAGATCCGGCTTTCTCAGCAGCGCCCGCGCCAGCAGGACACGCTGCATCTCGCCACCCGAGATATGCTGCACCGGGCTTTTCAGCAGCCGTTCGACACCCACCTCATCCAGCACCTGGCACAGCTGCTGCTCAGTGGCGCGATGGCTCAGGGTCAGAAAACGCTGCACCGTCAGCGGCAGGATCGGATCCACCACAATGCGCTGTGGCATATAGCCAATGCACAGCTCTGGCGCAGAGAAGCACCGGCCCGTATCGGGCTTCAACAACCCCAATATGATGCGCACCAGAGTGGTTTTACCCGCGCCATTGGGGCCGATCATGGCCAGAATCTCGCCCGCATGAACACGGATATCGACCGCATCCAGTATCTTTCGGCCACTCAGGGAGAGCGATACATCTTTGGCTTCAACAAGCATCTGGTCAGTGGTCATGAATCAAGCAGCCGCTTGCAGTGCACCACGTTAGTTTGTCTTGTCTACAGCAAGTGCTTCAAGGCGTTCTGCCAGCCAAACCTTGATTATAGATTGGCGAGTAACCCCTACCCGGCTCGCCTCTTTATCCAGTGATTCAACCATCCAGTTAGGGAAATCAACATTAACACGCCGCTGTTTTTGCATGCTTCGTTTAGCTTTGGATAGATCCAGGGCATCCATAATACTGGCATCCCCTGCATCAAATTTTTCATCAAACTCTTTAGCTTTCATAGAGTGCCACCTCCTCTTTTCGTGAGCGACGGACAGAGATAATGCGGATATTTTTACCTCGATGGGTAATCACGCCAGACCAATGCTTTCCAGCAATCATGCCTATAACGATAGTACGAGGCTCATCTGCCGTCTTTGCCGAAATCTCAAGTAGATCTGGATCACTCCAGAGCTCCTGAGCTGTAACAAAATCAATCCCATGCTTTTCCAGATTGATTTGACCCTTTTTTTCATCAAACTCAAATGTGATCATAGTATAATTAATATACCATTATTACTCGCAATGCAAGAGATAGCCTCAGGTTGCAGATCTTGGGAGAGTGGACTGTAATGGATTAGCACTCTTTACAAACATCAGGTATTTTAAGCCAATGATTTTACGTTTTTCTCTCATACTATGGGGGTTTATTTTAGCCATGCCCGCATGGGCCAGCGCCGCTGAGCCACCCAGGGTTCTGGTCAGCATGGCACCCATTCACTCGCTGGTGGCCGGAGTAATGAGGGGCATCGGCACGCCCAAACTGCTGGTCAAAGGCGGCAGATCTCCACACAACACCCGCCTCAAACCCTCGCAGATGCGCCTTCTGAGCCAGGCCGATCTGATCATCTGGCTGGGGGAGGAGGCAGAGGGCTTTCTGCAACGCCCGCTTCAAAACAGAGCCGAAAGCCAGCAGATGCTCAAGATTCTGGCACTGCCGAAGCTGCTGCTGCTGCCCCTGCGCAAGGGTGGCATTTGGGAAAAAGAGCACCACGACACCCAAGATGACCATGCGCATTCCACAGCACAACATCCTGAACATATCGACAGCCACGTCTGGCTGGATCCACTCAATGCCAAGGTCATTGCCCAGGCAGTGGCCGACACCCTCAGCAGGATAGATACAGAGCGCACCAGCCAATATCAGGAGAATGCCAAACGGTTGATCTTCCGGCTGGAGAATCTGCACCTTGAGATCAGTGCCGTTGTAGCCCACGCTATCGGCAAGCCCCATATTGTATTCCATGATGCCTATCAATACTTTGAGCATCGTTACCACCTTACAGCGGCAGGCTCCGTCACCCTCGACCCGGATCGCAAGCCCGGCGCCCGCCGCCTGCGCGAGATACAGCAAAAACTCCAGGAAACCAATGCACACTGCATCTTCAGCGAGCCTCAGTTCCCCTCATCACACCTGAAGATCCTGGCGGGCAATGGCCAATACTACAGCGGTACACTTGACCCCATCGGCAGCGAGATCCCCCCTGGCCCGGATATGTACTTCATCCTGATGCGCCGATTGGTGAGCGACTTTGTCAGCTGCCTGTGCCAGATCTATATCGGCGATGAGTTCGAAGAGAAAAGCCCGCCACAGAGTAGCCACAGGGCAGAACCGGGTTGAACTTTTCAGCACCAACCCCAATCTATTTGCAACCACTCCAAACCCGTTATTAAAAAAATATGAACACCCTGAGCCGCCACCTGATCTGCCTCTCCCTGCTGTTTTTCAGCACCTTTGCATGGAGCGGTCTGCCCGCCTCGGTGGATGGCAGACCACTGCCCAGCCTGGCACCCATGCTGAAGCAGGTCACCCCTGCCGTGGTCAACATCACCACCCAGGGGCGGGTTATTGAACGCAGCTCACTGTTTGATGACCCCCTCTTTCAGCGCTTCTTTAACGTGCCGGGCATACAGCGTGAGCGGCGCACCCAGGGGCTTGGCTCTGGCGTTATTGTCGACAGCAGGCAGGGGTATATCCTGACCAACCACCACGTCATAAAGGATGCGGAGATCGTGATTATTCGGCTACAGGATGGCCGCCAGATCAAGGCCAAGCTGGTTGGCGCTGATCCTGACACCGACATCGCCGTATTGCAGATAGAGGCCGACAATCTCACCGCCATCCCCTCGGCCGACTCCAGCCAGCTTGAGGTGGGCGACTTTGTGGTCGCCATCGGCAACCCCTTCGGGCTGGGGCAGACCGTCACCTCTGGCATCGTCAGTGCACTGGGGCGGAGCGGACTCGGCATTGAATCCTACGAGGATTTCATCCAGACCGACGCCTCCATCAACCCCGGCAACTCCGGTGGCGCACTGGTCAGCCTGCGGGGCGAGCTGGTCGGCATCAATACCGCCATCATCGGCCCCAGTGGCGGCAATGTCGGCATTGGATTCGCCATCCCCATCAACATGGCCAAAAGCATCATGGCGCAACTCATCCAGTACGGCGAGGTTCGCCGGGGACGCCTGGGGGTCGGCGCACAGGATCTGACCCACGAGCTGGCACAGAGCTTTGACCTGGATCAGCAGCAAGGTGCCATCATCACCCAGGTCACCCCCAATTCACCTGCCGATCACGCCGGACTGAAGGTTGGTGATGTGGTCACCGCCATCAATGGCAAGCCGCTGCGCAACACCCTCGATCTGCGCAACGTGGTCGGCCTGTTGCCGATTGGATCTGAGCTGGATATCGAGATCATCCGGCAGGGGCGCAGCCACAACATGACGGCAACCATTGCGCTGCCACAATTCAGGAAGATCAAAGGCGGAGAGCTCAATCGCCAGCTGCGCGGCACTATCCTGCGCGATATTACCAACGACCCCCGCTACTCTGGCGAGATCGAAGGGATACTCATTACAGCGGTTGAATTTAACAGCCCCGCTGCACGCGCCGGGCTGCACGAGGGCGATATCATCATCGGGATGAATGATACGGCCATCGCCAATCTGGAGATGCTGGAAAAGCGGCTCAAGCAACGCAGCCGAAGAAAGGTCTGGCTGAATATTTTAAGGGGCAGGACAGAACTTTATATTATGCTGCCTTAACCGGGCAGGGTTTAGGATTTGGTGCAATACGCTGTGCTTAATTGACGCCCTACAAGATATAGCCTTAGCGTATTGATGATGTGAAGCATGGCTGAATAGCTACCCCACCTCCTCCTGTCCCTGCTGTACAGAATATTGCAGGCGTAGCGCTGTCCACTCTGCAAGCCGCAGCTGGATGTGACCGTTGATGGAGTCCAGCGGGTAAAGCCCTTCTGCATTAGGCGTCCCAGCAGTTTTGCTGGTCAGTAGCTCCATCGCCTGCTCCACATGGCTTACGGCGTAGATATTGAACTTGCCCTGCTCTACCGCTTCAATAACCCTGCGGCGTAGCATTAGACCCCCTGACATTGGCAACGGGGATGATGACA
>JALSJZ010000141.1 GCA_026989135.1 Sedimenticola sp. | reverse complement strand
ATCCCGCTGGAAGAGGCGCTGCTGGCAGTGTCTCAGCAGACCGAAAAGGCACGTATCCGGCGCATTATCCTGGGTGTTCGCTCGCGCGTGCTGGAGGGGCAGAGCCTCTCCAATGCACTGGGTAATTTTCCACATGCCTTCCCGGTACTCTACCGCGCCACCGTCGATGCGGGCGAATCATCCGGCAAGCTGGATTATGTGCTGGAGAAACTGGCCGAGTACGAAGAGACCCGCGAGGTGATGCGCCAAAAGGTGCAGCTGGCCATGATCTACCCGATCATGCTGACCAGCGTATCCATCCTGATCGTTATCGGGCTGCTGGCCTATGTGGTGCCAGAGATCGTTGGGGTATTCGAAAATCTGGGGCAAAAGCTGCCGACCCTGACGCGATGGCTGATCATGGCCAGTGATTTCATACTGGACTATGGCATCCTGGTGCTGGGCGGCATTATCGCCCTCTGGATAGGCTGCTCCGCGCTGCTGCGAAATGAGCATATCCTCTTCGCCTACCAGACCATGCAGCTGAAACTGCCGCTGATCGGGCGCTTTATGCGTGGCTCCAACACGGCGCGTTTTACCCGCACCCTGGCCATCCTTGTCGGCAGCGGTGTGGAGCTGCTGGAGGCGTTGCGCATTGCCAGTCAGGTGGTGCCCAACCTGCCCATGCGTCAGGCTGTGGAGCAGGCTGCGGTGCGGGTGCGGGAGGGTGATGGCCTGAGCCGGGCGCTGGGTCAAACCAAGCTGTTTCCACCCATTACCGTGCACCTCATCGCCAGTGGCGAGTCCAGCGGGCAGCTGCCTGAAATGCTGGAGGGGGCTGCCGACAACCAGCAGCGCGAGGTGCAATCCATGGCTGAGATGCTGATCGGCATCTTTGAGCCGGTGCTGATTCTCTTCATGGGGGTGGTGGTTCTGCTCATCGTTATCGCCATCCTGCTGCCGATCTTTGAGATGAACCAGCTGGTGCGATAGGGTTGAGATTACTGCCCCTGCTTAGAGTCAGGTGGGCTTTTATCTTCCGACGTAAACGCATCGAACAGCATCAGCGTCACACCGGACAGGATGGCGCTGTCGGCGATATTGAAGGCGGGCCAGTGGCACTGGGTGACGCCATTCCGTATCACGTCGCTAAACAGCGGCAGGCAACTCCCGGCAACATAGTAGAGGTCGATAAAGTCGATCACATGGCCGTAGTGGATGCGGTCGATCAGGTTGCCCACAGCACCGCCAATGATCAGGCTCAGCGCCACAGCGACCAACCGCTCGCCAGCCTCAAGTTTCAGCAGCCATACCAGCAGACCAATCGTGACCAGGGAGGCCAGCACGATAAAAAACCAGCGCTGCCACCCCCCCTGATCGCTCAGAAAGCTGAAGGCGGCACCCGGGTTGAACATCAGGGTCAGGTCAAAGTAGGGCAGCAGCGGCACCGGCCGATAGGGCAGCAGGCTGGAGAGTGCCCACTGTTTGGTCAGCAGATCCAGCCCGATGATGATAATGCTGATCCACAGCCAGTGCAGCGCCTTAGGCAAACCGGCGAACCTCGCCTGAACCTGCCACATTCTCGACACAGCGGCCACACAGCTCGGGGTGATCCGCATGCGTCCCCACATCGGCCTGGTGGTGCCAGCAGCGGGTGCATTTCTGATGCGCTGACGGGGTGATCAGAACCGACAGCTCGGGCAGATCTGTAGCCACTGCGCTTGCAGGCTGTGCTGCTTTCGGGTGCAGCCTTGCATGCGAGGTGATAAAGATAAAATGCAGCTCATCCCCCAGCCTGGCGAGCTGCTGGTGCAGGCCGTCACCGCAGTAGAGATCCACCTCGGCATTCAGTGCAGAGCCGATGGTGCCATCTTTGCGTGCATCTTCCAGCTGTTTGCTCACGGCTGAGCGCACCCTGATCAGCTCTTCCCAGAAGGCAGGGTCAAAATCACTATCTGGATCCAGCGCAAACAGGCCGTCGTACCAGGTCTCCAGAAAGACCGCTTCACTGCGCTTGCCGGGAATATGTTCCCAGATCTCATCGGCGGTAAAGCTGAGAATCGGTGCCAGCCAGCGCACCAGCGCCTCGATGATATGGTACATCGCGCTCTGCGCCGAGCGCCGGGGCAGGCTGTCCGCCTGGGTGGTGTATTGGCGATCCTTGATGATATCGAGATAGAAGCCGCCCATCTCCGTGACGCAGAACTTCTGCACCTTCTGGTAGATGAGGTGGAACTGATAGTCGCGATAGGCGGCAACCACCTCCTCTTGCAGCTGTAGCGCGCGGTCAACGGCCCATCTGTCCAGTGCCAGCATCGACTCCGGGGCGACCTTATGCTGTACCGGGTCAAAGCCATCCAGATTGGCCAGCAGAAAGCGGGCGGTGTTGCGGATGCGCCGGTAGGCATCTGAGGTGCGTTTGAGGATCTCATCCGAGACATTCATCTCATAGCGGTAGTCGGTAGCCGCTACCCAGAGACGGATAATATCCGCCCCCAGATTTTTGATCACCTTCTGCGGTGCCACCACATTGCCCACCGATTTGGACATCTTGCGACCGTTGGCATCGACCGTAAAGCCGTGGGTCAGCACCTGTTTGTAGGGCGCGGTTCCCGTGATGCCGATCGAGGTCAGCAGTGAGGATTGAAACCAGCCGCGATGCTGATCCGAGCCCTCAAGGTAGAGGTCGGCCGGGAAGGCCAGTTCTTTGCGCTGTTTCAGTACGCAGGCGTGGGTGACGCCGGAGTCGAACCAGACATCCAGGGTATCGCTCACCTTGTCGTAATCGGTCGCCTCATCCCCGAGCAGCGTCTCTGGCTTCAGTTGGAACCAGGCTTCGATACCCTCTGCCTCGACCCGCCTGGCCACCTCTTCGATCAGGCGCGGCGTGTCGGGGTGCAGCTCGTGGGTCACTTTATGTGCAAACAGCGCAATCGGTACCCCCCAGGTGCGCTGGCGTGAGATACACCAGTCCGGGCGGCCCTCGACCATCCCCTCGATGCGCGCCTTGCCCCAGTCGGGAATCCACTCCACCTGTTCAATCGCCTGTTTGGCTGCATCGCGCAGACCCTGCTGCTTGTTCCCTGTGGCACCGGGGTGCCCCGCGTCCATGCGGATATCCTGGCGTTCGTTCCTTACGCCGCCAGGATGCCCTGTGTCCATGCAGATATCCTGGCGTTCGTTCCCTACGCCGCCAGGATACACCGCGTCCATGCGGATATCCTGGCGTTCGTTCCCTACGCCGCCAGGATACACCGCGTCCATGCGGATAAACCACTGTGGTGTAGCCCGGAAGATGATCGGTGTCTTGTGCCGCCAGCAGTGTGGATAGCTGTGGTTGAGCCGCTCTTCATGCAGCAGTGCCCCCTTGGTTTTGAGCACCTCGATCACATGCTCGTTGGCCTGAAAGACATGCTCACCGGCAAACAGCTCGGTGCCTTCCAGAAAGCAGCCATTGCCGCCCACCGGGTTATCCACTGGCAGGTTGTAGCGTGTGCCGACCACATAGTCATCCAGGCCATGCCCCGGTGCGGTATGCACCGCGCCCGTACCTGCCTCGGTCGTAACATGCTCACCCAGAATGACCGGCACTTCGCGCTGATAAAACGGGTGTTGCAGCTTCAGCCCCTCAAACAGCTCGCCGTTGGCGTAGCCGACAACGTGGTACTGCTCGATGTCGTAGCGCGCCATCACATCCTTCAGCATCGCTTCGGCAACCACCAGACGCTCTCTGCCATGCGGTCCTTCACACTCCACCACGGCATACTCCAGCTCGGGGTTGAGTGCTACCGCCTGGTTGGCGGGCAGCGTCCAGGGGGTGGTTGTCCAGATCACGAAGGAGATGGCTCCACCCTCATGGCCACTGCGTACATGCCGGCAGCGGGAGAGCAGTGCCTCTTCATCCAGCACTGCAAAGCGGACATCGATGGCAAAGGAGTCCTTATCCTTGTACTCCACCTCGGCCTCAGCCAGCGCAGAGCCGCAGTCGGTACACCAGTGAACAGGTTTAAACCCTTTCTGCAGATGGCCGTTCTCAACGATGCGCCCCAGTGCGCGGATGATGTCGGCCTCAAACTGGTAATCCATGGTGAGGTAGGGGTTGTCCCAATCCCCCATCACCCCCAGCCGTTTGAAATCGGTGCGCTGTTTATCCACCTGCTTTCCGGCATAGATGCGGCAGGCCTTGCGAAACTCGGCAGCGGTGATCTTCTGCCCCGGCTTGCCGGCTTTTTTCTCTACCTGTAGTTCGATCGGCAGGCCGTGGCAGTCCCACCCCGGTACATAGGGGGCATCAAAGCCGTCCAGCCCGCGGCTTTTGACAATAATATCCTTGAGCACCTTGTTGACTGCGTGGCCGATGTGGATCTCGCCGTTGGCATAGGGGGGGCCGTCGTGCAGGATGAATTTGGGGCGGCCATTCGCCAGCTCCCGCTGTCTGGCGTAAAGATCCATCTCCTCCCAGCGCTTGAGTCGCTGCGGCTCCCGCTGCGCCAGATTCCCCTTCATCGGGAAGGCCGTTTTGGGGAGGTTGAGGGTGCTCTTGTAGTCTGTCACGGTATCTGCCTCTTGAACAACTTAAACGTAAGTGCTTGATTTTATTATTCAATAATTTGTGATCGCGTAGCTGCGTGGGTCGCTCTTCAATAGACAGGATTCACATGATTATTCAGGATTTACATGTACCTAATAAAATGAAGTAATCCTGGAAAATCATGTTAATCCTGTCTATTTTTTTCTGGCTCTTATAATAACTTAAACGTAAGCGCTTGATTTTGTTATTCCATGATTTGTGGCCGCGCAGCGGCGTGGGTCGCTATTCAATGTTTGATTCTGTTGAGCGCACGCCGAGGATCTTCCTCGCTGCGCGCGCATCGCGCTCGATCTGCCTGCGCAGCTGCTCGAAGGAGTCGAAGCATTTCTCATTCCGCAGCCGTTTGTGAAATTCGATCTCCAGATGCCTGCCGTAGATCTCCTGTGAAAAATCAAACAGATGCACCTCAAGCAGGTAGCGCCGGTCGCCATCCACCGTCGGCTGATTGCCAATGTTGGCCACGCCGGGAATCGGCTGCTTACCCAGGCCATGCGCCTGCACTGCAAAGACGCCATGCAGCGGGCTGGCCTTCCGATGCAGGCCAATATTGGCCGTGGGAAAGCCGATGCTGCGCCCCCGCTGATCACCATAAACCACGCGGCCGCAGATGCGGTAGGGCCGCCCCAGGCAGCGCCGAGCCAGCTCCAGATCACCGCGTGCCAGCGCCTCGCGTATCCGGGTGCTGCTGATGCGCTCGCGCTCGACCACAACCGTGTCCATGCTGTCAACGCCAAAGCCGTGTTGCTGGCCTGCCGCATGCAGCAGTGCGGTATCACCGGCACGGCCCTGGCCAAAACGGAAATCATCCCCCACCAGCAGATAGCGTATTCCCAGGCCGCTGATCAATATCCGCTGGATAAATGCCTCTGCGCTCATGGCTGCCAGCCGGGCATTGAACTCCAGCAGCATCACCCGCTGGATACCTGCCGACTCCAGTACGCTCAGCTTCTCCCGCAGGCGGGTGAGACGCGCCGGGGCGGCCTGCGGAGAGAAGAACTCCAGCGGGTGCGGTTCAAAGCTGATGACCGTAGCGGGGAGCGCCAGCCGTCTGCCCTCCCGCAGCAGGTGCCGGAAGACCGCCTGATGCCCCAGGTGTGCCCCATCAAAATTGCCAATGGTGGCCACACAGCCCCGGTGTTCCGGCCGCAGATTGTGAAAACCCCGAATGACCTGCATGCGTCTCTTCGCCATCAGCAAAAACATATCAGTATACCCCGAATTATGCCGTAATATGGGATCGCTATCCGCAAATACCCGATTGAGCCATTACCCCACCACCAAGATGAATACGAACCCGATAAAGCCCCTTGTTCTGCCGGTCAATGGCATGAGCTGCGCCGCCTGCTCCACGCGACTGGAGCGGGTGATGAACCGCCTCCCTGGCGTGCAGCAGGCCACCGTGAACCTCGCCAGCGAATCGATTGCGCTCGACCTTGATGCCGCTGAACACAGCGTAGAGTCCCTCATTAGCGCCATCGGCAAGGCCGGGTTCAGCGTGCCCCTGGAGACCCTGCAACTGACCATCAGCGGCATGAGCTGTGCGGCCTGCTCGGCGCGGCTGGAGCGGGTGTTGTCACGTGTCGACGGGGTAGTCTCCGCCTCGGTCAACTTGGCGGCCGAGCAAGCCAGCGTTGTGGTGCCTGCCGGAACCTGCTCTGCATCGGATCTGATCACGGTGATCCGCAAGGCCGGTTTTGGCGCCACGCCGGTTATATCAACCGCTGAGCAGCTTGCGGCAAAGGAGCAGGCTGACTGGGTGCTGGATCGAAAAGAGCAGATCCACCTTCTGCTGGCAGCGGCTCTCTCCCTGCCGCTGTTGCTGCCCATGCTGTTGATGCCGTTTGGCATCCATCTGGCACTGCCGGGCTGGCTGCAGTTTGCCCTTGCCACGCCGGTTCAGTTCTGGCTTGGTGCCCGTTTCTATGTGGGAGCCTACCGATCCCTGCGGGGCGGGGCGGGCAATATGGATCTGCTGATCGCTATGGGCACCTCTGCCGCCTGGGGGCTGAGCAGCTGGGTCATGCTCTCTCCCGGCGGGGCAGCCGGGGAGCATCTCTATTTCGAAAGCTCTGCCATGATCATCACCCTGGTGCTGTTTGGCAAGTGGATGGAGCGCCGCGCCCGCCGCAGTGCGGCATCGGCCATCCGCGCGCTGATGGATCTGCGCCCTGAGTCGGCGCGGGTAGAGCGCAATGGTGTCATCGTTGAGGCTGCTGTAGAGGAGATCCTGCCCGGTGAGATCGTGGTGGTGCGCCCTGGTGAGCGGGTGCCGGTCGATGGCATCATCGTGGAGGGGGTCAGTCAGCTGGATGAGTCCCTGATTACGGGTGAAAGCCTGCCTGTCAACCGTGAAGAGGGTGACTGCGTGACCGGCGCATCCATCAACGGCGAAGGGCTGCTGCGCATTCACACCAGCAGGGTCGGTGCCGAATCGACCCTGGCGCGCATCATCCGGCTGGTGGAGGATGCGCAGGCCAGCAAGGCTCCCATTCAGCAGCTGGTGGATCGGATCTCGGCCATCTTTGTGCCGGTCGTGGTGGCCATCGCCAGCCTCACCTTTGCCGGTTGGCTCCTGGTTGATGGCTCCATGCCGGGTGCCTTTCTGGCTGCGGTATCGGTGATGGTTATCGCCTGCCCCTGCGCGCTGGGTCTGGCCACCCCTACTGCCATTATGGTCGGCACTGGCATGGCGGCCCGGCACGGCATTCTGATCAAGGATGCGAATGCCCTTGAGCATGCCTACAGGGTCGATACCCTGGTGTTCGACAAGACCGGCACGCTGACAGAGGGACGCCCTGCACTGGAGCAGATCACCGCTTTTGATGGCCAAACCGAGCGGCTTTTGCAGCTGGCCGCCTCGACCCAGCAGGGCAGTGAGCATCCGCTGGCTCGGGCGGTGTTACGACACGCCAAACAGCAGGGGATTGGGCTGTTGCCGGTGACACATTTTGCGGCGTTACCGGGGCGGGGGCTGGAGGCCTGTGTCGATGGACAGGCGCTGCTCATCGGCAACCGCCGTCTGATGCTGGAGCAGGGGGTTGATCCATCTGCCTTTCCGGTGCAGGCCGAAGAGGAGCATCAAACCCGGATGTGGATCGCCCGCAGGCAGGATTCGCTTCAGCTGCTGGGTTTTATCTCGGTAACCGACCCGGTCAAGGCCAATGCCAGGGAGGCTATCGCAGCGCTCAAGGCACTGGGTATCGAGCCGGTTATGTTGACCGGCGATAATCCGCAGGTTGCGGCTGCGGTTGCCAGCAGCGTAGGCATCAGTCAGGTGGTGGCGGAGGTTCTGCCGGAAGAGAAGGCATCCCAGATCCAGCGGCTTAGATCAGAGGGTCGCGTGGTGGCGATGGTGGGTGATGGCATCAATGATGCCCCGGCACTGGCTGCCGCCGATATTGGCATGGCGATGGGCACTGGTACCGATGTTGCCATGCATACGGCTGGCATCACCCTGATGCGTGGTGACCCCGCACTGGTTGTGCAGGCGCTTGGCATCTCCCGCGCCACCCGCCGCAAGATCTGGCAGAATCTTTTCTGGGCGCTGATCTATAATCTAATTGCCATTCCAATGGCAGCGTTGGGTCTGCTCAGCCCGGTTATTGCGGGGGCTGCGATGGCGATGTCATCGGTCAGTGTGGTCTCTAACTCCCTGCTGCTAAAGCGCTGGGGCAAACAGCCTGCCATTGTAAAGTGAATACGTACGGGGCTTCTAGGAGGCTGTCCGAGAATAGGAATCATGGTGAGGGGAAGCTGGTTTGAGTCAGGTTTTTTCATTATTTGAGGCGAATATTGGGCATATTTAACGAAAATAATGGAGGAATCTGGCCAAATCCAGCTTTTCCTCACTGTGGCTCCTATTCTCGGACAGCCTCCTAGATACAACCTAAATCCTGCAAGTGCTCGCACTCACATAGCGCAAGCTATTGATCCGTATAGCGATATGAAGCTTTTCGGCCATCACAATAAGGATGACACTCAAAGTTGTCATTCACTCTACGAATCAATATCTTACACTCTGCAAGCACGATCACTTGCAGGATTTAGGTACAAGTTGATATTAACCTGCGAATTTATCAATAGGAATTAACAAATGCTCAAGACCTACAAAGTAGAAGGCATGACCTGTTGTGGTTGCTCAAGTGCGGTAGCAAAGGCGCTGCAAGAGGCGTTTCCCGATGCGACGGTTGATGTAAATGTTGCCGTCAGTGAAGTGACGATTGAGCCAGCCTGTGATGACGATCTGGTCAAAAATGTCATTGAAGAGGCGGGTTTTGATTATGGCGGCCCGCTGTAGATGGAAGGGGGGCGGGTAATGATCTGCCTGCACGGTAACCCGCTTTCCAGCCTGGCGCTGAACATCAAGATTGACCATCGCCACCAGACCTTCATATTGGGCATCTCTCCTCACTTGCTTTCCACTCCAGATCCAGCAGCAACTCAATAGCGGCATAGCTGAGCGATCATCGGTAATGGCACACTGACTTTATGGGCAGGCTCTAAACGCATCCAGTGCTGCAAACAATCTGCTTGTACTGTGGTGCCTGTAATCATGCATGGTTGAAATTTGCCTCTATTCATAGAGTCACGCTTATCTTATTCTGTAGCGATATGAGTGGCTGTCCTTATAATCCAAAAATTGCACACCGTTTCCGGGGCTTTCTCCCGATTGTGGTGGATGTAGAGACGGGCGGTTTCAACTCCAACAGGGATGCGCTGCTTGAGATTGCTGCGGTCATTATCTGTATGGATGATGAGGGGTTTCTGCAGCCGGCAGAGACCCATGCGTGCCATGTGGAGCCTTTTCCAGATGCAAATCTTGATCCGAGGGCGCTGGCTTTTACGGGTATTGATCCTGACCACCCGTTTCGCATGGCGCTATCGGAAAGGCAGGCGCTGGAGAAGGTGTTTACCCCCATTCGCAAGGCAGTCAAGGCCAGCCACTGTAATCGCGCTATTTTGGTTGGGCATAATGCGAGCTTCGACCTTGGCTTTATTAATGCAGCAGTAGAGCGCACTAAATTTAAACGCAATCCTTTTCATCCCTTCAGTACCCTGGATACGGTCTCTTTTTCTGCCCTGGCCTATGGGCAGACTGTTTTGGCGCGTTCGGCAGAGGCTGCGGGCATTGATTGGGATGAGCAGGAGGCACACTCGGCTATCTATGATGCAGAGAAGACGGCAGAGCTGTTCTGTCATATTGTCAATCAGTGGCGGGGGCAGCTGCCGAATGAGTAACAATCTATAAAGGGCTGAATAGATCTATGCGTACAATCATGTTGATGAACTCCAAAGGAGGCTGCGGCAAAACCACACTGGCAACCAATATCGCCACCTGGTTTGCCGATGAGGGCGACAAGGTGGCGCTGGTTGACTTTGATCCACAAGGTTCTGCATTGGACTGGCTGGTGGCTCGCCAGGACTATACGGGGATTCCATCCATCACGGGCATTAACGCCGTTGAGGCTGGCTTTCGTGTGCCCAAAGGGACGGAGTACCTGATTATGGATGTGCCCGCAGGTATCCATGGTAAAGAGATTAATACTATTTTACGGCAGGTTCAAACGCTGATCATTCCGGTTATGCCGTCACCGATTGACATTCGAGCCTGCTCGCGGTTTATACATGAGCTGCTGGTCAGTCGACAGGTATCACGCCATCGTACACGCATTGCGGTTGTAGCCAACCGGGTGAGAGAGAATACGATCATCTACCAGCAGCTGGAGAGGTTTCTGAACAGCCTGGATATCCCTTTTCTCTCCTCTTTGCGCGAGAGCCAGAACTATATTCGCTCAGCGGAACGGGGGTTGGGGATCTTTGAAATGGCACCCTCAAGCGTTTACCAGGATCTGGTGCAGTGGGATCCTATTCTTGAGTGGCTGGGCAGTCAGGAGAGCCTGCCGTTGCCAATAAAGAAGAAGACGGCAAAAAAGCGCAGAGGCTGATCTGTTTTTGGTAACAGGGTATG
>JALSJZ010000140.1 GCA_026989135.1 Sedimenticola sp. | reverse complement strand
AGCCCGCCTTTTTTGCAGGGCCGATAATCATGCCGGCATAGGTGCCACGCATCTTTGTGATGTAGCGATCCAGCTCGGTAACCTTTGCTTGTGAGGCCTGCAGTGCATTTTTTGCCAAAGAGAAGCCCAGGGCGGATTTGGACATGGACTGGCTGAGCATGCGCTGGCGTCCGGCGGTATTCACAATGTCGGAGTCCCACTTACTTTTTTGCAGTGAATAGAACACCGTGGTACCAAGAAGTACGGTGACCAGTATAATGGCCGTTATACCCATGGCCAGTTTGCGCTTAAGCGATAATTCATTCATTTTTCGGTGCTCCAAATGCCAACCTGTGGCCATGATGTAATCTGTTTTTTTGATGGCTTGTTGATGTGCAAAGCAACAAACCGACGCAGTTCAGTTGCTTTTACGGCATGAAAAACTACAACTTTAGGAGTAGCCGATATATATTTTTTAATTTAAAAAACCGAGTAGAGTACTATGTTTTGCAAGAGTGCTTATACCGCTGTGCGGGATGCTCTTTTATGATGGGTAAGGTCGTGTACCATGGTTGTTTGGAGTGAGGTGGATGCTGTATTTCTGGATATGGATGGCACCTTGTTAGATCTTCATTTTGATAACTACTTCTGGCAGCGCCATGTCCCCCAGTGCTACGCCAGAGATAAAGGCATAAGCGATGAAGAGGCGCAGGCAGAGCTTGCCCTGCGCTACAAGGAGGTGGAGGGGAGGCTGGAGTGGTACTGTCTGGATCACTGGAGCCGGGAGCTGGGGCTGGATATTGCGCTGCTGAAGGAGGAGGTGGATCACCTGATTGCGGTGCATCCGCACGTCACCGATTTCCTTGCCGCACTGCGTGTCAGTGGTCGGCGTATTGTGCTGGTGACCAATGCCCATCAGAAGGCGCTGGCGTTAAAGCTGGATCGAACGCAGTTGGGTGGCTGTTTTGATGCGGTACATTGCGCCCACGATATTGGATTGCCAAAGGAGAATCCACAGTTCTGGAGCAGGCTGCAACAGCGCGAACCCTTTGACCCGCAACGTACCCTTTTTGTGGATGACAGCCTGGCAGTGCTTCATTCTGCCCGTGACTATGGCATTCACTGGCTGCTGGCTGTGGTGAAGCCTGATTCGTGTGGGCCGGTGCGCAAGGTGACCGGTTTTCCTGTAATTCATGATTTTTCGGAGATCATCCCTGGATTAGCAGGCAACAAATTGCAATAATCACCGGCTTTACCTTGCAGCAGGCAGGACTAAAGCCCCGCTTCCGAAGGGCGGTAAGCTACGCAAACAAGAGATAAGATAATGTTTCGAGAAGAGATTAAGGTGCTGGACTGCACCATCCGTGATGGTGGTTTGATCAACAACTACCAGTTTACCGACGACTTTGTGAAGGCCGTCTACCGGGCCGCCTGTGACTCAGGTGTCGATATTATTGAGCTGGGCAAAAAGCTGGCTGAAAGCGATGAGTATCCGCGTGATAAATGGGGTAAATGGAACTTCTGCGATGATGACGAGATCAAGGCGGTCGTTGACTCCTATGAGTGCGATAATCCACCCCTGGTTGCAGTGATGTTCGATGTGGGCAGGGTGGATGTCAGCGCGCTGCAGCCACGGGATCAGAGTCCAATCGATATGATGCGCACCGCCTGCTATGTGCCGGATATTGAAAAGGGGATCGATCTGGCGCGCCGTTCCAAAGATCTGGGCTATCTGACTACTATTAACATCATGGCCCCCTCAGCCGTGATCCTGGATGATCTGATCGAGGCGCTGGAGGCGGTCAATGAGGCCGATGAGGTCGACTACCTCTATTTCGTCGACAGCTTTGGTGCCTTCTACTCGGAGCAGATCACCTCCTATGTCGAGCTCTACAAGAAGCATGCGCCCAATAAAGAGCTGGGTTTTCATGCGCACAACAATCAGCAACTGGCCTTCTCAAATACCCAACAGGCCATTATTGACGGGGTAAACCTGCTTGACGCCACCATCAATGGCATCGGGCGTGGCGCAGGCAACTGCAACCTGGAGCTGCTGCTCAATTTCCTGCAAAACCCGAAGTTCGATACCAAGCCGCTGTATAAGGTCATTCAAGAGGAGTTTGTGCCACTGCGCAAAAAGATCGAGTGGGGCTTTAACGACATCTATGGCATCAGTGGCCACCTGAATCAGCATCCGCGTGCGGCCATGAAGTTGAGAGGCAGCAGAAAAAACCGGGACAACTGTTACGATTTTCTGCTGGCATCCACCAGCACGGTGGAGTGAACCGAACCTATGGCCTGTGAGCACCCCTTTGCCAGTTATATCAGAAAACTTGACCGTGGCAGCTCGTTAACCCAGGAAGAGGCACGTGCCGCCATGACGGATATTGCCTGCTATGAGGCGGAGCCTCAGCAGGTGGGTGCCTTTTTGATGTTGCTACGGCTTAAGCAGAAAACCCCGGAGGAGATGGCGGGTTTTGCCGAGGCGCTGCGGGAGGGTCTTCCCACCCCCGCTGATCCGCCGCCGGTTGCAGTTGATTGGCCAGCCTATGCCGGAAAAAGCATGCAGCCGCCCTGGTTTCTGCTGGCGGCACTGCTGCTTGCCCGCAATGGCTACCCGGTATTTATGCATGGCTATTCGCGCCGTGACGAGCGGCTCTATATCCCGGCCGCGCTGCGGATGCTGGGGATAGAGCCTTGCCGCCTGCTCTCCCAGGCGGCGGCAAAGATCCGCCAGGAGGGGTTTGCCTACCTGCCTGTTGAAAACCTCTCGGGCATTGTTCAGGAGCTGCTGGGATACCGCAAACAGCTGGGTCTGCGTACGCCCATGCATACCATCGCCCGCATGCTGAATCCGTTTTCCGCATCACTGACATTGCACGGTGTGCATCGTCCACACTATGCGCCGCTCCACCAGCGTGCAGCGCACCTGATGAAACAGCAGAAAAGCCTCTCCATTCAAGGCAGCAGCGGGGAATTTGAGCGTATTTTAGGTGCCCCCTGCAAACTCTACGGCCTGAGCGACGGCATCTGCTGGGAAGAGGAGTGGCCAGCTGATGGGGCTCAGAGTCCATCAAAGAATCTTGATCTTGACCACTTCAGCGCAGTGTGGGATGGCCGCGAGGAAGATAGCTATGGCCGTGCCGCTGTGATTGAAACCGTGGCGCTTGTACTGCGTGGCCTGGGGCGAGTAACCGAACGTGAACAGGCCTGCCAGCTGGCAGAGCAGTGGTGGCAGACGCGCAATACAGAGGCTGCGGCGTAGCAGAGCCAACCCCGTTTTTTTAATGAGATAGATAGAGGAGTTGATATGCCTAAACCAGAAAAACATCTGTTCGTCTGTGTACAGAATCGCCCGGAAGCACATCCAAAGGGCTCCTGCACAGCGCGCGGTGGAGTGCCTTTGGTAGATGAGTTTCGCCGCCTGTTTGAGGAGAAGGGGCTGTGGGGGCGTTTTCAGGTGACCACATCAGGTTGTCTGGGGCCTTGTGAAGAGGGGCCCAGTGTATTGGTCTACCCGGAAGGCATTATGTATGCCAAGGTTACCGTGGAAGATGTGACCGAGATCGTAGAGCAGCATCTGCTGGAGGATAGCCCGGTAGAGCGCTTGAAGATCTCGGAAGAGGTTTGGAGCTAACCAGGAAGCCAGGGCATGACATCCCGTTAAGGGATGTCATGCAAAGGAAGAGAAGTGAGTCCAACGGTATTTCGAGAGTGTGGATACAGGTTTTTCTTCTTCTCACGTGAAGAGGAGCGAATCCATGTTCACGTATTATCTGGTAATGGTGAGGCTAAATTCTGGTTAGAGCCAGAAATTGAGCTTGCAAAGAACTACCATTATTCAAGAAAGCAGTTGAAAGAGATCGAATCACTTGTTGAGAGCCATTACAATGAACTCATTAGCGCATGGCAACAGCACTTTAGCCGTTGAGGTAACAAATATCTCCGTTCATGGTGTATGGCTCTTGACCCATGATAAAGAGCTATTCATATCATATGAGGATTTTCCGTGGTTTAAAGATCAGGCGATTAAATCAATCCTCAATGTAGAGGAGCAATCTCCCGGCCATTTTTACTGGCCGGATATCGACGTTGATTTAACAGAAGAGATAATAGAGCATCCAGAGCATTTCCCGCTCAAAGCAAAAATCAGATGAGGTGCGTTAATGAGTATCCGGTTAACCCATCCCAGGAAAAAACAGCTTGAACCACAGATAAACACAGGTTTTTCATTGGTGTCTATCTGTGATTTAAGCGTGCTTTTAGTACTTGCTTCAGGAATTGCCCGGTATAGGACTCCTTCGTAGCGGCCACCTGCTCTGGTGTGCCGCGGGCGATGATCTCGCCGCCTCTGTCCCCCCCCTCTGGCCCCAGGTCGATGACCCAGTCGGCGGTCTTGATCACATCCAGATTGTGCTCGATGACGATGACGGTGTTGCCGTGATTGCGCAGCCGGTGCAGCACCTCCAGCAGATGCTGCACATCATGAAAATGCAGCCCGGTGGTCGGTTCGTCCAATATATAGAGCGTGTTGCCGGTGTCCCGTTTCGACAGCTCACGGGAGAGCTTGACCCGCTGTGCCTCGCCGCCGGAAAGCGTGGTGGCATTCTGTCCCAGCTGCACATACGACAGCCCCACATCCATCAGCGTCTGTAGTTTGCGTCTGAGCGAAGGGACGGGGGAGAAGAACTCCAGCGCATCCTCCACTGTCATGGTTAGCACCTCGTTGATGCTCTTGCCTTTGTATCTGATCTCCAGGGTTTCGCGGTTGTAGCGTTTACCCTTGCAGAGATCGCACATCACATAGAGATCGGGCAGAAAGTGCATCTCTACCTTGATGACACCGTCGCCACGACAGGCCTCGCAGCGTCCGCCCTTTACATTGAAGCTGAAACGCCCTGGGTTATACCCGCGTGAGCGCGCCTCATGGGTGGCGGCAAACAGCTCGCGGATGGGGGTGAAGAGCCCGGTGTAGGTGGCCGGGTTGGAGCGTGGGGTGCGCCCAATGGGGCTTTGGTCGATATCGACCACCTTGTCGAAATGCTCCAGCCCCTCAATGCGGGTGCAGGGTGCCGAGTTGCGGTGGCCGGCGGCATTGAGCTGCATGGCGGCAGCCGGGTAGAGGGTGTCGTTGATCAGGGTCGATTTGCCTGAGCCGGAGACGCCGGTGATGCAGGTGAGTAGCCCGACGGGAATCTCAGCATCTATGGTTTTCAGGTTGTTGCCCGATGCCCCCAGGATTTGCAGCTGTCTGGCAGGATCCGCCGCTGTGCGTTTTTCCGGTATCTTGATCTGGCGTTTTCCTGAGAGGTACTGCCCGGTCAGCGACTCTGCGCTCTTCTCAATATCCCTGGCTTTCCCCTCGGCGATGATCCGGCCGCCGTGAACCCCGGCTCCCGGGCCGATATCGACCACATGATCGGCGCTGCGGATTGCCTCTTCATCATGCTCCACTACAATCACGGTATTGCCCAGGTCGCGCAGGTAGGTCAGGGTTTTGAGCAGCCGCCCATTGTCACGCTGATGCAGCCCGATGGAGGGTTCGTCCAGTACATACATCACACCGACCAGCCCGGCACCGATCTGGCTGGCCAGCCGAATGCGCTGAGCTTCGCCACCCGAGAGGGTCTCGGCACTGCGGCTGAGGGTCAGGTAGTCCAGCCCCACATTGACCAGAAACTGGAGCCGCTGGTTGATCTCGTTGACCACCTTGGCGGCGATTTCACCCCGCTTGCCCGGCAGGGAGAGCTGCTCAAAAAAGTGCAGCGCCTTGCCGACCGGCATGGCGCTGATGGCGGGCAGATTCACTTCGGCAATAAAGACGTGGCGTGCCGCCTCGTTCAGCCGGGTGCCTTTGCAGCTGGGGCAGGAGTGGCTGGAGATGTAGCGTGACAGCTCTTCGCGCACCGCATTGGATTCGGTCTCCCGATAGCGGCGCTGCATGTTGCAGATGATCCCTTCGAAGGGGTGGCTGCGGGTGTTGCTGTTGCCGCGTTCATTGATGTAGCTGAACTCGATGGCATCGTCGCCGCTGCCAAACAGGATCGCCTGGCGGATCTTTTTGGGCAGCTTATCCCAGCGGCTCTCCACATCAAATTTGTAATGTCTGCCGAGCGAACAGATGAGCTGGAAATAGTAGGCGTTACGGCGATCCCAGCCGCGCACTGCCCCGGCTGCGAGGCTGAGATGAGGTTGAGCCACCACCCTCTCCGGGTCGAAGAACTGTTCGATGCCGAGACCGTCACAGGTGGGGCATGCGCCGACCGGGTTGTTGAAGGAGAAGAGGCGCGGCTCAAGCTCTGCAATGCTGTGGCCGCAGTGTGGGCAGGCAAAGTTGGCGGAGAAGATCAGCTCAGGCTGGTCGCTCTCATCCATCCAGGCAATGTGCGCCAGCCCTTCGGAGAGGCGCAGTGCGGTTTCGAAGGATTCAGAGAGGCGCAGCTGCAGGTCTGCGGCAGCTCCCGGCGTCTGGCTTGTACTTTCCTGTACGGTGCGCACCTTGAAGCGGTCGACCACCACTTCGATGTTGTGTTTCTTGTGCAGCTCCAGCTCGGGGGCGTCGCTGATCTCATAGATCTCACCGTTGATCCGGGCGCGGATAAAGCCCTGGGCCTGTAGCTCCTGTAGCCGCTTTTGGTGTTCACCCTTGCGCTCTGAAACGATAGGGGCAAGCAGCATCAGTTTGCTCCCTTCGGGCAGTGCCAGCACCTGATCGACCATCTGGCTGACGGTCTGTGCCTCCAGCGGCTGTTTATGGGTGGGGCAACAGGGGGTGCCTGCGCGGGCGAAGAGCAGCCGCAGGTAGTCGTAGATCTCGGTGATGGTGCCAACCGTGGAGCGGGGGTTATGAGAGGTGCTCTTCTGCTCGATTGAGATGGCCGGTGACAGCCCTTCGATATGGTCGACATCCGGCTTCTCCATCATCGAGAGAAACTGCCGGGCATAGGCGGAGAGTGACTCCACATAGCGGCGCTGTCCCTCGGCATAGATGGTGTCAAAGGCCAGTGATGACTTGCCGGAGCCGGAGAGTCCGGTGATGACAATCAGTTTGTCCCGCGGCAGATCCAGATCAATATTTTTCAGATTGTGGGTGCGCGCCCCGCGAATCAGGATGTTTTTCATGCGTTTCGTATCGACAAAAAAGCGAACCTGCTACTATACGCGGTCTGCTGTTTTATGCGCAAAGAGTTCGAGCTTCAGCCCCGCCCTGAATGCAAAAAAAGATATTGAAGTGAGCAAAGAGAATAACAACGGAATGTCCGCCATTGAGAAGCGGGCAACATTTTCCCTGGCCGGTATCTATGCCCTGCGTATGCTGGGCTTTTTTATGATTCTGCCGGTCTTTGTTTTGTATGCCGATGAGCTGGAGGGGGTGACGCCACTGCTGGTGGGCGTTGCGATTGGTGCTTATGGCCTGACCCAGGCGCTGTTGCAGATCCCCTTTGGTATGCTCTCTGACCACATTGGCCGTAAGCCGGTGATTGTGGGCGGATTGCTTATCTTTGCGATTGGCAGTGTTGTAGCCGCGCTCTCAGACAGCATCACAGGTGTCATCATTGGTCGTGCCCTGCAGGGCAGTGGAGCCATTGCAGCAGCCGTCATGGCGCTGGCGGCAGATCTGACGCGAGAGGAGCAGCGCACCAAGGCGATGGCTATCATTGGCATGAGCATTGGTGCCTCCTTCATGCTGGCACTCGTTCTGGGGCCGGTCTTCAATGGCTGGATTGGTGTCCCCGGTATCTTCTGGATGACAGCGGTTTTGGCGATAGGTGGCATGGCTGTTGCGCTGTTTCTGGTGCCTCAGCCGCAGCCTGAGCGCTCTCATCTCCACCGCGATACCGAGGCGGTTAGCGGGCAGTTTTCCCGGGTGCTGCGCAATCCTGATCTGCTGCGGCTGGACTATGGCATCCTGACGGTGCATATGACAATCACCTCTATCTTCATGGCTGTGCCACTGATATTGCGTGATGTTTTGGGGCTGGAGAGCGCAATGCATTGGCAGATCTATCTGCCGGTTCTGTTAGGCTCGGTTGTGCTTATGGTGCCTTTTATCATCCTGGCCGAGAAAAAGCACAGGATGAAGGAGGTCTTTCTGGGGGCGATCCTGGTTATGGGGTTGGCTCAGGTCGGTTTCTATTTTCTATACAGCTCGCTGACAGGGCTGGTGGTGGCACTGCTGCTCTTCTTCGTCGCCTTTAATCTGCTGGAGGCGGTGCTGCCCTCGATGGTCTCCAAGATGGCTCCGGCAGAGAGCAAGGGAACTGCGATGGGTATCTACTCCACTTCCCAGTTTACAGGCTCATTTCTTGGTGGCCTTTTAGGTGGATGGATGCAGGGCCATTTTGGTTTTGGTGGTGTCTTTTTGTTGGGTGCAATCGCTGCGAGTTTGTGGTTTTTGCTGGCATCGGGCATGAGTCGGCCACGCAATCTGCGTAATCAGCTGTTGCATGTGGGTGACATAGCGGCAGATGAGGCGGATGATCTGCTGCAGCGCATCAGGTTGGTGCCTGGCGTGGTCGAGGCTGTGATTGTCAGTGAAGAGGGTGTAGCCTATTTGAAGATAGACCCTGCCATTATTGACCCGTCGGCACTGGATGAATTTTCAACGGCCGAAGTGTAGAGTTGGCTGATACTCTGCCAAGGTTATATTGACGAACTCAGCGTTCCTGTGGTGTTTCGCTGC
>JALSJZ010000139.1 GCA_026989135.1 Sedimenticola sp. | reverse complement strand
GCTGCGAGACGCGCCTTGCCATGAACGCTGACAGACCAACTGAGTCCGCCAATATAATCTTGGCGGAGTACTGATATTTGAAGAGCAATTAGAGTAAGGAGAATAACATGGCAAGAAGTGGCATCAATAAAGTGATTCTTATCGGTAATCTGGGACAGGATCCAGAGGTGCGTTACATGCCCAATGGCAATGCAGTGGCCAATGTCTCATTGGCGACCTCAGAGTCCTGGAAGGATCAGAATACCGGAGAGACGCAGGAGCGAACCGAGTGGCATCGCGTAGTCTTCTTTCGGCGTCTGGGTGAGATTGTGGGTGAGTACTGTAAAAAAGGCTCCAAAATCTATGTGGAAGGCCGCTTGCAGACAAAAAAGTGGCAGGATAAAAATGGCCAGGATCGCTATACCACCGAGATTATTGCTGACCAGATGCAGATGCTGGATAGCCGTGGTGCTTCCGGCGGCAGTACTGCGTTCAACCAGAATGCGGGTGCGGGTACCCAGAATGCGGGTGCCAATAGTGGTGGACGCCCGGCGCAAAATTCAGCGCCCTCTTCATCGGCTCCAGCAGCGGATGCTGATTTTGATGATGATATTCCATTCTGAGGGGGAACCTCATGAAAACACTACTGGTAACAGGCGGTGCAGGATTCATTGGCGGTAACTTTATTCACCTGCTGATGAGTCAGCAGGATGTCAGGGTGATCAATCTGGATCTGCTGACCTATGCAGGCAATCTGGACACCCTGGCGGATATTGAAGAGGGTGATCGCTACACCTTTGTGCAGGGTGATATATGCAACAAGGAGCTGGTCTCTGATCTGTTACGGCGCTACAGGCCTTCAGCGTTGGTGAATTTTGCGGCAGAGAGCCATGTCGACCGCTCCATTGATGCCCCGGATGATTTTATCCAGACCAATGTGGTCGGCACCCTCAATCTGCTGGAGTGCAGCAGGCAATACTGTTCGACGTTGCCTGAAAAGCAGGCGGAGTCATTCCGGTTTCTGCATGTCTCCACCGATGAGGTCTATGGTTCACTGGGGGCTGAAGGGCTGTTCACTGAAGAGACACCCTATGCGCCAAACTCACCCTACTCGGCATCCAAGGCCGCGTCGGATCATCTGGTGCGTGCCTGGTATCACACCTATGGGCTGCCGGTAGTCACTACCAACTGTTCCAATAATTATGGCCCCTGCCAGTTCCCGGAGAAGCTGATCCCGCTGATGATCCAGAATGCCACCGTGGGTAAGCCACTGCCGATCTATGGTGATGGTGGTAATATTCGTGACTGGTTGTATGTACAGGATCACTGCCGTGCCATCTGGCGGGTGCTGGAGGCGGGGAGACCGGGTGAGGTCTATAATATCGGCGGCAATAGCGAGAAGACCAATCTTGAAGTGGTCGACACCCTCTGTGCCATTCTGGATGAACTTATACCGCACTCATCCCACATCCCCCACGCCCAGTTCAAACATTTTGTTACAGACCGACCGGGTCATGACCGACGCTATGCCATCGATGCATCCAAGATCAAGCGCGAACTGGGTTGGGAGCCGCAAGAGACCTTTGAGTCCGGGATGCGCGCAACTGTGCGCTGGTATATTGATAATGCCGTATGGTGCAAACGTGTGATGGATGGCAGTTATCGGGGTGAGCGGCTGGGTCAGCCGTAGGAAGATTCATGAAAGGCATCATACTGGCCGGTGGCTCTGGCACCCGGCTCTATCCACTCACCCGTGCTGTGAGCAAGCAGCTACTGCCCATCTACGATAAACCGATGATCTACTACCCATTGGCGATTCTGATGATGGCCGGTATCCGGGATATTCTAATCATCACAACACCGCAGGATGCGCCGCTCTTCAAGACACTGCTTGAAGATGGAAGCCAGTGGGGTATCCAGCTGAACTATGCGGTACAGCCCGACCCCGGTGGCCTGGCTCAGGCATTTCATATTGGGCGGGACTTTATTGCAG
>JALSJZ010000138.1 GCA_026989135.1 Sedimenticola sp. | reverse complement strand
AAAAAACCCTCGTCTGAGCCCAAGTCTTAGCCAAGAAATCAAATCTGTAGTGCCATAGGATGGTCGCTGAAAACTCTATCCGTCTGTTTTTGCGAAGATTATTGTCAGTGGAATCGAAAGATGGGTTAGCTTTGCAGGCAGTGCCTCTGCATTTTTTGGCAGTACAACTGCCCCTTTTCTAGCCACAGTTCTACGATATTTTTTTAATAATTTCTCTGCATTAGCAAGGGCCTCTTCCACTGTAGCGGTATCTTGTGCATTACGAATTTCCAACAAGGCAGCACTTAAATGATCAAACCGTTTTGCTAGCCTTTGTTGAAATGGTTTTTTCTGCTTTTGTCTGCTTTTTTTGTTCGTAACACTTTGTGCCGATACAGGTTGACCTTGCTCCTGAAGGAAGAGCATTTTTCTTCGTGCATGCCGCTTTATAACTCCAGATTTATGTTCAGATATTGTTTGTTGGATGCTGGTTTTAACTTCTGCTTGAATAATCTCTAGTTCATGCAATTTGGCATCTATCTGCATTTTTTGACCCGCAGTCAATGCACCTTCACTAAAACCACCATTCTTATGCGCTTTTACAAACTGATTTATAAGTGCAGCAGTTTCATACAAGCTTTGATTCACTGTTGCCAATAGCAGATTTGTCTGCTAACCAAATCGATCATGAAGTGTGCGACTTAGAATTTCAGGAGAAGTAGAAGAGGCAGCCATAGCCGCTATTGGAATCACCAGGAAAAGCACCAATATCTGTTGAACAACAGACATAGGCACTATTTTCTTCGATACCAAAGATTGCTCGTTGAATCCCATTATTTTTCCCTTTCCTTTACTATTTTTGGTCGAACATTCTAGTTTCCTAGAGGTTCCATTTTCATATTCAGCCGCAGTGAAATAGATTTGATGCATCTACATTTGGCAGATCTGTATTATTTCAGAGCAAAATTAGAGAGTGCTAATAGTTCACAGCTGGTAGTTTTCAATTCAACTTAGCAAATCAAGCACCGCTAGCAGTTCAGCAAAAAACACTCGCACTAAACTTAATGCTATGCTCAGTCTATTATTGCTTATGGGGCTACTAACTATGAATTATCAGAATAACTTAAGTTAAATTCCATCATTCTCCATTGAAGAGCTTTTATTATCGAGGCTAGCTCCATTAAGAATCCGTCCGCCTCAGCTGCCTTTAATCTAAGTCATTGCAATTTGTAATGCAATGACGTTTTTATTTCTGTTTTTGTTTCAATTGCAACCACATCAAGCAGTGTCTCGGCAAAAGTAGTTTATCTGTGCTCATCCATCTCTCTGTCAGAATATCCTGACAGCCAAGTAGGACTTGTCAGAAAAATGGAATCAGTGATTCAGTAATAATTTAGAGCCTATCCGAATTTTACAACTCACAAAGAGTTTAAATTATTGATTGGCTATAGATCCCCCCCCCTGCTTTTGATGTTGCAAAGGCATCAAAAAAAGAGGGAGCCAAAGGCTCCCTCTTTATGCATAAACATGACAGGTTGGCTACCCCTGTTCAACACCCTTCATGCTAAGGCGAATCCGGCCCTGTTTATCAACTTCCAGAACCTTGACCTTGACCTTGTCGCCTTCAGAGAGTTTGTCACTCACCTTCTCGACCCGCTCTTCGCAGATTTGTGAGATATGTACCAGGCCATCTTTACCCGGCAGGATGGTGACAAAGGCACCAAAGTCCATCAGGCGGGCAACCTTGCCGTCGTAGATGGTGCCTACTTCGACATCAGCCGTGATCATTTCGATGCGTTTTTTGGCCTCTTCACCGGCGGCCCGGTCAACCGAGAAGACCTTGACTATGCCATCATCACTGACGTCGATGGTGGCACCTGTCTCTTCGGTAATGCTGCGAATGGTTACGCCGCCTTTGCCGATCACATCACGGATCTTGTCCGGGTTGATCTTGATGGAGAGGATGCGCGGGGCATGCTCGGACATCTCTTCACGGTGGGTGTCGAGGTTCTTGCTCATCTCATCCAGGATGTGCAGGCGACCCTCTTTGGCCTGATCCAGCGCTGCCTCCATGATTTCGCGGGTGATGCCCTGAATCTTGATGTCCATCTGCAACGCGGTGATGCCCTCATGGGTGCCGGCCACCTTGAAATCCATATCACCCAGGTGATCTTCGTCGCCCAGGATGTCGGTCAGCACCGCAAAGGCACCCTCATCCTTGATCAGCCCCATTGCCACACCAGCAACCGGCGCTTTAATGGGTACGCCGGCGTCCATCAGCGCCAGACTGGTGCCGCAGACGCTGGCCATGGAGCTGGAGCCGTTGGATTCGGTGATCTCGGAGACCACGCGGATGGAGTACGGGAATGTCTCTGCATCTGGCATAACCGCCTGGATGCCACGTTTTGCCAGTCGGCCGTGGCCAATCTCGCGCCGTTTGGGGCCACTCATGAAGCCGGTCTCACCCACACAGTAGGGAGGGAAATTGTAGTGCAGCATGAAACGCTCGCGGTACTCGCCTTCCAGTGCGTCGATGATCTGGGAATCGCGCTCGGTGCCCAGTGTGGCCACCACGATGGCCTGGGTCTCGCCACGGGTAAAGAGTGCAGAACCGTGGGTGCGCTCCAGTATGGTCGTACGCACCTGAATGGGGCGCACGGTGCGGGTGTCACGCCCGTCGATGCGCGGCTCACCGGCCAGGATTCTGGAACGCACGGTGCGCTTCTCCAGTGCTGACACGGCATCACGTACCTCGGACTCGGGCAGCGCGCCCTCGTCATCACCACAGAGCTTCTCGACGACAGCGGTGCGAATCTCGCTCATGCGATCCTGGCGAGCCATTTTATCAGCAATTGAATAAGCTGCCATTATGTCCGCTGCACAGGTCTCAGCAACCTTCTCAGCAATGGAGGCATCCTTCTCAGGCGCAGCCCAATCCCAGGAGGGATTGCCGACCTCTTCCGCCAGCTCATTGATGGTCTGGATCGCTACCTGCATCTGCTCGTGTCCAAACAGTACCGCACCCAGCATCACCTCTTCAGAGAGCTGGTCTGCTTCTGACTCAACCATCAGCACTGCATTTTCAGTCCCTGCAACCACCAGATCCAGATCTGAATCGGCCAGCTCGGATCTGCTGGGATTCAGCAGATACTGACCATCTTTATAACCTACGCGGGCTGCACCAATGGGGCCATTGAATGGCATGCCAGAGATGGCCAGTGCGGCCGATGCGCCAATCAATGCAGGGATATCCGGGTCAATCTCTTTATTCAGGGAGATCACCGTGGCAACCACCTGCACCTCGTTGAGGAAACCTTTCGGAAACAGCGGGCGCAATGGGCGATCAATCAGGCGGCTGGTGAGGGTATCCTTCTCTGTTGGACGCCCTTCACGGCGGAAAAAGCCACCGGGGATACGCCCGGCAGCATAGACCCGCTCTTGATAGTTGATGGTCAGAGGAAAGAAATCACGGCCAGGTTGTGCCTCTTTCCTGCCTACTGCTGTCACCAGAACGGTCGTACCTTCAATGTCAATGATGACAGCGCCATCGGCTTGACGGGCAACTTCGCCTGTCTCCATGGTGACCTTGTGGGCACCGAACTGAAACTCTTTTTTAATCTGGGTCACACTATGCTCCTCAGTAAAATAGTCGATTAGCGACGTAAGCCAAGACGGGAAATCAGTGTACGATAACGCTCAAGGTCTTTTCCTTTCAGATAATCCAGCAGCTTGCGCCGCGAATTGACCATGCGCACCAGACCGCGACGGGAGTGGTGATCATGCTTGTGCTCTGCAAAGTGCCCGGATAGCTGGTTGATACGATTTGTCAGCAGCGCGGCCTGAACCTCAGGCGAACCTGTGTCACCTTCGCCACGCTGATACTCTTTTACGATTGCACTCTTCTCTTCTGCGCTCATTGTCATGGGAAATTACCTTCCAGTTTTAGTAAAAATGGCCTGTTGGCCGGGAGCCACCCCAACAATGAGTTCAGGGAGGCGTTGCAAAAAATTTACATTAATCGTTTGGGTGCGACTTTACCATCATCCTGTATCTGGCCCACACCAATAAATTGGGTTTTATCCGCATAGAGCCGCACCCAGCCCTCTGTTGGCGCTTGTGGCACCAGTACGGCCTGCCCCTGACGCAGGTAGAAGGCGGCATCCGCCGTCAGCTGGATCTCCGGCCAGTCCGCTATGGCACTCTCTGTGGGCAGCAGCAGTTGATCCAGCGCATCCATCCCCTGATCTGCAGTTGACTCGATGGCGGCCATGTCGACCATGCCGCCTATGCCAAAGGGCCCCACTCCAGTGCGGCGCAGTGCGGAGACATGCCCGCCACAGCCCAGCTGCTCGCCAATATCCTCTGCCAGCGTTCGAATATAGGTGCCTTTCGAGCATTTTACATCCAGCTCAAACTCTGGCAGGTCAGCAGACAGCAGGGTGATCTCATGGATGGTCACGGTACGGGGTTCGCGCTCTACCTCAATGCCTTTGCGCGCCAGCTTGTAGAGCCGCTCGCCCTTGTGCTTCAACGCGGAGTACATCGGCGGCAGCTGTTGAATCTCTCCGGAAAACCTCTTTAACACGGTGCGGATATCCTGTTCCGTGATACCGTCACAGGGACGGTTCTCGAGGATTTCACCTTCGGTATCCGCCGTTGTGGTTGTGATGCCCAGCCTTACCTTTACCCGGTAGCGCTTGTTGGCATCCAGCAGGAAGGCTGAGATCTTGGTGGCTGCACCAAAACAGATGGGCAGAAGACCATTTGCCAGCGGATCAAGACTGCCCGTATGTCCTGCCTTGCGCGCACGAAAGATCTTTTTAACCTGCTGTAGTGCAGCGTTTGAGGATACACCCAGGGGCTTGTCCAACAACAGAATGCCCTGAACATCCCGTCCCCGTGGTTTTTGGTGTCGGCGACCCATTACTCTTCCTGATGCTTTGCCTGATCTGCCTCTACCGCCTCTTCAATCATCGTCGAAAGGCGGGCGCCATGTTCAATGGAGTCATCATAGACAAACTTTAACTGCGGAATGGTTCTGAGCTTCATTCTGTGCCCAAGCTCATGGCGCAGGAATGAGGCGCTTTTATTCATGATTTGTGTGGTAGCCAGATGGTCACTCTCACTGCCCATGGTCGTGAAAAAGACCTTGGCATGTGAAAAATCGCGCACCACACGCACCTCCTGAATCGTCACCATGCCCAGGCGTGGATCTTTAAGATCATCACGCACCAGAACCGACAGTTCACGTTGCATCTGCGACCCGACACGCTCTGTTCTGCTGAATTCACGCGCCATATTTTAGAGTTCTCTTGCCACTTCGGTATGCTCGAAAACCTCGATCTGGTCGCCCGGCTTCACATCATTGTAGTTCTTCACGCCGATGCCGCACTCCATACCGCTCTTGACCTCCTGCGCATCCTCTTTAAAGCGGCGCAGTGACTCCAGCGCACCTTCGTAGATCACCACATTGTCACGCAGCACCCGGATTGGATTGTTACGTTTTACAACACCTTCAACCACCATGCAGCCAGCAATAGAGCCCAGTTTTGAAGAGCGGAAGACATCCCGCACCTCGGCCAGACCCACGATCTCTTCGCGGATTTCAGGGGAGAGCATGCCGACGATGGCGCTCTTAACATCATCGATCACCTCGTAGATGATGCTGTAGTAACGAAGATCCAGCTCTTTCTCTTCAATGACCTTGCGCGCCGAGGCATCTGCTCGCACATTAAAGCCGATGATGATGGCATTTGAGGTGACGGCCAGGTTGGCATCGGACTCATTGATACCCCCCACACCGGAGGCGACCACTTTGACCTTGACATCGTCCGCGCCAATCTTGGTCAATGAATCCTTGAGTGCTTCGACGCTGCCCTGTACATCCGCCTTGACAATCAGGTTGACGTAGTTCACCTCACCCTGCTCCATCTGGGAGAAGAGTTCGTCAAGTTTGGCGGCCTTCTGGGCAGCCAGGCGGCTATCACGCATCTTTTCCTGGCGTAGCGCAGTCACTTCACGCGCCTGTCGCTCATCGGCTACCGCCATGGTGTCATCGCCCGCATTGGGCACACCGGATAGCCCAAGCACCTCAACGGGAAAGGATGGGCCTGCCGATTTAACCGGCTTGCCGCTCTCATCAAACATGGCGCGCACCCGGCCGGACTCCTGGCCACTGACCAGGATATCGCCACGGTTGAGTGTCCCGGATTGCACCAGCACCGTTGCCACCGGGCCACGACCGCGATCGAGCCGGGATTCAACAATCACGCCACGAGCCGGCCCTTCGACCACCGCCTCCAGCTCCAACACCTCGGATTGCAGTGAGATGGCATCCAGCAGGTCATCAATGCCCTCCCCTGTCTTGGCAGAGACGTTGACGAACATGGTGTCGCCGCCCCAATCCTCAGGGATAACCTCCTCCTGGGATAACTCCTGCATGACTCGATCGGGATTGGCATCCGGTTTGTCCATCTTGTTGACGGCAATCAGCAGCGGCACCTCTGCCGCCTTTGCGTGCTGAATGGCCTCTTTGGTCTGCGGCATCACACCATCATCCGCAGCAACGACCAGTACGATAATATCGGTAACCTTGGCTCCACGCGCACGCATTGCGCTGAATGCAGCATGCCCCGGCGTATCGAGAAAGGTGATCATCCCTTTATCCGTATTCACATGATAGGCACCGATATGCTGCGTAATACCACCGGCCTCGCCATCTGCAACATGGGTGGATTTTATGTAATCCAGGAGTGATGTTTTGCCGTGATCTACATGCCCCATGATGGTGACAACAGGCGCACGCGGCTCTTTTTTGCCTGTCTCTTCCGCCTGTATGAGCAGCTCATCTTCCAGGCTCTCATCTTTAGCAACAGTCGCTTTATGCCCCATCTCTTCCACCACCAGAGTGGCTGTATCACGATCCAGGATCTGGTTGATCGTCACCATTGATCCCATCTTCATCAGTGTCTTGATCACTTCAGCAGCCTTGACAGACATCTTCTGTGCCAGATCACCCACCGAGATATTTTCAGGAATCTCAATTGTGTAGATCACCGGAGCCGTGGGCCTCACAAAGCCATGTTCGGCATCCTGCTGTTGGTGAGAGGCAACGGAGTGGCGTCTGGCAGACTTCTGTTTACGACGCCCGCGCTTTGCCGCTGTAACGTGCAGCTCTTCGCGCCTGCGCGCCCCTTTGCCTTGCTCCTTGCCGGACTCTTTTGGTTTTGTCTTGGATTTATATTTGGTCGTTTTGTCAGCATCTTTATCTGCTGGCTGTGCCTTACCCTTTGCCGGTTTGGCAGGCTCTGTGCTTTTGGCTCGCTCAGCGGCCTGGTTGGCCACAGCCTGCTCCTGCTCGCGCTGCTCTGCCTCCTCCTGCAGGCGCTTGACCTCAGCTTCTGCCCGCTTGGCCTCTTCGTCAGCCTGGCGAAGCGCCGCCTCTTTTTCCCTGCGCTCATTTTCCGCAGCCCGCCGGGCCTCATCTTCCAGCTCTATCTTGCGTCTGGCTTCGGCCTGCTCTGCAAGTGCTATCTTTGCGGCTTCCGCCTCCTGAGACTCCTGCTCATTATCAGCAACGGCGCCCCGCTTCACATAGGTGCGTTTGCGGCGTACCTCAACATTCACGGTCTTGCCACCCCGCGCTCGAGGGCTGACAGTCGCCCTGCCCGAGGCTCTTCCTGCCTGGGCAACCGGCTGGCGTAGTTGGCTGACTGTTTTTCTCTTTAGCGTGATCTTTTTCGGTTCGCCGGTTGAAAGCTCACCGGATTTACCGTGGCTATCACGCAGATAGTTCAGCAGATTGACCTTCTCTTCTTCTGAGATGCTCGCATCCGGATCACTTTTTTCCACGCCCGCATCGCTCAGCTGGCTGAGCAGGCGATCAACAGGGATACCAACATCTGTAGCAAATTGTCTTATTGTCACTTCATTCATTTGGATGAACCTCCAGAGTACCCTTTATCCCTGTTGCTCTTCAGCAAACCAGGGCTCGCGCGCTGTCATGATTAACTCACCTGCACGCTCTTCATCCATCTCATCAATATCCATCAACTCGTCAACGGATTGCTCGGCCAGATCATCCATGGTTTTGATGCCGCGGCTGGCCAGCACATAGGCCAACTCTTTATCCATGCCTTTCATCTCAAGCAGGTCGGCTTCAGGCTCTGCCTCAGAGAGAACCTCTTCCTTTGCAATGGCCTGGGTTAACAGCACCTCTTTGGCCCGCCCACGCAGCTCCTCAACGATGGCCTGATCAAACTCTTCAATCTCAAGCATTTCACTCAGCGGGACATAGGCCACCTCATCAACGGATGAGAAGCCCTCCTGCACCAGGATGACTGCAACCTCTTCATCCACATCCAGCTGTTTCATAAAGTTTTCAATCAGGGAGCGCGCCTCATCTTCACTCTTTTCAGCCGCCTGCTCTACGGTCATGACATTCAGATTCCACCCTGTCAGCTCACTTGCCAGCCGCACATTCTGCCCGCCCCTTCCGATAGCCTGGGAGAGCTGATCCTCATTTACGGCGACATCCATGCTGTGCGCATCCTCATCCACAACGATTGAGACCACCTCTGCAGGTGACATGGCATTGATCACAAACTGGGCAGGATTCTCATTCCACAGGATGATGTCTACCCGCTCGCCGCCCAGCTCATTGGAGACGGCCTGGACCCGAGAGCCGCGCATGCCCACACAGGCACCCACCGGGTCGATACGCTGATCTATCGCACGTACGGCAATTTTTGCCCGTAGCCCGGTATCACGCGCCGCGTCAATGATGTCAATAAGTCCTTCGCCGACCTCTGGCACTTCGAGTTTAAAAAGCTCTATCAACAGCTCGGGGCAGGTACGGCTGACATAGAGCTGTGGGCCGCGCTGCTCTGCCCGGATGTCATACAGATAACCCCTGATACGGTCACCTGTGCGTACAGATTCACGGGAGATCATCTCCTCTCTTGGGATCAACGCCTCTGCGTTGCCTCCCAAATCCAGCAGAATCTGGCCGCGATCCACCCGTTTGACTACACCGGTCACCAGCTCACCTTTGCGCTCCTGATAGGCCTCTACGACCTTTGCCCTTTCCGCCTCTCGCACCTTCTGAACGATCACCTGTTTCGCGGTTTGAGCTGCAATCCGTCCAAAGGCGATGGATTCAACAGGTTCCTCTATATATTCACCCACCTGGATATCCGGATGATCCTGGCGTGCATCTTCCAGTGTGATCTGGGCATCCGGGTTGTCATGCTCTTCATCAAACTCCTCTATCACCAGCCAGCGCCGAAAGGTTTCGTAGGAGCCGTCCGCACGGTCAATCGCAACTCTAATATCAATATCGCCTGGGCTTTTCTTGCGCGTAGCCGTGGCCAAGGCAATCTCGATTGCCTCATATATGACCTCTTTGCCGATAGATTTCTCATTAGAAACCGCATCAACAACCATTAATATCTCTTTGTTCATCTATTCCAATTCCTAATCAGAATTCTGGTATGAGCCGTGCAGACTCAATCTGATCCAGCGGTAAGTTAAACCTTTCACCCTCTATATCAAGGGTCACATCATCACCCTTGACACCCATCAAAACCCCATCATACCTGCGGCGACCATTTTGTCTGATGCGCATTCTGATGCGTGCTTTTTTTCCTCTGAAGCGCTCAAAGTGCTCTCTGTCAAACAGTGGCCTGTCTATGCCTGGCGAAGAGACCTCCAGGTCATAATTCTCTTCAATAGGGTTCTCTACATCCAGCAGCCCACTGACCTGGTGACTGACGGTTGTGCAGTCATCAAGCGTTATGCCTTTGTCGGAATCAATATAGATACGCAGCAGCACACCCTGTTTTTGCCGACTCAACAGCTCAATGCCCACCAATTCATAACCCATGGACTCGACGACCTGGCGTATTGTTTGAGTCAAATTGTCTGGAGCACTTCGCATCAATAACCACCCAGCACAGGGCACAAATAAAAAATGGGCCAAAGGCCCACTTCAAATAATTCAATAAATTTAGTGTGACCAAAACGCCACGAACCAAACCCGAAAAAAAACCCCGGTGCCGGGGTTTTTTATTCTAAAATCTGGTAGCAAGGGCTGTTTGCCCGCTTCGTCTGCTTGGCATTGCCAAGGGTATTACAGCACCAAAACCCGCTCTGATCAGGACGTTACTATCGAATCACGAGGGAGTCCGCCCGACTAAGGCGCTGGAGTATACCAGCATATCCCTGTTTGCATCAATGGAAGATGAGTGAAATTGGGCATCCACCACCTATTTTCATACAAGGCCGGGGGTGCCTCTTGTTGGCTCTGACCGGAGCCTTCCAGGGGCAAGACAGATGCAATCAGATTTGCGCCCCTGCAATGCACTGTTGATCTGGCATTACATTATCGCGGGAGCGATCCAGCAAGCGTTGCAGCGCAGCGTGCAGCTCATCATCGAGATCATTAAACATCAGACCCGCCCCGCGTGCGCAGCTATGCACCACCATTGCATCTGCACTGCATGGCTTGTGCATCCCATCTTCATTTAGAAAAAAAGCGGTTTTAATCAGCGCATTAACCGGCAATTCGACACGACCCGTCTCGATATACATGCCGCCAAGGCCGACATTCATGGTGCGCCCATGAACCAGTCCCAGTGCCTGGTAGGTTACAACAACATCCAGTGTCACTGGCTTGCGCAGTGCGTAACGGTGCTCCATTCTGCTCACCCCCTTGATTGCCAAGAAATCTCAATGGTTAACCCTTGATATTATTATTCTTAGCCCGTGACCTCCCATCATCCACAGGAAAGCCATTACTGTCCATTCTAGTCAACTTTTGGCAGTTTTGCCCTAAATTTAAATGCAAACGCGCTCAAACCACCTAATTTCCTGCCCGGTTTCAGGTAGAATCCTGCTCATGAGCAGACAAAACCCTATCGATATTACACAGGCCGTCACCCCGGGTCTCTTTCGGCGTTTGGCCGCTATCTGTTATGACGGACTGCTGCTTCTGGCGCTTCTGATGGTTGCAACATCGCTTATTATTATACCTCTCGGGCTGGAGGCCGGGGACACCTCAGTAGGCCGCAACCCGCTCTTTCAATTAATAGTTTTTGGCCTTATCCCACCCTTTTTCTTCTCGTGGTTCTGGATCAAAGGCGGGCAGACACTGGGCATGCGGGCATGGCGGCTCCGAGCCGTACGTGATGATGGGAGACCACTCACATGGCGCGATGCCCTGCTGCGGTATTTTTCTGCCCTGCTCTCCTGGGCGGCGGCAGGGTTGGGGTTTCTCTGGATTCTGGTCGATCACGACAAGCTCGCCTGGCATGACCGGCTCTCAAAAACCCGCCTAGTGATCGCTGCAAAGCGCGTCAAAAACAGCAACTAATTCAATTCACCCTGTAACTCAAGAAGAGCGCAGCACCCAGCAGCAGCAGCGCGGGGAAGGAGGCTGCAAACAGCGCATTCAGGTCATATACGATGGCCATATATGAGAAGGCCTTGCTCATCAGAAAAAAGCCGCTGCCAACCATCGCCCCCAGAAAGACCCGCTGCCCAATCCCGGAGCTGCGCAGCTGACCAAAGACAAAGGACATTGAGAGATAGAGCATGATCAGCGTCACCAGCGGGGTGACCATCTTGCCCCAGAAGGCCACCTCATAGCTCTTGGCATCCTGACCATTGGTGTGTAAAAAGCGAATGTACTTGTAAAGCCCCCAGGCTGGCAGGATATGAGGGTTAAGCGAAACCACATTCAGCAGCCCTGGATCCAGCATTGAATCCCAGGTGGCGCGTTCTATGGTACGAACCTGCACCCCGTCATCCGTAAACTGGCTCTGCCGGATATCCTGCAACAGCCATTGATCCTTTTCATACCTTGCCGATGCGGCATGGGTAGAGAACTTCAGCTGCTTATCTTCACCGTATTCGTAGATATAGATATCCTCAAGCCGCGACCCCGGCAGGATATTGCGGATGTTGATATAGGCTCCACCATCCCGCGCCCAGAAACCATACTTGGTTTTAAGCGTCACCTGCTTGGCCAGCGCCTGTGAACGCATGGTCTGCGCATACTGTTCTGTTTCAGGCGCAATGATCTCGCCAAAAAAGAGCGCCACCACCAACATCAGCAGACCCGCCTGCAACACCGACAACACAATGCGCGCATACGACACACCGGCCGCCCGCATGGCTGTAAGTTCGGAGTTATTGGCCAACCCACCCAGCCCGATCAGGCTACCCAGCAGTGCGGCCATGGGTGATAGCTCATAGGCAAAACGTGGCAGCGTCAGCAATACAAACAGGAAGGCATCCCCAACCTGGTATCGCCCCTCACCCACATCTCCCAGCTCATCCATCAGCGTGAGAAACCCCAGCAGCGTCAGCAGCACCGCCATCACCATCACCGTGCCCAGGATGACCGCCCGCCCGATATAGATGTCCAGAATCTTCATGCAGTGCGCCTCGCCAGCCACCAACGCTTTATAGACCAGGCCCAGACCGAATCTCGCAGCACCAGCGGGGCAGCCAGACTCAGCATCAGAATATGCACCCACCAACGTCCCATCCACTCTGGGGTGATGCCATCCTTCATCCAGGTTCCCGAAACGCCAAGCAGGTTAAAAAAGGTGAAATAGACCAGAAAGGCGATGAACAGCCGCCCATAGACCCCCTGGCGGGGGGATGAACGACTTAATGGCACACTCACCAGGGTAAAGACAACCACCGCCAGCGGGAATGCCAGACGATACTGGAACTCGGCCCTGTCCCTGATACTCTCTGAGTTCATCAGCTCTTCCGAGGAGAGCGATTTGCGCCTGAGTCTGGCTGATGATGGATCCTCCTGTGCAACCCGCACCGCATACCTTTCAAACTCACTCACCGAATAGTCAGCCTGCCCGGCAATGCCCTGATAGCGGTAGCCGCGCTCCAGCACAATATAGCGGCTTCCGGTCTCTTCATCCTCATACTGATACCCCTCCTCCGCAGTGATCAACCCCACCTTTCCGTGTTGCCGATTCTGTACAAAGACATTTTGCATGCGGTTATCCAGCATCAGATTTTCTACATAGAAGACCAGATCACCCCGGCTGAACTCGGTGAAACGGCCTGCTGCCATGCTGGTCACATTGGTCTCTGTCTTCTGCAGATGGCGGATCTCGTCAATATACTGATTGGCCCAGGGCAGCACCGATAGCGTAAGCCATGCCACAAGCCCCGCCAGCGGCACCATCGAATAGAGAAAGGCTCGGTAGATGCGAAACACGCTGAGCCCGCAGGATGACATGGCCGTCATCTCATTGTCCCGATACATCCGCCCCAGCGTATAGAGGATGGCAAAAAAATAGGCGGCCGGCAGCAAGATCCCAAGCACCCGCAGCACCTCCAGCCCCAACAGCTCCATGATGACCCCGTTGGTCAGGGTACCCATCGCCACCCGTGCAAGATTATTGATGAAGGCATGTCCAACCAAAATCAGCAACAGCACGGTCAGTATCGTGAACAGCCCCTTTAGCGTTTCACTCAACAGATATCGATCAATAATTGAAAACATAAAAAACGGGTGGTTGATTCTTGTAGATTTGCCAGATTGTAGGCATCCTAACGAAAAACCTATGATGAGAGAACCTAATCTTTAAAGGAGTTCAGATGAACTACAACGCCAAAGCGGGTGACCCCTCCAGGCAGCGCACCCCCTGCCTGGTATTGGGCATATTTTCCAGACGCAAACTTTCAGATGCCGCTAAAACAGTAGACCGTGCCAGCAGTGGTTTTCTCACCAGCATCCTGAAAAAAGGGGATATGGATGGAGAGCCCGGCCAGACACTCATGCTCTATGATCTGCCCGGCACACTGTGCGAACGCGTGCTGCTGGTAGGTTGCGGCACACAGAAAGATTACGACCGCAGCAAACACAGTGAGGCCGTTGGCAAAGCCATATCCAAACTCAACAGTGGTCATACCATGGAGGCCATCCTCTGCCTGCCTGCATTGGCACCGGCAACCACGGATCTCTACACCCAACTGCGCGATGCCATCATCAAGAGCAACGAAGCGACCTACCGCTTCGACCAGTGCAAAAGCGACCCCAAGCCACCCAAGCGGCCACTAAAAAAACTCACCCTGCTGGTCAGCGACCGAAAGGCGCTGAAGATCGCACAAAAAGCGGTCACTCACGGGCAGGCCATAACCCATGGCATCAACCTGGCCAAAGACCTGGGCAACATGCCTGGCAACATCTGTACCCCCAGCCACCTGGCCGAGCAGGCGCGCCGACTGGGGCGCAAATCGAGCAAACTCAAGGTCAAGGTGCTGGATGAGAAGCAGATGGAGACGCTGAAGATGGGGGCACTCCTCTCTGTATCACGCGGCAGCCGCCAGCCCGCCAAACTGATCATCATGGAGTATCACGGCGGCCCAGCAAGGAGCAAGCCGGTGGTGCTGGTGGGCAAAGGACTCACCTTTGATGCGGGCGGCATCTCCATCAAACCCTCCCCCGCCATGGATGAGATGAAGTATGACATGTGCGGCGGTGCCAGCGTCATCGGCACCCTGGCCGCCTGCGCAGGGCTTGAGCTGCCCATCAATGTGGTTGGCATCGTGCCTGCCTCGGAAAACCTGCCGGATGGTGCCGCCAACAAGCCGGGCGATATTGTCACCAGCATGTCCGGGCAGACCATCGAGATACTGAATACCGATGCCGAGGGGCGACTGCTACTCTGCGACGCCCTCACCTACAGCGAACGGTTCAACCCCGCCATTGTGATTGATATCGCCACCCTCACCGGCGCCTGCGTTGTCGCCCTGGGCAGCCACGCTACCGGGCTGCTGAGCAACAACGATACACTGGCCGACGAGATCCTGGAGGCTGGAGAGCACTGCAATGACAGAGCCTGGCGGCTGCCGCTCTGGGAGGAGTACCAAAAGCAGCTCGACAGCAACTTTGCCGACATGGCCAATATCGGCGGCAAGGGTGGCGGCACCATCACCGCCGCCTGTTTTCTCTCACGCTTTACCAAAAAACAGAAATGGGCACACCTGGATATCGCCGGCTCGGCCTGGCGCTCGGGCATCCATAAAGGCGCCACCGGACGCCCTGTCACCCTGCTGACCCATCTGCTGCTCAAGCGCAGCAATCAGTTGAAATGACCAAAATCAGCTTCTATATATTACCCGATGGCGCACGCAGCAACCGCTACACCCTGGCCTGCCGTCTTGCTGACAAGGCCTACCAGCAGGGGCACCGGGTCTTTGTACACACCCGCTCAATGGATGAGGCGCGGCATATGGATCGTCTGCTGTGGACATTTCGTGACGGCAGCTTCATCCCTCACGGCCTGCATGGCAAGGCAGACCCAACACAGACGCCGGTACTGATTGGCCATGGTGAGGATGCCGAGGATGAACATGAGATCCTGATCAACCTCAGCCCGGAGACCCCGGGTTTTTTCAGCCGCTTTGAGCGTGTTGCAGAACCGATCGACCAGGATGCCGAGGTGCGCAAAAACGGCCGCCTCCGCTACCGCTTCTACAAGGATCGCGGTTACCCGCTGGAGACGCACAACCTCAGCAGCTGATCCCTCACCCCATCCGAACCGGCTGCCGATGGGAACCCCAACTGCCCGGCTGCGCCTCAAACAGGCCGGCGCAGCGGGTACCGCAGGCCTGACACTCACCCCTGGCAGTCAAATTCCAGGTTCCCAGCTCATACCAGTCACGCTGAATCAGCAGCTCGCCACACTGGTGGCACCAGGTGCTGTCTGCCCTCCAGTCGTGGGCATTGCCAATGTAGGCGTAGCGCACCCCGTTTTTCATGGCAATCTCACGCGCCTGAAGCAGCGTTTTCAGCGGGGTTGGTGGCACATCAAGCATCTTCCAGTCCGGGTGAAAGGCGCTGAAGTGCATGGGGACATCCGGGCCAAGATGCTCAACCACCCACTGAGTCATCTCCTCGATCTCTTTATCAGAATCATTCCTGCCGGGGATCAGCAAGGTAGTCAGCTCAAACCAGACATCCGTCTCCTGCCGCAGATAGAGCAGGGTATCTAAAATCACCTGCAGATGACCACCTGTGAGCTTATGATAAAACCCTTCCGTGAAGGCCTTGAGATCAACATTGGCCGCATCAATATGGCTAAAGAACTGTTCACGCGGGCCATCAGCCGAGATGTACCCCGCCGTCACTGCGACTGTTTTAATATCCAGCTCACGGCAGGCGATGGCGGTATCATCCGCATATTCAAGAAAAATGACCGGATCATTGTAGGTAAAGGCAACACTGCGGCAGCTCAGTTCACTGGCCTTTCGGGCAATCATCTCTGGAGAGGCGGTATCGGCAAGAATATCGATCTCCCGCGACTTGCTCATATCCCAGTTCTGGCAGAACTTGCAGGCCAGATTGCAGCCTGCCGTTCCAAACGACAACACCGGCGTACCCGGCAAAAAATGATTCAGCGGCTTTTTCTCGATAGGGTCAATACAGAAGCCACTGGAGCGGCCATAGGTGGTCAGTACGATCTGGCCATCTTCAGCAGCGCGTACAAAACATAGCCCCTGCTGACCATCCTTCAGTTTGCAGGCTCTGGGGCAGAGATCACACTGCACTCGGCCATCTTCAAGTTTGTGCCAATAACGTGTTGGGAATGGGTTCATCACAAGTCCCCCCCTGAATTGATTAGTCTCTTCTTTGAGTATAGGTACTTAATCAAACTCTTTATAATCAAAGGTGAGCTCCTCATCCGGCTCGATTTTTTTGCGCGCATAGAGGTCAAAGCCATCAAACTCTGTATTGCCCGGAACGGCATGATTGAGATAACGCAGCAGGTTTTTGCCACTACGGCCTATCGGCTCTTCACCCTCCTCATCATAGACCCAGAGCACATAGGTGCCGTTACGCCTGGCTGTCGGCCCTTCATAGGTGCCAATATATTCACCTTTTTTGATCTTGCGCCGGGCAAACAGCCCGGTGCCGTGAATGGTTGATTCACTGCTGTATACAATATCTTTAAGTCTCTCTTTCGATGCCTTCATCTTTAATCTAAATCCTGAAAGTGCTCGCGCTCACATAGCGCAAGCTATTGATCCGTATAGCGATATAAAACTTTTCGGCCATCACAACAAGGATGCCACTCAAAGTTGTCATTCACTCTACGGATCAATATCTTACACTCTGCAAGCACGATCACTTGCAGGATTTAGGTTTAATCTGATCTCTCCGGGTTCTTTTTAGCAGTTTGATCCAGCACACGCAGACGGCGCAGCTTCTCTGCAATCTTAATCTCCAGTCCACGCTCAACCGGTTGGTAGAGCCTAAGCCCCTCCAGCTCTTCGGGCAGATAACTCTCACCTGCGGCATAGCCATCCGGTTCATCATGGGTGTACCGATAGGCCTTGCCGTGGCCCAGCTCCTTCATCAGTTTGGTTGGGGCATTGCGCAGGTGGATCGGTATCTCCAGTGAGCCGGCTGATTTGGCCAGCGCCATCGCCTGGTTGAATGCGCTGTAGACGGCATTGCTTTTGGGGGCACAGGCCAGATAGGCCACCGCCTGGGCAATGGCCAGCTCACCCTCCGGGCTGCCCAGCCGCTGCTGGGTCTCCCAGGCACTGAGCGCCAGGGTGAGCGCACGCGGATCGGCATTGCCAATATCTTCAGAAGCCATACGCACCACCCGGCGGGCAATATAGAGCGGGTCACAGCCACCGTCCAGCATCCGGGCCAGCCAGTAGAGCGCGGCATCCGGGGCGGTTCCCCGCACCGACTTGTGCAGCGCCGAGATCTGATCATAAAAGGCGTCACCCCCCTTATCAAATCGGCGCAGCCCGCCTGCGGCCACCTCCTCCACCACGGCTCTGGGTATCTCTTTCCCCTCGCAAAGATCGGTAATAATCTCCAGCAGATTCAGCGCACGGCGGGCATCGCCATCCGCCGCCTCTGCAATCAGCTGGCGCAGGCTGGGTTCAAGCCGGAAACCCTGGCTGCCCAGCCCCCGCTCTGCATCGGCAAGGGCACGATCCAGAACCTGTTCCAGCTCTTCGACCGTTAATGGTTTGAGCACATAGACCCTGGCGCGCGACAGCAGGGCGTTGTTCAGTTCAAATGAGGGATTTTCGGTGGTGGCACCAATAAAGACAAAGGTGCCATCCTCCAGGTGCGGCAGGAAGGCATCCTGCTGCGCCTTGTTGAAGCGGTGCACCTCATCAATGAAGAGGATGGTGGATCTGTTCTCTGTCTGCCGGACAGCCCGTGCCTGCGCCACGGCCTGGCGGATCTCCTTTACCCCGGCCAGCACGGCGGAGAGACTCAGAAAATGGGCACCGGATCTGTGTGCAATCAATCGTGCCAGGGTGGTCTTGCCAGTGCCGGGCGGCCCCCAGAAGATCATTGAGTGCAGATGATCCGCCTCAATCGCCTCATACAGCGGCCTGCCTGCTGCAATAATCTGTTGCTGGCCAAAGAAATCGGCCAGATGTTGAGGCCGCATCCGATCTGCCAGTGGGCGTGTCGAGCACCCCGGCTCAGCTGCGGCAAACAGGTCTTCAGCAACCATAATCGCTAATAGTTACCCAGGCTCTCCACACCCTCCGGCGGCTCAAACTCAAACAGCTCGTCCGGCAGCGGGATGTTGCGCTGAATATCGTAGAACTGGAAGCGGGTCACCTGACCAAACTGATCTGCCATCTCCATGCGGCGCAGCTCCTTGCCCATAAAGGCCAGCAGGATGCGCACAAACTGGCTCTCTTTATCACGCGGGATCAGCTCCACCCAGGCCATGCCCTGGCGTTCACCGATATCAATCACCTCGAAGCTCTCCTCAACCGGGCTGGCATCAATCAGCAGCTGGGCAGGGGTGCCACTGAGCAGCTCTTTTTGTGGCCGGTGGTTGGTCTGATCCAGGTCGCCGTCATAGATCCAGACCCGTTCGCCATCCGCCACGATCAGTTGCTCGTAGGGTTCGCTGTAGTCCCAGCGAAACTGTCCGGGGCGACGCAGGTAGAGGGTGCCTTGAAACCGCTCGGCCTCGCTATGTGTCGGATCCTGCACCGACTGCTCAAATCTGGCCTGCAAGGTACCCAGGTTGTCCAGAAAGGCATGCAGGTGGGCTGCCCCTGTCCCTGCCCACAGCAGGCTGGAAAAGAGCATGGAGAGCATTCCGGCCAAAATAGATCTGATCAACAAGCTGTTACCCCGCTTCGATTACGAAAGAGGCGATTATAGCGGCACAGCCAGCAGCTTATCGATAAATTTTGCTCTCCACTATTTTGTCATGCTATCCAGCATCCGGGGTCTGGGCCGCCTGCTCTTCTATAAAACGTCCATACTGAAAATCGGCCTTCTGGATATGTTTGACCAGCCACTCCATCAGATATCGCGACACTTCAGAGGTGATCGCCAGCGGCGCGGCTTCCAGCTCATTGAGAAAGGTCTCCGCCTGCCTGGCAAAACCCTGATGCAACCGGATATGGGCCTCCAGGCCAGGATAGCCATGCTGCCGCATCAGCTCCTCCTCTTCGGCAAAATGAACCTCGGCATAGGCATTCATGTCGATGAGGGTTTCAACGATCTCCTTGGTATCCAGCCGCTCTGTCGCCAGATGAACCCGGTTGATGAGGTTGATGAGATACTTGTGCTGGCTGTCGATAAACTCCACACCGATGGAGAGATCATCCTGCCAGGCCAGTATCTCATTTGAAACAGGCTTCTGCTCCAGTGCCTTTTTTGCTTTGCAGCTGCTATTGGTGTCGCTGTAGGTGTTCTTGACCTCCAGGATTTCAGGCAGGCTATCCAGCAGTGCATCCACCAGTGCCGGGTCAAAGTGGCTGCCTGCATCCTTTGTAATCAAGGCGAGCACCTCATCCAGGGGCCATGGCTCCTTGTAGGGGCGCTTTGTGGTCAGCGCATCGAAGACATCCGCCAGCGCACAGATGCGGCCAAACAGCGGGATCGCCTCACCCACCAGCCCCTGGGGATAGCCACTGCCATCCCACTTCTCATGGTGGGTCAGCGCAATTTCCCGGCTGGCCTCTATCAATGGGTGGTTGCCTGAGAGGATTTTCGCTCCAATCACGGTATGCTGCTGTACAGTGGTAAACTCCTCAGCCGTCAGCCGCCCTGGCTTGAGCAGGATCTGGTCGGAGATACCCACCTTCCCGACATCATGCATCGGGGCCGCCTGCTCCAGCAGTTCAAGCCGGTCATCCTCCAGCCCGACCTTTCTGCCGATGATGACGGAATACTGGCTCATCCTTTTGATATGCTCGCCCGTTTCGTTGTCACGAAATTCAGAGGCCGCCACCAGTTTGTGCAGAATATCCAATTGCGCCTTCTGTAGCCGGATACGGTTGATCTCTGCTTTGAGCTGAAGGCTTCTGTTCAACAGGATACTGGAGACGGTGCGCCCCACCATCTCCATGAAACTGGCCTCTTCCGGGTGGGTCTGGTGGCCATGTTCAAGATAGAGAACAATGACACCGATGACCGCTTCACTACTGTCCAGCAATGGAATGTTGTAGTGGCCGTGATCCACCATTCCGTCAAACTGGATTTCGTGATCCTGACCCACACAACTCCGGAACAGAACCGTTCCGGACTCAGCCGCCTTGCCACACAGGCAACAGCCAAACGGGATCTTTGCGCATTGTTCCTGTAGCTGGGGTGGCAACCCATGCTGAACCGCCAGCAGCAGCTCCCGGTGGTTGTTGGCAATAAATATTGCACCCTTCTTTTCCACGCTCAACCAGGAGATGGAGACGAGAATATCAAGAACCTCATTGAGCTGCTGCTGAAAGCTTATCGGTTTCAGGGCGATATCCAGAATGCAGGATATCGCCGTCTTCATCTCCCACTCAGAGCCAAAGCGCTCACCCGTCTCCCGATCTCTTTTCCGCCGCTCCAGGCGATGGCTTCCACCATCTGACAAACAAGGGGCTGATTGTTCTTTAACTTGCATGATTATTCTTCCTCAGCGTGACACCACCTCCTTGTGAAAACTTTCTTACCAGAAAGGTATTCCCGCTCCTGTATCGACGCCAAGTAGATATACTTTAGAGAAAGCCTACCAAAAGGCACAACTTAGTTTGTGTTGATTCTGCTAATCAGCCACTGGCGGCGGTGCCAGCACCTCCCGGTTGCCGTTTGTTTCCGCAGAAGTGACAATGCCGATCCGCTCCATCTCTTCGATCATGCGGGCAGCCCGGTTGTAGCCAATTTTCAGCCGCCGCTGCACATTGGATATGGAGGCACGACGGGTCTCTGTCACTATCCTTACCGCTTCATCAAACAGGGCATCGGTATCCTCTGTATCACCACTGGCATCAGGTGCGAGGCCGGGGATCTCCTCGGTCTGCTCCTGCACGATCTCGTCAATATAGTCGGGCTCTCCGCTCTTTTTCAGGTGTTTCACTACGCGGTGAACCTCATCATCGCTGACAAAGGCACCGTGGATGCGTTGCGGGATGCTGCTGCCAGGCGGCAGATAGAGCATGTCCCCGTTACCCAGCAGGTGCTCGGCCCCCATCTGATCAAGTATGGTGCGCGAGTCAATCCGCGAGGAGACCTGGAAGGCCAGACGGGTTGGGATATTGGCCTTGATCAGGCCGGTGATGACATCTACGGAGGGGCGCTGTGTCGCCAGCAGCAGATGGATGCCAGAGGCACGCGCCTTTTGCGCCAGACGGGCGATCAGCTGCTCGACCTTTTTGCCCACCACCATCATCATATCCGCCAGCTCGTCGATAATAACCACGATGACCGGCATCTCTTGCAGGATGGGGATCTGGGTGCTGTCCTGCCCTGGCTCCAGTGTGAAAACAGGATCTCGCAGTGGCTCTCCCGCCTTCTCGGCCTCTTGCACCTTGCGGTTGTAACCGGCCAGGTTGCGCACCCCCAGCGCAGACATCAGGCGATAGCGCCGCTCCATCTCACCGACCGACCAGCGCAGTGCATTGGCCGCCTCTTTCATATCCGTTACAACCGGTGTCAGCAGGTGCGGAATACCTTCATAGACCGACAGCTCCAACATCTTCGGGTCAATCATGATCAGCCGCACCTCCTGCGGGCTGCCTTTATAGAGCAGGCTCAAGATCATCGCATTGACGGCTACTGACTTGCCTGAACCCGTGGTGCCGGCAATCAGGGCATGGGGCATCTTGGCCAGATCAGCCACCGCCGGATTGCCGGAGATATCCTTGCCCAGCGCCAGAGTCAGCACCGAGCGTGATTTATCGTAGGCCTCAGAGTGCAACACCTCGCTGAGGTAGACCATCTCCCGCTGTTCGTTGGGGATCTCCAGCCCCACCACCGGCTTGCCGGGGATCACCTCGACCACACGCACACTGATGGTGGAGAGCGCACGGGCAAGATCCTTGGCCAGCCCAGAGATCTTTGCCGCCTTGGTGCCGGGAGCCAGTTGCAGCTCAAACAGGGTGACAACCGGGCCGGGGCGAACCGCTACAACCTCCACCACCACACCGAAATCCTTCAGTTTCAGCTCTACCTGGCGGGACAGCGCCTCAAGCGCCTCCTTGGAGTAGCCGTAGCCACTGGATTTGGCAGGGTCCAACAGTGCCAGCGGCGGGAGTTCAGATTCCGGCAGCGTATCAAACAGCGGCGCCTGTCGCTCCTTCTCCGACCGGACGCTGGGTTTTATCTCCTGGATCACCGGCTCAATGCGCACCGGCGTGCGTGACTCCCCCCTCTTTTTATCTTCTTTAACCAGCTCTGCACGTTTACGTTTGGCCTCGCGCCCCGCTTGCGCTTCTGCTGAGCGCCATTTGAATTTCATCAGCCAGGCAACCAGTTTCAACGTCACGCCACCCAGCAGATCCATCACCTGTAACCAGGAGACGCCGGTAAAGAGGGTGAAACCACCGAGGAACAGCGCCAACAGCAGCAGTGTGCTGCCGGTCTGGCTGAATATGCTCACCAACTCTGCCTGTAAAAATGTCCCTAATATTCCGCCACTGCCTGCCCCCACAGGCATCATCACATTGAACTGGGAAACATACATGGCCGCCAGGGCGCAACCGGAACCCAGGGTGATCAGAAAGCCCAGCCAACGCAGTGCAATCAGATGGATATTGACTGCGTCATCTGAGGTGCGCTCTTTTATAATCAGCCAGCCGCTCCACCCCACCATGATGGGGAAGAGGTAGGCCAGAAAACCAAACAGATAGAGAAAGACATCGGCCAGCCAGGCACCCACAGGGCCACCGGAGTTCTGCACATATTCACGCTGCCCGGTAAAGGACCAGCCGGGGTCATCCGGCGAATAAGCCAGCAGTGATATGAGGAAGTAGGATGCAATCGCAACCAATAACAGCACCGCACCTTCGCGCAGGCGTTTGTTCATCGTTGAAGCGGGGGAGAGGTCGGCCGCCCCCCGTTGTTTGGCTTGAGCCACTACTCCGCCCTCCTGACCAGATTGGGTAATATCAAAGAGAGGGAGCTTACCTTATTTGAGCAGGCAACTGGAGATTGGATAGTGCCGGGTGGACAATCTTTCCGGCAGATACATTGACCCCTTTTCGCAGCGCTGAATTTGATCTCCAGTCACCCGATGCCAACAGCAGCAGGTAGGGGATCAGGCTGGCAGAGAGCGCCAGCGAGGCGCTGCGTGGCACCGCCCCCGGCATGTTGGTCACGCCAAAATGGGTAACGCCCGAAACGCTATAGGTTGGATCTTCATAGGTGGTGGGTCTGATCGTCTCAATGCAGCCGCCCTGGTCGACTGAGATGTCGATAATCACACTGCCCGGCTCCATCGCCGCCACCTGCTCTGCAGAGACCAGATGTGGCGTACGCGCCCCCGTCACCAGAACCGCACCAATCAGCAGATCCGCCCGCCGCACAGCCTCATTAATCTGCTGGGCATAGGCATAGAGCGCTGTCACATTGGCACCCAGCTGCCGCAGAGCCAGCAACTGCTGGCGCTCGATGCCAAACACGGTGACCTCAGCACCCAGCCCGGCGGCAACCACGGCCGCATTCATCCCGGCATTGCCTGCCCCAAGAATAACCACCCTCCCCCGCCCAGCCGCAGGAAGCCCACCCAGCAGCACCCCTTTTCCACCCTGTGGCCGATGCAGCAGGGTGGTGCCAATCTGCACCGAAAGGCGGCCGGCAATATCACTCATCGGTGCCAAAAGTGGCAACCCATGTGCCGTCTCGACCGTCTCAAAGGCTATTGCGGTAAGGCCGATTTTTTGCAGCCGCTTTAGCAGGGCCGGTTCTGCCGCCAGGTGCAAAAACGAGAAGAGCAGGTGATCTTCCCGCAGCAGATCAAGCTCTGCCCCCACCGGCTCCTTGACCTTGACCAGCAGCCTGGCTACGCTGTAGAGCGCCTCTGCATCGGGCACAATCTCGACACCCACAGCAGCGTAACGCGCATCAGAAAAACCACTGGCCTCCCCCGCCCCCCGCTCCAGAAAAACCCGGTGGCCCGCATGAACCAGCTCACCACAGGCCTGAGGCACCAGTCCAACCCGCCCCTCAAGAGGCTTTATTTCACGCGGAATTCCAACCAGCATCTTGACTCCTTTACCCATCAGGCAACATTACGTACTATTCGCTCTGCATTTTTAAAGAACCCACTCTCCATCCTGCACAGCATTGAGATGGCTTACAACACGATGCAGCCCGCTGTTAAGCCTGTATTAATTGAGTATAGACAGTCGGTTGCAGATAACAGGATAGGACAAACCGCCAGGAGCAACCTCAGATGAGCGAAGCAAAACATTGCCAACTACTAATTCTCGGCTCAGGCCCCGCAGGCTATACCGCAGCGGTATATGCCGCACGAGCCAACCTGAATCCAGTACTGATTACCGGCATCGAGCAGGGTGGCCAGCTCATGACCACCACTGAGGTGGATAACTGGCCGGGTGACAATGAAGGTGTCATGGGGCCAACCCTGATGGAGCGCATGCAAAAACATGCTGAGCGTTTCAATACCGAGATCATCTTTGATCATATCAACAAGGCCGAACTGACCGAACGCCCATTCAAACTGACCGGTGACTCCGGAACCTATACCTGCGATGCACTGATCATCTGCACAGGTGCCTCCGCACAATACCTGGGGCTGCCCTCAGAGGAGGAGTTCAAAGGTCGCGGCGTATCGGCCTGCGCCACCTGCGACGGCTTCTTCTATCGGGGCAAAAAAGTAGCCGTAATCGGCGGCGGCAGCACGGCCGTTGAAGAGGCGCTCTATCTCTCCAACATCGCCTCCGAGGTTGTAGTGGTACATCGCCGGAATCAGTTCCGCTCAGAGAAGATACTCTCAGACCAGCTGATCCAAAAATCCAAAACCGGCAACGTTACCATCGAGTGGGACTGTGTTCTGGACGAGGTGCTGGGCGACCAGAGCGGCGTTACCGGCATGCGCATCAAAAACGTAAAAGATGGCTCCACCAAGGATATCGAGCTGATGGGTGTCTTTGTCGCCATCGGCCACAAACCCAACACCGATCTCTTCACCGGCCAGTTGGAGATGGACAATGGCTACCTGAAGGTAGAGAGCGGACAGCAGGCCAACTCAAGCCAGACCAATATCCCCGGTGTATTTGCCGCCGGTGACGTACAGGATCAGGTCTACCGACAAGCCATCACCTCTGCCGGAGCTGGCTGCATGGCGGCACTGGATGCCGAGCGCTTTTTGGATGCCATGGATGCAAAGAGTTAGCTTACCAAGCTGACATTGTCGGAGCCGGAGTGCTAAGAAGGCTGCGGGGCTTTTTATTGCTCCCGGCTTATATTTTACTGAGCCTTTGTAACCAAGTGCCGACGATGCAAGGTTGCCAGCTGTTTTGCGCTGGGGTCATTATTCAGCACCTCCAGAGGTGGCGGCTTGCAGTCAAAGAGAATATCCCCCACCTTGGCACTGACAGTCTTTTTCCTGTCAATATTGGTTATCAGCTTTGGCAGCCTCAACTGGTGCAACAGCTGGAGTCGAGGCCGGTACCGCATCCAATGGAGGATGCCCCGCAGGCAGCCCAGGCATAACCGGCAGCGCAGCTTCTGCCTCAGCACGCAACTGCTCGATGCTTGGATGCCCCGGCGGAAGCGGTGCCAGTGTCTGCGCCGTATCCAGAGGCGGTGCCACTATTTGTGCCGTTGCCTCAGCAGGCTCTTTTGCGTCATCTGTGCTGCGTGTGGAGAGCGATGAAATAAATATAATCGCAACCACCATGGTTACAGCCCACAGCCCCAACAGCTGTGCTGACTCCTGTTTGGTGCTGTTGTCACCGCGCTGATCTGTATCTGACATTCACTCCTCCATCCACAATAGTAGGTTTAATTATCTATTCAGCATGATTTTAATCAGGTGTTGCAAGACATGCTTTTTCGCCAAACTTACATCATAAAGCACTACTTTGAACCACGGATTCACACAGATAAACACGAATAAGTCGTGTTTCAAGCCGAAATCTGTGTTTATTTGTGTGAATCTGTGGTTCCATTTCTTTAAAAATCAGATTTAGCATGGCTTGACCAAGTGAGCTGAATAGTTACGGTTTAATTTGCTACAAAACGTTCTGATGCTACTGCTTTTTTCGCCGGAACCCTTCATAGTCTGCATCCTTTTCAAACTTGGCACACTCCGGGAACAGCATCGGCCCCTTCACCTCCATCGGCATTCCGGCTACGGCCAGCTCACGTCGCAGTTTGCTAAGATGTCCAATGGTGACCTTTTTATGCCCACGGCCATGTGACATCTCAGCCGCCTGCAGGCCTGCGCGTCGCCCAAAACTGATGATCTCCAGCAGGGCATTCCCCATGATCCGGTTGCGCCCGTGGATTCCACCCGAGACCTCGCCGACACAATATAGCCCCGGCACGGTGCTCTGCCCATGCTCATCAATCACCACGCCGCCATTCTGATAGTGCAGTGTCGGATAGACCAAAAGCGGCATCTCGACCGGATTGATACCGCACTTATTACCCAGCTCTACCAGCTTTGGCAGACGCTTTGCGAGGATACCAGGGTTCGTGCGTTCCACACCCGGCGTATCCAGCCAGACGCCGACGGCATTCTCATCGACCCGCACCCCGCGCCCCTCGGCACACTCCTTCAGGATGGCTGCCGAGACATGATCCCGGGTCTTTAGCTCATCGACAAAACGCTCACCCAGCCCATTCAAAAGCTGGGCACCCGCAGAGCGTACCCCCTCTGTAATCAGCGTGCCAGCCAGGTGCTGTGGATGGGCCAAACCGGTAGGATGGTATTGAAAGGAGTCCAAATCACGCAGTTTAGCCCCCAGACGATAGGCCAATACCAGGCCATCACCCGTGGCACCAAAGTGGTTTGAGGTGGGAAAACCATTGAGATGCATGCGGCCAATACCGCCGGTTGCCAGAATCACTGTCTGCGCCTCGATCAGCACATAGCTGCAATCCTTCAGATTGGAGATGACCGCACCGGCGCAATGGCCGGACTCGTTGGACATCAGCTCCACGACGGGGCTGTAGTCCCAGACATCGATCTTGCTGTTACGCACCGACTCACGCAGTGCGCGCATCATCTCCAGCCCGGTGTAATCACGGTAATAGACCACACGATCCGCAGAGGTGCCGCCCGCTCGGCGCGTCATCAGATCACCAAACTCATCCAGATCAAACTGCATCCCCTGCTGGATCAGCCAGCGGATCACATCCGGTGCATCCATCACCATCTTGGCCACCAGTTTTGGGTCGCCCCGGTAATGGCCCGCCTTCAGGCTGTCATCCAGGTGCATTTGTGGCGTATCACCTCGTTCAATCGATGCCTGAATGCCCCCCTCAGCCATCACTGTGTTGCTGTCGCCGAGGCGCAGTTTGGTGGCCATGATAACCCTTGCACCAGCCTGCTCTGCCATCAGGGCAGCCGCACAACCGGCTCCACCGCCGCCGATAACCAGCACATCGGTCTGCACAATGGAGGCACCAGCCAGATCCGCCTCATCAATGCGTGCATCAGATTGTAGCAACTCAGCCAACTGCCGATGGCAGCTGTCACCCTGGTTTGGCCCTACACACAGGGAGACCAGCGAATCCTCCCGGTAATCCGGGTGAAAGGCTTGCAGCAACTCATCCGTTGCCATATCAGACTTTTTCAGATCACGGGATTTGGCAGCCTGGTAGTGCGCCAGCGCCTCTGAATAAGAGATGCCCGTCATGGCTTCTCACCTTCTATATTGACCTCAAACTTACCTCGCTGTAGCCCTTCCAGGCGTCGAATCAGATTTGATGGACGCGTATGAAAATAGGCGGTCACCCGTCGAGAAAACAGCCCGACATGGTTGGGCGCAATCAGCTCAGGGCAAGCAGTCAGGCAGAGGTCACACATCACACACTCAACAAACAGCTCACCCGCCTCACGAAAGCGGCCTCTGGCTGCCAACGCCACCCCCTTCATCACATCGATTCCTTTAGGACAAGAGGCATTGCAACCACGGCACTCCCGGCAACGGCTTGCCTCAGGGAAAATTTTATGGAACTTGGTCTGCACCTCCCACGAACTGCTGATCTCCTCCAGCTTATAGGTGTGGTGCGTGGGGCGGGGAAAGACCAGAAACATCACCTGCATCCCCTCCTCTATAAGCGTCTGGCACCCCAGCTGGGTGCGCACCTCAGAATTCCCCGCGCGCCGAACCAGCACGCGGCAGGAGCCGCAGACGCCTTCAAGGCAGCCGACACTTTTAATACGTGAATAACCGGCATACCACAGCGCCTGGATAGCCGACAATGAGGCCGGGGCAGTAATCGCCTTGCCATCAATCTTTACATTGACCAGCTTTTCGCCCATTTCTCTCATAGAATGCTTGTCTGTCATCAATTCGCGTCCAGTTCCAGCGCCTCCCCAAAGCGGGCAAGAAGCAGGTAAAGCGGGGCATTATAGCGGTTTCAGCCCCTTTCAATGCAACCCGCCATAATTCCTGCCCTGTTTTTTACAAAAAAGCCAAAAAAACCGTTTACGTTCTGAAGTTTGAAAGATAAAGTACACGCCCAAATGCTTGCGTAACTGCAAGACATTGGTGTTCGCGAACCAGAAATGAGATGACCCACACGCGAAAACACCCAATTAATTAAGTAATTTCAACAGCTAACGCCTGAATCGTATGGTTCGGGTTTTTTTAAGGCAAGCTCAGCACCAGTTTTATTTAACATTAAATGGGGACTATCCAAATGAAGCCGTTATCCTTGACCGAAAAAATCCTGCAAGAGCATCTCGTTGATGGTGGCACCCTGCCAGCCGCAGGAGAAGTGATCAAGATCAAGATCGACGAAGCCTTTACACAGGACGCCACCGGCACCATGTGTATGCTGCAACTGGAGGCGATGGGTGTAGACCGTGTCAAACCACTCTCTGTAAACTTTGTTGACCACAGCATGCTGCAGGTCGGTTTTCGCAACCCGGACGACCACGAATACCTGAGAACTGTGGCCGAGAAGCTGGGCATCATCTACTCACCACCCGGCACCGGCATCTGCCACTTCCTGAACATGGAAAACTTTGTCAAGCCGGGCATGACTGGCCTGGGCGCTGACAGCCACACCGTCAACGCCGGCGGTTGTGGTGCCATCTTTATGGGCGCAGGCGGTTACGATATCGCTCTGGCGATGGCCACTGGCCACTACAGCATGCCCATGCCCAAGGTGGTCAAGGTCAATCTGACTGGCGCACTGAGCCATGGCGCCATGGCGATGGAGGTCATCCTGAAGATGCTGGAGATCAACGGCGTCAAAGGCGGCAAAGGTATCATCTTTGAATATGCAGGCCCTGGTGTTGCCAGCCTCTCACTGACCGAACGTGCCACCATCACCAACATGGGCGCTGAGATGGGTGCGACCACCTCCATCTTCCCCAGTGACGAGCGGACTCAAGAATTTCTGGAGAGCCGTCAGCGCGGTGGCGATTATCAACCACTGGCTGCTGATGACGGTGCTGAGTATGACAAAACCATCGATATCGATCTTTCCGCGCTGGAGCCACTGATCGCCATCTACCCCTCTCCAGGCAATGTGGAGAAGGTTGCCGATCACGCGGGCACCAAGATCCATCAGGTCTCTGTCGGCAGCTGCACCAACAGCTCCTACGAGAACATCGCCTCTTTCGCCGAGATCCTGAAAGGCAAGCGTGTCAAGGTCGATACCCTGCTCTATCCGGGCTCACGCGCAGTGGCCATGCAGCTGGCTGAAGCCGGTTACATGACCACCCTGCTTGCCTCTGGCGTGCGTGTTCAAGAGAACGGCTGCGGTGCCTGTATCGGCCAGGGCGGCTCTCCGGTAAGCAACGGCATCTCCCTGCGTACCTTCAACCGCAACTTCCCCAAACGCTCCGGCACCGAGAGCGCCCAGGTTCACCTGGTCAGCCCGATCGTAGCTGCTGTCAGCGCACTGACCGGCGAGATCACCCTGCCGGGCAGCGAACCCGTCAAGTTCAAGGATGTGCCTCAGATGATTGACACCGACTCCTTCATCATGCCTCCGCCTCCCGAGGAGGCCGCCAAGGTTGAGGTGATCCGCGGCCCCAACATCATGGCGCTGCCAGATTTTGAGCCACTGCCTGCAAAACTGACCGGTGAAGTGCTGCTGAAACTGGGCGACAATATCAGCACAGACGACATCCAGCCTGCTGGCATCTTCCTGCCACTGCGCTCCAACGTCAAAGAGTACGCCATGCAGGCCACCTTCAACCAGGTAGATCCCAGCTTCTCCCGCCGCGCCTGCGAACATCGCGATGCAGGCGGTCACGGCATCATCGTGGGTCGTGAAAACTATGGCCAGGGCAGCTCCCGCGAGCACGCAGCACTCTGCCCACGCTGGCTCGGTATCCGTGCCGTTGTGGTTGCCCAGTTTGCGCGCATCCACGTTGCCAACCTGGTGAACTTCGGCATCGTACCGCTGACCTTTGCCAACGAGGCTGACTACGACAAGATCTCTCAGGGCGACACCGTCTCTATCGACGTATCCAACCTGGAAGGCGATCTGTTCCTTGAAGTCAACGGCGAAAAGATCGCCCTGAACCCGGCTTTCGAGCCAGGTGATGTGGAGACACTGAAAGCCGGTGGCGCACTACCTATGTTCAAAGCAACCCGCAAAGGATAAACAGGCATGTCCATGAAAATTGGTATCCCAAAAGAGGTTCACGACAACGAAAAACGTGTCGCTGCAACCCCTGAAACCGTCGAACGAATCCGCAAACTGGGTTTTGCGATGGCTATCGAGACCGGGGCAGGTGCTGCCGCCAACTTCTCTGATGAAGCCTATAAAGAGGCTGGCGCTGAGATTATTGAAGATGCCAGAACCCTCTGGGCTGAATCCGACATCATTATGAAGGTGCGCGCACCAGAGCCTCACCCTGCACTCGGTGCGCACGAGACCGAGCTGCTGCGCGAAGGCGGCCATCTCATCAGCTTTATCTGGCCCGCCCAGAATGAAGAGCTGCTGGAGAGCCTGAAGGCGCGTAAAGCCACCGTCATCGCAATGGACAGCGTACCGCGTATCTCACGCGCACAGAAGCTGGATGCCCTCAGCTCCATGGCCAATATCGCGGGTTACCGCGCCATCATTGAAGCCTCCAATGCCTTTGGTCGCTTCTTCACGGGTCAGATCACTGCTGCGGGTAAAGTACCGCCAGCCAAGGTGATGGTGATCGGTGCCGGTGTTGCGGGTCTTGCCGCCATTGGTGCCGCCAACAGCCTGGGCGCGATCGTGCGTGCCTTCGATACCCGCCCTGAGGTTAAAGAGCAGGTCGAGAGCATGGGCGCTGAGTTCCTGATGCTTGAGTTCGAAGAGGCAGACGACGGCTCCCCGAACACCGGCTACGCCAAGACCATGAGCAAGGAGTTCATCGAAGCCGAGATGAAGCTCTTCGCCGAGCAGGCGATGGAGGTCGACATCATCATCACCACCGCTCTGATCCCCGGCAAACCGGCTCCTGAGCTGATCACCTCCGGCATGGTTGAATCCATGAAAGATGGCAGCGTGATCGTTGATCTGGCTGCTGAACAGGGTGGCAACTGTGCCCTCACCGAGCCGGGCAAGGCGGTTGTGAAACATGGCGTTACCATCATTGGTTACACCGATCTGCCCAGCCGCCTGGCGGCACAGTCCAGCCAGCTCTATGGCACCAACCTGCGTCACCTGCTGACCGACATGACCCCTGAAAAGGACGGCAATATTGTTGTCGACTTTGAAGATGTGGTTGTCCGTGGCGCTACCGTAATCAAAGAGGGTGAGATCACCTGGCCTGCGCCTCCCATCGAGGTCTCAGCCGCCCCTGCGAAACCGGCACTCGCGACTGCCTCACCGCCGGTTGAGGTCAAAGAGGAAAAGAAGAGTCCCGTAGGCGGCTTCATCGGCCTCGGCATCGGTGGCATCCTGCTGGCCATGCTGGGTCAGGTTGCACCGCCCGATTTTCTGGCGCACTTCACGGTCTTTGTGCTCGCCTGCTTCATCGGCTACATGGTGATCTGGAATGTGACACCAGCACTGCACACCCCACTGATGAGTGTTACCAACGCCATCAGCGGCATCATCGTGGTGGGAGCTCTGTTGCAGGTCTCAAGCTCAAGCGGACTGGTGGTCTTTCTGGCATTTATCGCCGTTCTGATCGCCACCATTAATATTGCAGGCGGTTTCGCCGTCACTCAGCGTATGCTGAAGATGTTTCAGCGCTAAGAGGATATAGAGATGAATGAAGGTTTACAGACAATTTGTTACATTGTCGCTTCGGTACTGTTTATTCTCGCGCTTGGCGGTCTGAGCAATCAGGAGACGGCTCGTCGCGGCAATCTCTACGGCATGATCGGTATGGGGTTGGCGCTGGCCGCCACCATCCTTGGCCCGGAGGTTCATGGTGCCGGCTACGCTTGGCTGATTATCGCCATGGTTATTGGTAGTGCTATCGGGCTGTTTCTGGCAAAAAGGGTGCAGATGACCGAGATGCCAGAGCTGGTTGCCATACTCCACAGCTTTGTCGGCATGGCTGCAGTACTGGTTGGCTATGCCGGTTACTTCGGCATTGCCGGTGATAGCGGGCATACCATGGAGGGCGCAGCCAAAACCATCTATGAGATTGAGATCTACATTGGCGTGCTGATCGGTGCGGTCACCTTTACCGGCTCTGTGGTTGCATTTGGCAAGCTCAAAGGGATCATCACCAGCAAGCCACTCACCCTGACTGGACGGCACTGGATGAATCTTGGCCTGGGTGTGGCTTGCATCATCCTCGGTGGCGTCTTTGTCGGTGGCGAGCATAGCAGTGGAGCGGTTACAGCACTGATCGTCATGACCCTTATCGCCTTTATCTTTGGCGTACATATGGTGATGGCCATCGGTGGTGCGGACATGCCCGTTGTGGTCTCTATGCTCAACAGCTATTCCGGTTGGGCAGCAGCGGCTACCGGCTTCATGCTCAACAATGATCTGCTGATCGTTACCGGCGCACTGGTAGGCTCAAGCGGAGCCATCCTCTCCTATATCATGTGCCGCGCCATGAATCGTAAGTTCATCTCTGTTATCGCAGGTGGATTTGGTTCAGAAGGTGGCGTAGCAGCGCCAGCAGCTGATGGGGAACAACAGGAGTATGCCCCGGAGACCTCAGCAGATGAGACCGCAGAGATGCTGCTCAACGCCAAAGAGGTGGTGATCGTACCCGGTTATGGCATGGCCGTAGCGCAAGCACAGCACACCATCAACGACATTACCCGCAAGCTGCGCGCCAAGGATATCAATGTCCGTTTTGCCATCCACCCGGTGGCTGGCCGTATGCCAGGCCACATGAATGTACTGCTGGCAGAGGCCAAGGTGCCTTACGACGTCGTACTGGAGATGGATGAGATCAATGATGATCTGCCGCAAGTCGATGTAGTGCTGGTCATTGGCGCCAATGATATCGTCAACCCAAGTGCGCTGGATGATCCAAACAGCCCCATCGCAGGCATGCCTGTGCTGGAGGTCTGGAACTCAGGCACTGTGGTTGTAATGAAACGTGGCCGCGGTGTGGGCTATGCCGGTGTGGATAACCCGCTCTTCTTCAGAGACAACACCCGTATGCTATACGGTGATGCAAAGGCCAGTGTGGACGCCATTCTGGCCGACATCAGCTAAGTCACTCGTCTTTAGCTGCAAATAAAAAGCCCTCCCCATTGCTGGGGAGGGCTTTTTTATGGCTCTTTAATTCGCCGACGTTACTCGTCACTTTTACCCTGTTTGAGCATATCTGCCAGGCTGGCAAAGGGGTTGGATGTAGTGACCTTCTGCTCGGTTTTTACCGCGCCACCATAACCCCGCAGCTGCTCCACATAGCGCTGATGCTCGTTATCATGGCAATAGAGGCACAGGTTCTCCCAATTGCTGCCGTCAGGCGGGTTGTTGTCGTGATTGTGATCTTTATGATGCACCGTCAGTTCATGAAGGTTTGCCCGGGTAAACTCTCGCCCGCAACGACCGCATATCCAGGGATGGAGACGCAGGGACTGCTCCCGGTAGCTCTGGGAGCGCTCCTCCGCTGCACGCCGGGCATCGATGACAACCTGATCCAGTTTTGATCTCTCCTTTGACATACTCAGCCCACTTTCAGTCTACGTTAGTTTCAATAACTCCCGAACCGCATTATCTGCACCCTCTGCAATCTGGCTGATCGAAGCATCCAGCATGTAGCAGGGTGAGGTAACCAGCTTCCTCTGCTCATCAACAACCACCTCGGCATGCGTGGTCTGCTGATGAATACTGCCCATTGCTTCGATGGCACCGATGGTGTCGGCATCACTGCCAATCGTCACCCTGGCACCCTTCAGAATCTTTGCCAGCACTGCCGGGGAGATACAGAGCGCACCGATGGGCTTATTCGCCTCCACCATTGCGGTGACGGCGCTGGAAAGCTCTGGATTGACCGTGCATTCCGCACCATCAAAGGCAAGGGTCGAGAGGTTTTTGGCCGCACCAAAACCACCTGGGAGAAGCAGTGCATCAAATGCAGCCGCATCAAATTCACTCAGTGGCTTGATATTCCCCCGTGCTATGCGCGCCGCCTCTATCAACACATTCCTTGATTCAGGCATCTCATCGCCGGTAATGTGATTGATAACATGGTGCTGCGCTATATCCGGCGCAAAGCATTGATACTCTGCACCCTGGCGATCCAAGGCCAGCAGTGCCAGGACGGACTCATGGATTTCAGCACCGTCGTAGACGCCACAACCTGATAAGATAACTGCTACATTTTTATTTGCCATTATGCGCTCCTCAATGAGTGACCGCCCCACAGCAGATCCTGCAGGCCTGTCGTTCTGGATAGTCTTCGCTGCACTGCAGCCAATAATATGTCATCCTCTGCATAAATCTCAAACCGGCTTTTAGCTCGTGTAATCCCGGTATAGAGCAGCTCACGGCTGAGCAGTCGGCTCTCCTTTTCCGGCAGCACCAACAGTACCCGCTCAAATTCAGAGCCTTGGCTTTTATGCACAGTCATAGCATACACCGTCTCATGCTGCGGCAGCGAGGCGGGCAGCAGTCTGCGGACAACACCATCGCTGCCTTGAAAACAGGCACGCAGGCGCCCTTCGCACTCCGGATCGAACAGCAGCAGACCCACATCACCATTGTAGAGATGCAGGCCATGATCATTGCAGGTTACCATGATAGGGCGTCCGGCATAGTAATCACTGCCAGTATCTATCAAATTGCATCCCCCAAGTGTCTGTTCAATCTTTTGATTCAGCAGGGTGACACCATTTGGCCCGCCGCGAATGGCACAGAGCACTCGAAAGCGGTTGAATGCGGCAAAGATACTATCCATCTCCGCCCCTGCTTTTACACACTTGAGATAGCTTTTGTAGCTCTCAGCGGCCTCTTCTGCAATGGTGTCACGGGATGCATGCCGATGGATTTCAGGCACGCTCTTATCATTTAACAGGGCAAGCGCCACATTGCCATCGCCCTGATTGACCGCTTTCGCCAGCCGACCGATGCCACTCTCATCTGAAAAACGATAGCTCTGGTGCAGCAGTAGAATAGAGTCCGCAATGGCTGGGGACGAACCATTCCGGGATGGCAGATTCTCCCCCAGCAACCCTGCTAGCTTGTCACGAAAAGCAGCTGAAAAGAGCGGCTGTTCTCCACAGATGTCCGCCAGAACAGCGCCCGCCTCAACCGATGAGAGCTGATCCTTGTCCCCCAGCATGATAAGACGCGCCTTCTCAGGCAATGCCCAGATCAGCTTGGCCATCAGGGCGATATCCACCATTGAGGCCTCATCCAGTATCAGCACATCAATGGGCAGTGGATGCTGTTGATTATGCCGAAAGTAGACAGAATCCATACGCGCACCCAGCAGACGATGCAGGGTTGTGGCCTCTTCCGGTATGGCGTCGCGGATAGCATCATCCACAGGCAGCCCCTGTTTTGCCTGATGAATCGCCTCCTGCATGCGTGCCGCCGCCTTACCTGTTGGTGCAGCCAGTGCTATCTTTAGATCCAGTCCTTTGGGTTGCTGACGCAGCAGTGCAAGAATACGAATCACCGTGCTGGTTTTGCCGGTTCCCGGGCCACCGGATATGACACTGAATTGATTCAGTACCGCCGCTGCCGCCGCCACCTTTTGCCAATCTGGTTTTGCAGATGAAGCCGGGAAGAGTTTATGCAGATCTTTTTGCAGTCGAACCTCATCAACCGCTGGGGCAGCGGCACCTGCACGTCTGTTCAGCGCCTGTGCAATATCCTGTTCATATTTCCAGTACCGATAGAGATAGAGCCTGCCGACCTGATCCAGAATCAACGGGCGGTAGTCTCCAGGAAGACCCACGACGGAGAACCCCTGTAATGCCGCTGTCCAGCTTTTAAAATCGGGTAATGCAACCGATCCGCCAGCATCTCCAAGGTAGACCTTTCTGCCTGCCTCGCGGGTCAGATCAAGGCAGGCATGGCCATTGGCCGTGGCGTGGCTTGCCAATGCAGCGGCCCATGCCAGCTCGTCTGATTCATTGGCAGCCAGGCGACAGATCAGCTGTGCAAAACTCACATCCAACTGGGTCAGTTGCCCCTGTTTTTTTAGTGCCTGTAGCTGTTTCATGGTGCAATCAGATAGTGATCCATCGCCTCAATCAACTGCTTCGATGGCCTGTCCCGATAGACGCCATACTCTGACCCTGTAGCCGGCTGCATGCCCCGTACGAAAAGATAGAAGGCACCGCCAAAGTGCTGTTCATAATTATAGTCAGGAAGACGCAGACCCAGGTAGCGATGCAGCGCCAGGGTATAAAAAAGATATTGCAGATAGTAGGCCTGCTGAGCCATCACTCGTGCCAGGGACTCACGGGAGTAGCCGCTGAGTTCATCACCCAGCCAGTTGGATTTATAGTCCGCCAGATAGAAACGGCCATCGACCTCAAAAACCAGATCAATAAACCCTTTCATAAAGCCACGGACATCTGCAAAACTGATGCGGTCAATGGCTTGGCGCATCTCTTCTGTTGCTGCAAAATCATGCTCCAACAGAAGGTTGCGCAGACCCTCTGCACTGATGGGTGACAGAGGAAAGTGGAACTCCAGCTCAACCAGCCGCCGGCTTGCACTGACTGTATTAAGAGTCAGTGTTGTTGTTTTATCCAGTGGTGTAGCTAAAACAGACTCAACCATATCTGCAACAACCGCCATCCAGTCAGCCTCAAATCCATTCAGCAACAGCGCCTCTTCAACCCGCTTTTCAAGTTTTTTCCGTTCATAGCGGGCGAAATCAAGCTGTTCAAAGATGGCATGAATACAGCGACCGGCACGCGCTCCTCTAGGAAAACCCAGAATGCTCTCTTTAGCGGGACGATCTATTGGTGTTGGTTGCTGCATATCATAATCGGGCTGATCCGTTGCATGCCCGAAGGTCAATGCACTGAAGCTGGTCACCCGCAAACGCATATCAAATCGCCGGGTAAAGGGTTTGACTGAACCCCTCTCATCCTGTTGTCTGCGGAAGGCAACAACCGCCCCCTCATCTTCAGGAATGGGGCCAAACCAAATGCCACCCGCTGCCTTTTCAACCAGCTCATCGAGTGAAATCTGATCGCTGCTGTCGGGGGCCAGCAGCCAGCCCAGCGCCGATTTTTCTGCGCCTGCAATCATGCCCCAGGTGATATAGCAGCGATGCTTGGCACGGGTCAATGCAACATAGAGCAGACGTAGATTTTCTGCCCGCTCTTCCTGAATGGCAAACACTCGATCGGCATCCATGCGCGTCGAACCCAGCTCCAGCACAGGTCTGTCGTCCGCCTGCTGATCATGAAAACAGTAGGGGGTTCCCGGCTTCTCTGCATAGATATTCTCTGCCCATAAAAAGGGGCAAAAGACGATGGGATATTCCAGGCCTTTGCTTTTATGGATGGTGATGATCTGTACCAGCTCTTCATCACTTTCAAGACGCAACTCCTGCTCCTCACTGGTCGGATCACTGCTCTGGGATTGCCCTGAAAACCACTTGACCAGCCCCTCCATTCCCGGCCGGGTTGCACGCTCATATTGATGCAGCAGCTCACCCAGATGTTGCAGGTTGGTGAAGTCACGCTCGCCACCCGCTCTGCCCAACAGTCGCTTTGCCACCTCTTCATGCGACAGCAGTTGGCGAAACATTCGGATAAAGCCTTTTTCCAGCCAGCATTGATGATAGCTGCGAAACCGTTCCAGCTGTAGCTCAAGCGCCTGTTCATCCATTTTCAGATGTTCAATATCATTGCCATCCAGCCCCAGCATATTGGTTGCCAGGGCAGCCATGATACGCGCCTGCCTGGTCGGCTCTGCAATAGCGCTCAATACGCGCAGCAGCTGCGTGGCCTCATCACTATGAAAGATATTCTCACGCGACTGCTGAACGCTGTAGACACCCCGTTCGCGCAGCTGCCGGGCCATCGCCCCGCCCTGCCGGTGTGACCGCACCAATACCGCAATATCACCGCCATTCAGCTTTCGATTGCCGATCCGGATCTGGCTCTCCTGCCCCTGTTGCAGCAACCGGGCAATCTCTGCTGCGGTGGCATCTGTGGCCAAACGCTCGGCCTCCTGCCTGGGCATCGCCTTCTCTTCATCAGGCAGCAACCAGATCCTGAACGGTGCCTCGATATCCCCGCCATCCCGAAGCTCTTCCCGCTGCCTGGTTGCTGCATCAGCTTTATAAAACGGAATCCAGTCATACAAAAAGCTGGCATCCGATTGCATAAACAGCGCGTTAACCGCATCAATCAGTTTGGGGTCGGAGCGCCAGTTGGTCTTCAGCGTATAGCGATTTTTGGCATCCTCACACGCCCTGTGATAGGCAAAGATGTCAGCACCACGAAAACTGTAGATGGCCTGCTTTGGGTCACCCACCAGAAAGAGTGGCAGCTCACTTTCACGGGTGATCATTGAGAATATCTGGTATTGAATCGGGTCGGTATCCTGAAACTCATCAATCAATACGGCAGAATATTGCTGCTGTATTGCCTCAATCAACACGCCACCATGTTCACCCAATAACGCCTTATGCAGATCCAGCAGCAGGTCATCAAAGGATTGGATGCGCGCCCTGGCCTTGCGTGCCGACAGCTCCCGGTTGCAGTAGTCCAACAGGCTCTTTTTCAGCGCCACCAGCGCCTGGGTATAACGGGATTCCACGCCGCTCCATGCCTCGGCCAGCAGCTCACAGGCAGCAAAGAAGCGGTGTTCAGGGGGAGGCTTGTCTTTTTTGACCGAGGCCGTCAGTTCACGGGTTGTAAATTTGGTGAATTTATCGAAGGGGGCGCTGGGCGGCAGGTCGAGATAATCATTCATCTGCTGGAACCACTTGCCCAGCCAGTCCTTGCGGTATTTGGTTCTATACAGGCCGGCATCCGTCAGCAGCAGATCCTGAATGTCATCCCTGGCACTGCTCCAGATACTGCGCACCTGTTCAAAGGCCTGAAGAAACGCGGCCTCTTGCAGCGCCAGATCAGCGGGAAACTCCCTGCCTCGCACATCCAGGTAGGGCCTGCCAATACCTGCTTTCACACTTGAGCGCAGACCTTCAGGGGTTGTTTTTCTTGCCAGCAAAAAGTCCACCAGACCCGATGGCAGATCCTGCACCTGGCAGCGCCAGAAGTCAGCGGTAATCTCCTGTAGCAGTTCACTCTGCTCAGAGACCAGCTCGGCCTCAAACGGCATGCCGCTCTCAAAGGCGTGTTCTGACAAAACCCGTTGATAAAAACCGTGTATGGTAAATATTGCCGCCTGATCAAAGCCCAGGATGGCCAGTCGCAGACGGCGCTGTGACTGCGCATGATCTTCACTTTGATCCAGCAATCCCTGGTAAAACGGATCGCTGCTTTCACCCTGTTCGAAGGCCTGCAACCCCTCCACCAGACGGCTGCGAATGCGCTCCCGCAATTCGGCAGTCGCGGCATTGGTGAAGGTGACCACCAGCAGCTTATCCACCTTGCAGTTCATCTCCAGCACCAGCCGGAGATAGAGCCCGGTAATGGTGAAGGTCTTGCCTGTGCCGGCACTGGCTTCGATCAGGTTAAGGTCACGCAGCTCGGTAGCTGGAAGATTCAGTTCCTTCATTTTTTAGATACAGCGAATAGTCACCCAGAGTGGCACCACGGCAGGGGTTTTTAATACCCTCCCTAAAAAAGCTGTTGAAACCGTAGCGAGGGTAATAACTTATCACAATTGGCAAGAAAAGCCCCTGAACGGGGCTGTTGGGTCTCAAATATGGATGGCCCGACCATCCACATCCATTGCGGCCTCTTTCAGTGCCTCGCCCATGCTGGGGTGGGCATGGCAGGTGCGGGCAATATCTTCAGCCGAGGCACCAACCTCTATGGCAATAACCGCCTCAGCAATCAGGTCGCCGGCATTGGGCCCGACTATATGCACACCCAGTACCCGGTCACTTTTCGCATCCGCCAGTATCTTTACAAACCCTTCGGTCTCTCCATTGCAGCGTGCCCGTGCATTGGCGCTAAAAGGAAATTTGCCTACATTGTAAGCGACACCATCCTGCTTCAGGCCATCTTCGGTACGGCCAACACTGGCCACTTCAGGCGAGGTGTAGACGATTCCTGGAATGGCCGCATAGTTCACATGACCCGGTTTGCCTGCCAGATGTTCAGCCAGAGCCATACCCTCCTCCTCTGCTTTGTGCGCAAGCATGGCACCACCAATCACATCCCCCACCGCATAGACACCATTGATATTGGTTTTAAAGTGCTCGTCCACATCAATAAAGCCACGTTCATCCAGCGCGACGCCGATCTGCTGTAACCCCAGCCCGGATGTGTAGGGTCGACGGCCAACTGCCACCAGTACAATATCTGCCTGCAGGGTTTCAACGGCAGCCGTTTCAACGGACTCCAAAGTAAGCTGGACGCCATCTGCATCGGCAACCGCAGCGGTGACCTTGGTGGAGAGTTTCAGCTTCATCTTCTGCTTTTTCATGCTGCGCTGCATCTGTTTGCGAATATCCTGATCCATGCCCGGCAGCAGGGTATCCAGAAACTCGACCACGGTAACCTCTGCGCCCAGGCGTCGCCATACAGAACCCAGCTCCAGACCGATCACACCACCACCTATGACAACCAGGCTGGCGGGGACTCTATCCAGGCTGAGCGCACCTGTGCTTGAGACGATGCGCTGCTCATCAATCTCAAGCCCCGGCAGTGTGGCAACATCAGAGCCTGTGGCAATCAGCACATTGGCGCTGGAGAGCAGCTGTTCATCACCCTCCAGCAGGGTAACCTTCACCTGATCCGGGGCAGTCAGTTCACCCGTTCCTTTTAAATAGGTCACACCGTTTTTGTTGAAGAGAAACTCGATCCCTTTGGTCAGATCCATCACCACCTTCTCTTTGCGCGCCATCATGGCCGCTGTATCCATATCCAGTGAGCCGGTCTGGATGCCATGTTTGGCAAACTCTTCTGCGGCATGTTCATAGTGGTGGGAGGATTGCAGCAGCGCCTTGGAGGGGATACAGCCTACATTCAGGCAGGTGCCGCCCGGTACGCCGCGCTTGTCTACACAGGCAACTCGCAGCCCCAGTTGAGCGGCTCGAATGGCGGCTACATACCCCCCAGGTCCGCCGCCGATTACGGTCAGGTCAAATCTGTTTTCACTCATTTTATTATTCTCTAGGTTTGGATGGCTCACAAGCAGGGTGGCAGGGTGCCCGTCACACTTCCAGCAGCATGCGTTGCGGATCTTCTATGCACTCTTTTATTCGCACCAGAAAACCCACCGCTTCACGCCCATCGACAATACGGTGATCATAGGAGAGCGCCAGGTACATCATGGAGCGTGCCTGAATGCTGCCATCCGGCATCACCATCGCCCGCTGGGTAATATTGTGCATGCCGAGGATACCAGACTGCGGGCTGTTGAGGATGGGGGTCGACATCATGGAGCCATAGATGCCGCCGTTGGTAATGGTAAATGTACCACCCTGCAACTCATCCAAGGTGAGCTGCCCCGTTTTGGCTCTGTCTGCAAGCTCTCGAATCTTGCTCTCTATCTGTGCAAAACCAAGGTTCTCTACCCCGCGTATGACAGGCACCACCAACCCCTGGCCAGAACCTACCGCGACACCGATGTCATAGTGATTTTTATAGACAATCTCATCACCATCAATCTGCGCATTGATGGCCGGAAATTCCCGCAGGGCAATCACGCAGGCCTTGGCAAAGAGTGACATAAAGCCGATACGCACCCCATGTTTTTTCTCAAACAGCTCTTTGTAGCAGCTGCGCATCTCCATGCAGTTGGTCATATCCACTTCATTGAAGGTGGTCAGCATGGCGGCTGTATTCTGGGCCTCTTTCAGGCGCTCTGCCATACGTTTGCGCAAGCGGGTCATACGCACACGCTCTTCCTGAGGCTGCGTGACAGCAGGAGCCTCAGTTGCAGCTGATGTCGGAACGGCCTCTGCTGCGCGCACCGGCGTTGGCTCTGCCTTGGCCGTCTCAAGATAGGCCAGTACATCACCTTTGGTCAGCCGCCCATCTCTGCCAGCTGTTGGGATGGCGGCCGGGTTCAGCCTGTGCTCCTCCACCAGCCGACGCACAGCAGGCATCAGCACCTCATCCTCTGCCGCTGCCGGGGGGGCTTCCGGCTCAGCTGCTGCTGAAGAGGGTCTCTCTGCCGCTACTGAGTCCGCTTCCGCAATCAGGCCAAGCACTGCGCCAATATCAACATCCTCCCCCTCATCCACCAGAATCTTATTGAGCAGGCCTGCAGCCGGGGCGTTGACCTCAATGGTCACTTTATCTGTCTCCAGCTCCAGCAGCGGTTCATCCAGCGTAACCGTTTCACCAACAGACTTCAGCCATTTCAGCACCGTCGCTTCCGTTATTGATTCACCAATGGTAGGAACCGTAATCTCTATATCCATAATGTCCTCAATCAGTTTTTTATTCAGAAGGTTGCGTCAGGCCAGCCAGTGGAGTGGCTCGCCGAAAGGGTTGTTGCAGCTCTGCCAATGAGACATTCAATGCCTGCTCTACCAGCAGGTTCTGCTCTTCCCGGTGTTTGGCCATAGAGCCGGTGGCAGTAGAGGCTGAGGCCGCCCGCCCGACAAAGACCGGGCGATCATTAGCACATTGGATCGCGTCCAGTATAAATTGCAGGCGCGGCATCACAAACAGCCAGGCGCCCATATTGGCTGGCTCCTCCTGACACCAGATCAACTCTGCATTCTGATAGCGTTTGACCACCTCGACCAGGCTGTCTCGCGGCCAGGGGTAGAGCTGCTCGACCCGCACAATGGCCACATCATCAATACCCTGGGTTTGGCGCGCTTGCAGCAGGTCGTAATAGACCTTGCCGCTACAGAGCACGACACGTCTGACGCTCTCATCCGCCACCAGGGAGCCGCTCTCTCCAATCACCCGGTGAAAGAGCGAGTCTGGCCCCATATCGGCCAGTGTGCTGACACACTGCTTGTGGCGCAGCAGTGATTTTGGTGCCATGACAATCAGCGGTTTACGAAAATTACGATGCACCTGTCGCCGCAAGGCATGAAAGTAGTTGGCGGGTGTGGTGAGGTTGACCACCTGGATATTGTCTTCGGCACAGAGCTGAAGGTAGCGCTCCAGCCGGGCTGAAGAGTGCTCTGGCCCCTGCCCTTCATAACCGTGTGGCAGCAGCATGACCAGACCGGAGAGGCGCAGCCATTTTGATTCACCAGAGCTGATGAACTGGTCGATGATCACCTGGGCACCATTGGCAAAATCACCAAACTGCGCCTCCCAGATCACCAGGGCATTGGGCTCGGAGAGGGTATAGCCATACTCAAAACCCAGAACGGCGGCTTCGGAGAGAGGGCTGTCGATCACCTCATATCGGGCCTGCTGATCGGCAAGATGATTCAGCGGGATATAACGCTGTTCATTCTGCTGATCGACCAATACCGAGTGGCGGTGGGAGAAGGTTCCACGCCCCGAATCCTGGCCTGACAGACGTATCGGAATCTGTTCACACAGCAATGAGCCAAAGGCCAATGCCTCGGCCGTTGCCCAGTCAAAACCTGCTCCCGACTCCAGCATCTTTTGCTTGTTTTTAAACAACCGGAGAATCTTGCGATGCAGCAGGATATCTTCCGGCTGGCGAATCAGCGCCGCACCAATCCGTTGCAGCTGGTCGATGGGTACTGTCGTTGCATCGTTGTGAAACTCCTCTTCCTCCTGAAGAATGCTCAGCCCCTCCCACTTGCCCTCCAGCCAATCGGCCTTGTCTGCGGTAAAGTCGTCAGCCGATGCAAAATCCCGCTCCAGCCGGGCCTTGAAATCATTGGTGATCTGATCGGCCTGGGCAGGGGTCAACAGCCCTTCACTTATCAGCTGCTCTGCATAGATCTGGCTGATCGTCTTATGTTTGGCAATGGCCCGGTACATGATCGGCTGGGTAAACGAGGGTTCATCACTCTCATTATGGCCATAGCGCCGATAACAGAACATATCAATCACAACATCGTGCTTGAACTTCTGGCGAAACTCCGTGGCAATCCGGGCGACATGAACCACCGCTTCCGGGTCATCACCGTTGACATGGAAGATCGGTGTCTGCGTCATTTTCGCGACATCGGATGGATAGGGTGAAGAGCGGGAATAGCTAGGGTTGGTGGTAAAGCCGATCTGGTTGTTGACAATAAAGTGGATGGTTCCACCCGTTTGGTATCCCTTCAGCTGAGCCAGATCCAGCGACTCAGGAACCAGCCCCTGCCCGGCAAAAGCGGCATCACCATGCAGCAACAACCCCATGATCTGTTGTTGCTCAGCATCCTCAGTGTGCGCCTGCTTTGCCCGCACCTTGCCCAGCACGACCGGGTTGACAGCTTCAAGATGCGAGGGATTGGCGGTTAGCGACAGGTGGACAAGGTTGCCATCAAACTCACGATCGGCCGAGGTGCCCAGATGATATTTCACATCGCCAGAGCCCTGTGCCTCTTCCGGGTGAGAGGGGCGACCCAAAAATTCGGCAAAGATTGTCCGATAGGGTTTGCGCATCACATTGGCCAACACATTGAGCCGACCACGGTGCGGCATGCCAATAACCACCTCTTTGACTCCAAGCTGGCCACCGCGTTTAAGGATCTGCTCCATCGCCGGGATCAGGCTCTCACCACCATCCAGACCAAAGCGTTTAGTACCCGTATGTTTGGTGTGCAGAAACTGCTCAAACCCCTCGGCCTCGACCAGGCGTTCCAATATTGCCCTCTTTCCCTTCTCGGTAAATGAGGTCTGGTTGTGGATGCCCTCTATGCGACACTGAATCCAGGATTTCTGGTCAGGATCCTGAATATGCAGGAACTCAACACCAATATTGCCGCAATAGGTCTCCTGCAATATCTGAATGATCTCCCGCAGGGTGGCGCATTCCAGCCCCAGCACATGATCAATAAAGATGGACTCATCCAGATCCGCGTCGCTGAAGCCGTAGCTTCTGTAGTCCAGCTCCGGGTGAATCTCTTTGGCCTCCAGGCCCAGCGGGTCACAGCTGGCATTCAGATGTCCGCGCACACGATAGGCACGTACCAGCATCAACGCCCGAATGGAGTGCAGCGTCGCCTCGCGCCCAGTATTTTCAATATTGTTTGATGGCACTGTGGCAGCTGGTTCAGCGTCTGCCTTAACCACACTTGAAGAGGCTGAGGCCCAACTGGCACCATCCAAATCCTGCAATACAGCAACCTCATCATCCCCCAGTTGAGAGAAAAAAGAGCACCAGCTTGAATCAACGCTCTGGGGGTTTTTCAGGTACCGCGCATAAAGCTCAGCAACAAAGGTGAGATTTGTCCCGTAAAGGACAGATTCTATAGATTTTTCCATGGCTAAATAAATTCTGGTTTATCCTGAAGGAGGGAACAAAACAGCCTTGCTTGCAGCCAGTATAGGTCAAAAGAAGAGGAATAAAAGGTAACCCTCCCAAATTGCTTTCTCCAGCATTAGTTCGGTAATGAACCCGTACTCCGCCATGGGATATTGGTCTTGATTCGATTAAGCTGTCCACTGTGAGACGTGGTTAACTGGGTGTTTACGGTTTAGCCGCCAAACACAGTATGTGTTAGCAACAAATAGAACTGTCCGGTTTTAAAGCACATGAATTGTCCGCTTTTGTTTCTGATCTGATGCGACCTGGCAGCGGACGGTGACCGGGTCGTATCTGATGCAATCATTGGATTGCTATTGCCGCCCACCCTCATGGCGAACCTGCGCCTGGAGGGCACGGCCTGTCAAGGAGGAGTCCCGCAGGGAAGCTCCTTGACAGGCCGGGCGCGGAAGGCAAACTGTCGCCGGATGAGGGGGCGCGGCAGGGGGGCTCCTGCCCGGTGGCTTCTTCAGGCAAGGGTTCACAAGGCAAGCCCCGCGCCGTATAACTGGCCAGCTTCCGGGGGCCGTGAAAGATCGCCAGGCCGCCATCGGCATAGCGGTGGACGCGCACCTTGGCTTTGACATAGTGCCGCCGGCAGGTGGTGGCGGGAATCTGCAGCTTTTTGCCCTCGAAGGCCACGCAGTTGTCCTTGTTGACGGTGCGCTCGAACTGCTCGCACAGGATGTCGTCCAGTCCCGTGCCAAGGAAAGGCACAAAGGCGCTGCCCGCCACGGCGGGCTTTACCATGAACTCCCGGTTGAAGGCCGGCAGGTAGGTTTCCCTGAGATAGCGGTTGGCTTCCGCCATGTCGGTAATCTCCCGGGCAGCCAGTTCTTTGGGCAAGCGCGCCTGATGGGTGGCGAACTGGCGCTCACAGCGTCCCCGCGCCTGGGGAGAATAGGAAGGAATCATCTCGATGCCCAGGTGTTTCATGGCCCGTCCAAACTGGGTGAGGTTGTGCTTGTCCACCTTGCCTCCCACTTCGGGGGTATACCAGTAATGGCTGCCCCGGTCGGTGTAGAGGCTCGATGGCAGCCCCTGGGTGCCAATCACCTCCTGCAAGGCCTGAAAGCTCGACGCCGTGCCTTCCTCCTCG
>JALSJZ010000137.1 GCA_026989135.1 Sedimenticola sp. | reverse complement strand
TTATTCTGATCCTCAATGTGACAGAGATCCCCGCTGCTCTGGTTCTGATCGTTACCGATGCCTTCACCCCAACGGCGGCTACGGGAGGCTTTGCGGGAGCCTCAATCATGCTGGCGATCCAGATGGGGGTGGCACGCGGTATCTTCTCCAATGAGGCGGGGCTGGGCAGCGCGCCCATTGCCCATGCGGCGGCCGCAACCGACAGCCCGGTCAGACAGGGCACGGTGGCGATGCTGGGCACCTTTATCGATACCATTATTATATGCAGCATCACCGGGCTGGTGATTGTGATCTCCGGGGTCTGGACGAGCGGTGAGACCGGGGCGGCACTCTCATCGGCCGCCTTTGAGCAGGCGCTGCCTGGCGTGGGGGGTTATGTGGTGACCCTGGGTCTGAGCATCTTCGCCTTTACCACCCTGCTGGGCTGGAGCTTCTATGGCGAAAAGTGCGTGGAGTACCTGTTTGGCGTCAGATCCATCATCCCCTTCCGGGTACTCTGGATCATCGCCATCCCGATTGGTGCCACGGCCAATCTGAGTTTTATCTGGCTGGTTGCCGATACCCTCAACGGTCTGATGGCGCTGCCAAACCTGTTGGCTCTGTTGCTCTTGAGCCCGGTGGTATTTGCGCTGACGCGGGACTTTTTTCAGGCTGAAAAGCAGAAGAGGGGCTGATCTACCCGTAACGCCCCTCAATATAGTCGGCTGTCTCCTGCCGAGCCGGGGTGACGAACATCTGGCTGGTGAGGGTGTGTTCCACCACCTTACCCATCAGCATGAAGATACACTCTTCACTGGCGCGGCGTGCCTGTGCCATGTTGTGCGTTACGATCAGAATGCTGTACTTTCCACGCAGCTCCCAGATCAGCTCCTCGACCGCCTCGGTGCCTTTGGGATCGAGTGCCGAACAGGGTTCATCCATCAGCAGGACGCCGGGCTTTACCGGCAGCAGCCGGGCGATGCAGAGCTTCTGCTGCTCCTCCAGCGAGAGCTTGGTCGCCTTGTGGTGCAGCCGGTCTTTGACCTTATCCCACAGCAACACCTGCCGCAGTGCGCTCTCTACGATCTCATCCTGCTCTGCGCGGCTGCCGCTCTTGCTGTTGTGCAGTTTATGGCCGAACAGGACGTTCTCTCTGATTGAGGTGGGCAGTGGATTGGGGCGCTGGAACACCATGCCGACCTGTTTGCGCAGCTGGATCAGCTCCACCTCCGGGGCGTAGATCTCCTGGTCAAAGACCTCTACGCGGCCACTGATACGGACATAACCCAGTCGCTCGTTGATGCGGTTGATGCTGCGCAGAAAGGTCGATTTGCCGCAGCCAGAGGGGCCGATCAGGGAGGTGATCATCCCCTTTTTGATATTGAGATCAACCTCAAACAGCGCCTGGAAGGTGCCGTACCAGAGGTTGAGCTGGTGGGCGCAGATGGCCAGTTCAGCGGGTCTCTCTTTGGTGGTTATGTTCATAGCTTAGCCAAACCTTCCTTCTACATAATCCTGGGTGCGCTGGTCACTGGTCTGACCGGTAAACAGTGCCTCGGTCTGGGCAATCTCCACACACTCCCCATCCAGAAAGAAGGCGGTGCGGTCAGCCAGTCGCCGAGCCTGTTGTACTAGATTGGTGACCAGGATGATGGTCATCTCACTCTTCAGCTCTTTGAGTACATCCTCGATGCGCATGGTGGTGACCGGGTCAACCGCGATGGAGAACTCATCCAGCATCAGCAGCTCTGGTTCCTGTGAAAGCGCACGGGCGATGGTGAGTCGCTGCTGCTGCCCCCCGGAGAGCAGGCTGCCGAGCGTGTCCAGCCGATCCTTCACCTCATCCCACAGGGCGGCGCGGGTGAGGCAGCGCTCCACGATGAGATCCAGCTCGGCCTTCTCTTTGATGCCACGCAGCCGGGCGGAGAGCGCTACGTTGTCGTAGACCGACATCGGCAGACCAACCGGCAGGGGAAAGACTACCCCGATGCGGGAGCGCAGGGCGTAGATGTTGCGCCATTCGCGTACATTCTTGCCGTTAAACAGGATGTCGCCCTCGACCCGCATGTTGCTGTCGAACATATCCATGCGGTTGATCGCCTTCAGGAATGAGGTCTTGCCCGCATTGGCCGGGCCGATGATGCCGAAGATCTCATGCTCACGGATGCTCAGGTTGACCCCGCTGATAGCCGTCTGACCACCATAGCTGATATTGAGGTTCTGAATCTCCAGCTTGGCTGGAGTGGTGTCGTTCACCATTTTTTCTTACCTCGCAGGTGCATACGAAAGGCGATCGAAATGCTGTTCATGATCAGCACCATGCCAATCAGCACCAGCGCCACGCCGTAGGGCAGGTTCTCTGGTACGTTGGGCACCTGGGTGGAGACCACAAACAGATGCAGTGACATGGCCATGGTCTGATCCATGACCCCCTGTGGCAGAAAGGGGCTGAAGAATACCGCGCCGGTAAACATGATCGGGGCGGTCTCACCGGCGGAGCGGGAGACCTCCAGGATGACGCCGGTCAGGATACCGCTGACGGCATTGGGCAGCACCACGCGGCGGATGGTCTGCCAGCGGGTGGCACCCATATTCCAGCAGGCCTCACGGAAGGCGTGCGGCACCGCCTGGAGTGATTCGCGGGTGGCAACGATGACCACCGGCAGCGTCATGATGGCCAGCGTCAGGCTGGCCGCCAGAATGCTGGTGCCAAATTCAAAGAAGATCACGAAGGCACCCAGACCAAACAGGGCGTGTACGATGGAGGGTACGCCGGCCAGGTTGATGATGGCCAGATTGATCAGTCGGGTGCCCCAGTTGTCCGGGGCATATTCGCTGAGGTAGATGGCTGCAGCGATACCCAGTGGCACCGAGATGAGCAGTGCCACCACGACCAGCCAGATGGTGCCGAGCAGGGCAGGGAAGATGCCTCCTTCGGTCATGCCATTGGTGGGGTTGGTAAAGAGGAAGTCAATCGAGAGGATGCCTCCGCCTTTGTAAACCAGCGTGGTCAGGATGATCAGTACCGGCAGGATCAACAGGCCGGCCATCATAACAAAGAGGATGCGCACCAGTTTTTCAGTGCGCTGGTTTTTTTTGTTGAGTTCGGTTGCTGCAAACATGTGGTTATCCATTCAAAGTGTGGGGACAGCAATGGTGGAGGGTGCAACAGGCGGGACTACCAAAAGTAGGCGCTTTAGGCGAAGTCCCACTTCCGGAAGTGGGACTTCGATCCCGCCTGCAATGAGCATCAATGTTCATTTAGCTGTTCCGAATGCCACGCACGATCAGATCAGCCGTCAGGTTGATCAGAAAGGTGATCAGAAACAGGAAGAGCCCAATGGTGAAGAGCACCTGATAGTGATCCGATCCGACGGCGGTCTCACCCAGCTCGGCGGCAATGGTGGCCGTCAGCGCACGAACTGAGTCGAAGACGCTGCCGGGGATATTGACGGCGTGGCCGGTTGCCATCAGCACCGCCATGGTTTCACCAAAGCCGCGTCCGACACCGAGCAGTACAGCACCCAGCAAGCCATTCTTGGCTGCAGGCAATACCGTCTTGAAGATGATCTGCCAGCGGGTCGCCCCCAGTGCCTCGGCCGCTTCGCGGTAGCGATCCGGCACGGCCTTGAGGGCATCCTCGGCGATGGAGGTCATGATTGGCGCTGCCATCAACCCCAGGATGATGCCGGCATTGAGTACGGTGAGCCCTACCGGCACATCAAACAGCTCGATGATCAGCGGGTTCATGATGGTTAAACCAATGAAGCCCCAGACCACGGAAGGGATAGCGGCCAGCAGCTCAATCAGGATCTTCAGCCACTCGCGGGTCTTGCCGGTGGCAAACTCTGCGACATAGATGGCGCTGCCCAGTGAGAAGGGGATGGCGATCAACATGGCCAGCCCGGTGACGCTGGCGGTGCCGGCCATCAGCGCCAGGATGCCATATTCCGGCGCATCCTCATCGCTCGGCTCCCAGTAGGGTGAACCGAAGAACTCCTGAAGGTCGAGCGTGTTGATCAGGAAGCCGATCCCCTCTTTGGTGATAAAGAGAAAGATGCCGACAATAAATATGACGGCGGAGATACCGCCGATGAAAACCAGTACCTGAACGGCTTTGTCGATGTACCAATCCAGATTGCGCCGGTCAATTGCATGATTATGAGACATGTCAGGAGGCCTCTGCGCCACGCAGTGTCTGCATCAGATCCTGTATGCGTACGGCAATCTCACGATAGAGCGCCTCTTGCCGCTGATGGGTCTGCGCTGCATCCAGGCCTGTGGGCAGAGCGCCCACATCCCACTCCATGGCAACGGTGTGAAAGGGGATCTCGGCGATGTAGTTTTTTACCGGCCCCTCCAGACTGACAATGACATGCAGTTCGCTCAGCTCACCGGCGGTCATATCCAGCGGCTTGGGGTGCGCCCCACTAAGATCGAAACCATGTTGCTGCATAAATTCAGTAACTGCGGGGTTGAGCTCTTTGCTGGCACGACGCCCGGCACTGCTGTAGTGACCGCTGTTGGGGAAGTTACGCCGGGCAATCGCTTCTGCCATCTGGCTCAGGCCGCTGTTCTCTTCATCCAGAAAGAGGATGCGGTAGACCTTGGGTGCCTTGGTCTCACCCGTTGCGACAAACAGGGTCTCTTCACAGATATTCTTGGCCTGTGCGGCTACGCGCTCCAGGCGGTGAAAGATGTTGAACAGCCGCATGAGATCTTTGAGGTCAAAACCGCTGTTTTCAGCAGTCAGGTCAGAGAAGGCAGAGCTGAAGAGGTGATCAATCTGTGTTGCCATCCCTTTGGTTGCCCTGGCGGCCTCTGCATTTTCCTCATTGAAAGCAGTGATGGCCTGGGAGAGCATGAGGCGTGACTCTTCAGATATAAGCTCCAGCTTGTCGGCCAGGACGCCCTGCGGCGGCTGTGACATCTGCACCGATTCACGGCAGATGGTGACGGCGTAGTCACCAATGCGTTCCAGCTCGATGTTGATGCGGATAACAGCAGAGATCAGCCGCAGATGCCCGGCACTGGGCAGATGCAGGGCGATAAAACTGTGGCAGAGCTGGTCGATCTGACGTACCCGCCGATTGATGGGGAGATCGCCCAGAATGGTGGCATAGGCCAGTTTCTGGTTGCCTGAGAGCAGTGCATGCATGGCATCCTTGAGCCCGGTTTCTACCCGTTCAGCGACCTCGGCCACCTGCTTTCGGATCTGGTTTAGATCCCGCTCCAGGCGTTGTTCGTAATGACTCATGTTGGCTCCTGGCTAAAATGTTTGGAGATGTTTACTTGCAGCTCACTTCGCTGATCGGGGCATAGCCTTTTTTCACGATAATACATTGACCCTGCTCACTGTAGATCCAGTCCATGTAGCGCTTTATCTCGCCTTTGGGCTCGCCATTGGTGTACATGTAGAGCGGGCGGGCGATGGGGTAACTGCCATCGCTGGCGGCGGCCACACTGGGTACTACACAGGCGGAGTTGGCATCTTTGGCGATACAGGGCAGTTTGATATGGTCGGTGGCATAGGCCAGCCCGCTGTAGCCAATGGCGCAGGGGGTCTTCTCAACCAGCTCCACCACATCCTTGGAGCCGTGCATATCCAGAGTGCCCATGCGGTATTTGCCTTTCTTGCCCAGCACCGCCTTCCTGAAATAGGCATAGGTGCCAGAGTTGTTCTGACGGCTGACCAGGATGATCTGCTGCTCTTTGCAGCCGGGGACTTCAATGCCCAGATCCGTCCATTTTTTGATTTTGCCCTTGCGGCCGTAGAAGTCGGCAATCTGAGCAATGGTGAGGGATTTCAGGGGGTTATTGGGGTGCAGGTAGATGGCCAGGGCGTCATATCCCACTATATGCTCCACGGGGTCGCGTCCCCGCTTCCTGGCCAGCGCCAGCTCCCTCTTTTTCATCTTGCGGCTGGAGTTGGCAATATCCACGGTGCCATTGATCATGGCAGCAATGCCGGTGCCAGATCCGCCGCCAGAGACTGCAACCGCTACCTCAGGGTTGATTTCGCGGTACTGTTCGGCCCAGGCCTGGGCGACGTTTACCAGGGTGTCGGAGCCTTTGTTCTGAATCAGGGTGCGCGCCTCGGCATTCAGGGCTGCAAGAGCGATGCCTGCACTTAGCAGGGCGGTGGAAATAAATTTGGCTTTCATTGGTATAGTCTCCCCAAACGAATGGATTCATTGGGCTGCAAAAGCCAGCCAGTAGGCGCACCCCCGATAGTGTCTACAGGAAACAGTGAGGATGACAGTAAAGATAAGCGGCCATTATGTTGCATTAATGTTACAGAAATATTACAGAAGACAAGCGACCCTTCTTGTTTACAACGCACAAAATCACCATGCCCATAATGAGCCTGGTGGATGGTGTTTCAGCTGTTAGTGAACGATTTATGCTGCGGCAGGCAGGGGGATGGTGGGGGTACGCTGCTGCAGATTGTGGAAGGTTTGGCAGATGCCGGGCTGTAGTGTATAGAAGCCAACGTAGATGCCTTGGGAGCAGTCATCGATTACAACTGCCGGGATGCGGTAGTTACCACCGCCAATGGAAAATTGCAGCTCAATATCGGTATTGAGCGGAAGGCTTAGCAGCTGTGTGTTCAGAAACATGCCATCTTCGGTTATCTGCTGAGCAGTGGCGTGAAAACTGCGTCGGCCACGGTAGCGGATCAGTACATCTATCGCGGGTTGAGGTTGTGATCTATTGCACTTGAACATGGTTAGGGTCTCCTCCTGTTGCATTGTGTTCATCTGCAATGTTAGGCCAGGAAGGTGACCGTTAGATGTAGATTCGATGACAATTTGATGATATTTAAAATCAGTTTTCGGCGGAGAAGCGATACCCCGAGCCGCGTACGGTCTGTAGCAGTGAGTCGTGGCCGCCAGGTTCCAGTGCCTTGCGCAGGCGTCGAATATGGACATCAACGGTGCGCTCTCCAACGTAGATGTTGGTACCCCAGACCTGGTCGAGCAGTTGGGTGCGGCTGTAGACGCGCTCGGTGTGGGTCATAAAAAAGTGCAGCAGGCGGAACTCGGTAGGGCCAAGATCCACCGTCTTTTTTTGAGCCATTACACGATGGGTGGCAAGGTTCAGTGACAGCCCCTGGATCTCGATCTCCTCCACATGGTCTATTGACACGGTACGGCGCAGGGTGGCGCGAATGCGGGCGATCAGCTCGCGGGTTGAGAAGGGTTTGGTGATGTAGTCATCGGCACCACTCTCCAGCCCCTGCACCTTGTCGTTCTCCTCGCCTCTGGCGGTGAGCATGATGATGGGGATATCAGCGGTCTCTGGCCTGGATTTAAGCTGCCGGGCAAATTCAATGCCGCTTTTTCCCGGTAGCATCCAGTCCAGCAGGATCAGGTCAGGCGGAGCCTGTGCAATCATCTGCTCGGCGGCGATGGTCTCTGTCGCCTCCAGCACCTTCAAATCCTGCTGCTGGAGCGCAAAGCGTATCATCTCTCTTACTGCAGATTCATCTTCAACTATAAGGATAGTCGGGGTATTCATGTCTCAGTGATTCATCCAAAAGCAGCTATTAAACCCTAGTTATGTTTCAAGCATATGACAATGGTGATAGAAACGCATTCAGGGGGCAGTGGGTTGTCTATCATTGCTTAATCGATATAATCCAATGAATCAGCCACCAATAGAGCGCATGCTTGCCTAAACCCATCAAAATTGAACTGATCCGCCTGGCCGCTATTCTTTCGGTTGCGGTGGTGATTGGCATCTTGAGCCAGCAGCTTATCCTGATGCTGCTGTTGGGTCTGATCTGTTTTTTGTGCTGGCATTTTATCCAGCTATTGAAGCTCTACCGCCGGCTCAAGGAGGGGCGCAGTTTCCCGGTCAACAGCTCCGGTACGCTCTGGGCCTGTGTGGATGAGCATATCAGGACACTGCAGATAAAGAGCCAAAAGCGCAAACGGCGGCTAAGCCAGTATTTTAGCCGTTTTCGTGAAGCCGCTACGGCACTGCCGGATGCTACGGTTATCCTTGAGCGGCAGGGTAATATTACATGGTGCAACCCTGCAAGCAGTATGCTGCTTGGGCTGGATTGGCCTGAGGTTGCGGGGAAAAACTTTGCCCAGCTTTTGCAGCACCCCATATTGTCAGACTATCTGGCGCATGGAGATCATAGCAGCCCGCTTGAGTTTGCTTCACATACAGATAAAACCAAGGTGTTAAATCTGTTCATCACCCCTTTTGGAAAGAGAGAGAATCAGCAGCTGGTGGTGGTGCGGGATATTACTCGACTCTACCATCTGGATCATACCCGGCGTGATTTTATTGCCAACGTCTCACATGAGCTGCGTACGCCATTGACCGTTATCTCAGGGTTTCTTGAGACGATGGAGGAGACATACAGCGAAAAAGGGGGTGAGTTCATCCCCCTGATGCGGCGGCAGGCCAAACGCATGGATGACACCATCAGTGACCTGCTGGTGCTCTCCCGCCTGGAGGTGGATGATAAAAAAACCGTGGAGGAGCTTGTCGATGTACCAGCATTGCTTGCCCGCATTGCCGATGAAGCCGAGGCCTTGAGTGGTGATGCTGGGCACCAGATATCGCTCACTGCAGATCCGGCGCTGCTGCTTCGGGGGGATAAAAAAGAGCTGCAAAGCGCCTTCTCCAACCTGGTATTCAATGCTGTGCGCCATACGCCGGGCAGAGCGCATGTTCAGATCGACTGGGTCATGCAAGGCAAGGAGGCGCTATTCTCCGTAACGGATACGGGGGAGGGGATTCCAGCGCGCCATATCCCAAGGCTGACCGAACGCTTTTACCGTATTGACGCGGCACGCTCTCGCGATCTGGGCGGCACCGGGCTGGGTCTGGCGATTGTGAAGCATATCCTGCAACATCACGGCAGCGCGCTGGAGATCAGCAGCCAGGAGGGCAAGGGGAGCTGTTTCTCCTGCCGGTTTCCTGAATCGCGAGTTGTCTACCAGCAGCTATAGTTCAGGTATCGTTGTTGCGCCCTGGCGGGCAGGCGGGGGTTGGAAAGGGAGCCACATTCAAAGCTGCAGTATTAAAACTTGAGTAAATGCAATCGGTGAGGGCGCGACACAGCAGATCTTACAGGCCTGTTAATGGCCAATTAAACTCACCAGCATCAAGCGATTTATCCCCACAGGCGTGGGGAACACGGTGGCCTACCTGGATGGCGAGGATCGCCCCGTGCGGTTCATCCCCACAGGCGTGGGGAACACTGCTGTTGCCAAGGCTTTACCCTTTTTGGCGGCGGTTCATCCCCACAGGCGTGGGGAACACACAAAAGCAGGGATCTTCACCTTCATTAGAAGCGGTTCATCCCCACAGGCGTGGGGAACACCCCATGATCCATCAACAGATATTTCATGGTGGCGGTTCATCCCCACAGGCGTGGGGAACACTAACAAAGCGCTGATCATCTATGCCTATGTATAGGTTCATCCCCACAGGCGTGGGGAACACGGCTGATATCAAAAGCAAAGTGGAAAATAATGCGGTTCATCCCCACAGGCGTGGGGAACACGATGCCATTGTCTGGTAATGAGCTGGTCTGCTCGGTTCATCCCCACAGGCGTGGGGAACACTCCCGGTCGATAAGATGAGCATAGACAGGTTGCGGTTCATCCCCACAGGCGTGGGGAACACGCCGATAATACTGGCGGATATGATAAGAGCATCGGTTCATCCCCACAGGCGTGGGGAACACGTGTCGCAAATGGAATCATGTGATTCTATTCGCGGTTCATCCCCACAGGCGTGGGGAACACGCCTGCTCAATAAGGTCTGTCTTGATCTGATCCGGTTCATCCCCACAGGCGTGGGGAACACTTTGGCACGATGGCTGCGCATAGTGTCCCGGACGGTTCATCCCCACAGGCGTGGGGAACACTTCTCACCAGCAGCCTCCTTAAGCGCCTTGGCCGGTTCATCCCCACAGGCGTGGGGAACACTTCCAACCAAACGCACGGCTTAGGTGCTCATGCGGTTCATCCCCACAGGCGTGGGGAACACACCCCGTGAAACGGCTCACCCGCCGCATGAAGCGGTTCATCCCCACAGGCGTGGGGAACACCTCACATTGGCCTACGCAAACGCGTCCTGAGAGCGGTTCATCCCCACAGGCGTGGGGAACACACGAATTTATAGTGCCTGGGAAAGGTGCAAGACGGTTCATCCCCACAGGCGTGGGGAACACTGGTGCATGTATCCCAGGGTAAAGAGCATCTGCGGTTCATCCCCACAGGCGTGGGGAACACAGTATGGTTTGCAATTTATCGACCCTGAATTACGGTTCATCCCCACAGGCGTGGGGAACATGGCGTCGCCCTTAACATCGAGCCATATCCACCCGGTTCATCCCCACAGGCGTGGGGAACACGATGCTTGATGTAGTCGTGTTTTATACTCGATCGGTTCATCCCCACAGGCGTGGGGAACACCCACTTGGCATCCGCGTCGATGGCCCCTATCTCGGTTCATCCCCACAGGCGTGGGGAACACTACTATATGTCTCCTCCCCGATGATGTCCCACCGGTTCATCCCCACAGGCGTGGGGAACACCTAGACAAAATGGGCAGCTTCTCTGCTGACGACGGTTCATCCCCACAGGCGTGGGGAACACGGCAGTTCGCGGCGGATAGCAGTAGTGGCGGCCGGTTCATCCCCACAGGCGTGGGGAACACTTCTCACCTGCTGCTGCGGCAAGCGCCTTGGCCGGTTCATCCCCACAGGCGTGGGGAACACGTCTCTGTGGCATGTTCGTTTTTATGGAAATGCGGTTCATCCCCACAGGCGTGGGGAACACACTCCGGTGCCTATTAGTGCCAATATGGTGCCATCGGTTCATCCCCACAGGCGTGGGGAACACTAATGAGACGGCAAGGGTGGCGGCTATTCCGGCGGTTCATCCCCACAGGCGTGGGGAACACTCAACCCGCAGACTGTGCTGGCTGAACGATGCCGGTTCATCCCCACAGGCGTGGGGAACACATCCATTACTGAAACGATTTCTGATCTTGCTA
>JALSJZ010000136.1 GCA_026989135.1 Sedimenticola sp. | reverse complement strand
GGCACTACATTCGGGAATGAAAAACACAACCCATTGTAATTAAAGAACTATTATTTTTACGAAAAACAAGAATCAATGACTTACGCTATTTTTTTGGCTGGTTTGGGCGGGAAAATCGAAAGATGGGCTAAGAAAAAGGGGCTATTTTCTATAGTGGGTTGGGTCTGCTACGCCAGCCTCTTGAAAACCCTGCTTCCGAAAGCGGCATGAGTCGCATACACCGCAAGCTCTGCCCTCTTCATCGCTCTGGTAGCAAGAGATGGTCAACCCATAGTCCACCCCCAGCCGAATACCCTGTTGGATGATCGCTGCTTTGCTCAGTGTGACCAATGGGGTGTGGATCTGAAAAGCACCGCCTTCTACTCCGGCCCTGGTGCCCAGGTTGGCTACTTTTTCAAAGGCATGGGTAAAGGTTTCCCGGCAATCAGGGTAGCCTGAATAGTCAACAGCGGTAACGCCAATAAAGAGTGCTCTGGCACCAATGACCTCTGCCCACCCCAGTGCAAGCGAGAGAAATATTGTATTCCGGGCGGGTACATAGGTGGCTGGGATACCCTCCTTCAGGGTTTCTGGCACGGCTATTGTCTTGTCCGTCAGCGCGGAGCCGCCCAGCTCATCCAGGCCAACATGGATGGTTTTGTGTTCGGTTACACCAAAAGACTTTGCAATCCGACGGGCTGCTTGTAGCTCTGCCCGATGGCGCTGCCCATAGTCTATGCTCAGGGCATAGCATTCATAGCCTTGCTCCTGGGCTATGGCCAGGGTTGTAGCGGAATCCAGTCCGCCTGAGATAAGAATCACAGCTTTGGGTTTTTTACTCATTTTCCCCTCTCATCTCCCCACAGCTGTTTGTGCAGTTGCAGTTGAAACCTCACTGGCAGTCGATCCCGCAAGATCCATTCAGCCAGTTCTGTGGCATCCTGGCGGTCGTGGCAGGGTGAAAACAGGACTTCACAGCGCTCGGCCAGCTGCCACTTTCCCAGTTGCTCTCTGGCCCAGATGTAATCATCTTCATTGCAGATAACCAATTTGATCTGGTCATCGGATCGGAGCTGGTCAATGTTATCGTAACGGTTGCTTTCAGACTCACCTGAGCCGGGTGTCTTGAGGTCAATGACTCTTGCAACACGCGGGTCTACTGGTGAAATATCCAGCATTCCGCCAGTCTCCAGGGAGGTGTTGTAACCTGCATCGCATAGGGATTCCATGAGTGTCAGGCTATTATCCTGAGCCAACGGTTCGCCACCGGTAACGGTCACATAGCGGGGTTGAAACTGAGCTACTCTCTCAAGGATGGATGCGATGGAGCTCTCTTCACCTTGCTCATAGGCAAAGCGGGTGTCGCAGTAGTTACACCGCAAAGGGCAGCCCGCAAGCCGAATAAATACTGTGGGTATGCCTATGGTGCGGGACTCGCCCTGCAGCGAGAAGAAGATCTCGGTAATGCTAAGTGTCAAGATTGTGCTCCGCTACCACCAGCGCTCTACATGCACCTCGCCAGGTTTTTTTCGGGTCTTTTCCCTAAATCCCTCTTTTGCCAGCATCTCCAGTGCCGTGTCAATCATGCCCGGATTGCCGCATAAAAAAACATTGGTGTTTTCAGGTGTTGGTTTTATACCCCACCTTTTAGCCACTACGCCGCGCGCCCAGACATCCTGCAGATGCCCTGTCTCTCCTGCCCAGGGGATGGTCTCTTCAGAGGGGCGACTGATGACGGGGATGTAATCAAAGTGATCTACAAGGCGGGCAAGCATACTCAATTCAAGCCGATAGCCAAGATCCCAGGAGTGCCTGGCACCATGAAGAATGGTGAACTTTCTGCTGGACTCTTTTTTAAGAAAGGTGCGAATGATGCTCATGTATGGGGCGAGGCCTGTGCCGGTTCCCATCAGAGCCAAATTGACATGCTCTGGCGTGTCATCCAGCGTGAAGGTGCCGCTGGTTTTCTTGCCCATGTGGATTCTATCACCCTCTTTGAGGGCAAACAGGCGAGGGGTCAGGCTGCCGGAGCGAATCAGTGTGATGTAAAACTCCAGGTAGCGTTTCTGTTTGGAGGATGAGGCGATAGAGTACGCGCGTTTAATGAGCTTATTTGGTGGAGGCGGTTTGATTTCAACCTCTGACATCGGGCTGGGCACACGAGCGGCCTTGCCGGGTAGCCCCAGTACAACAAATTGCCCGGGTTTATAGTCGGGCAGCTCCCACCCCTCCGGTTTGACACGTAAAATCATGGTCTCAGAATTAACAAAGACCGGGGCGCTTACAACGGCATTAAAATCTTTACTGGAAGTCATTTAAATCCTAAATTTACAGGGGTTCTTCCTGCGGGGGAGAGCAGTATCTACACTGCGTAACATTGCAACATTGACAGGGAAGATACATTACAAAAACGACCTATAGTATACAAGGAATAAATACCAACTCATTACCCAGGCCAAGACCTGCGATTGATTGCGGCATATCTTTAAAAATAATCTGCTTTTGCAGCATGGATTGCATGCCTGCATTTGCGAGCAATAAAATATTAACGCTAGAGCTTGCAATATAGAGTGCAGAGCCGTTATTATGCGCCGCCTACGCAGGCGCGTAGCTCAGTTGGTTAGAGCACCACCTTGACATGGTGGGGGTCGTTGGTTCGAATCCAATCGCGCCTACCAATTAAAGAAAGCTGCATGTTGCATTGGCGACCTGCAGCTTTTTTATATGTTTGATCCCAAAGGGCGATTGTTTGACCAAAACAGATCATGTGGCCTCTCGTATGGGTCACCACTGGAGAATACCATGCCTGTAATCACACTTCCTGATGGCTCTGAGCGGAGCTTTGACACCCCTGTTACCGTGTACGATGTGGCTGCGGATATTGGCCCGGGCCTGGCCAAAGCGACTCTTGCAGGGCGGGTTGATGAAGCACTGGTTGATGCCAGTTACCTTATTGAGCAGGATACCCGGCTTGCTATTATTACCGCCAAAGATGAGGCGGGTATCGAGATCATCCGCCACTCTACGGCGCATCTGCTGGCGCAAGCGGTCAAGCAGCTCTTCCCCCAGGCGCAGGTCACCATCGGGCCGATGGTTGAAGAGGGTTTCTACTATGATTTTTCCTTTGAACGCCCCTTTACCCCAGATGATCTGAAGGCCATTGATGCCAGGATGAGGGAGCTGGTCAAGGCGAATATCCCGATAGAGCGCTCAACCATGGGGCGTGATGAAGCGGCAACCTATTTTCGTGGTATTGGCGAAGAGTACAAGGCCGAAATCATTGAGGATATTCCGGCGGATCAGACGCTCTCTCTCTATCGACAGGGTGACTTTACCGATCTTTGCCGTGGGCCGCATGTGCCCAGTACAGGGCATCTCAAGGCCTTCAAGTTGATGAAGCTGGCAGGAGCCTATTGGCGCGGCAACTCTGATAATGAGATGTTACAGCGCATCTACGGTACCGCCTGGAAGGATAAAAAAGAGCTAAAGGCCTATCTGCATCGTCTGGAAGAGGCCGAGAAACGGGATCACCGCAAAATAGGCAAGGCACTGGATCTCTTTCATATGCAGGAAGAGGCACCGGGAATGGTCTTCTGGCATGACAAAGGGTGGAGCATCTATCTGGTTGTGCAGGAGTACATCCGCAACAAGCTGCGCCTGAATGGCTATCAGGAGGTGCATACGCCCCAGGTGATTGATCGCGCCCTGTGGGAAAAGTCAGGCCATTGGGAGAAGTTTGGCGACATGATCTTCACGACGCACTCTGAAAATCGTGATTACGCCATCAAACCGATGAACTGCCCGGCACATGTCCAGATCTACAATCATGGCCTCAAGAGCCACCGTGACCTGCCGCTGCGTCTGGCAGAGTTTGGCTCCTGCCATCGCAATGAGCCCTCAGGCACACTGCACGGGCTGATGCGGGTCAGAAATTTTGTGCAGGATGATGCGCATATCTTCTGTACTGAAGGGCAGATTGCCTCTGAAGTCTCCAATTTTATTGATCTGCTGTTTGAGGTCTACCGTGATTTTGGTTTTGACGATGTGCTGGTGATCCTCTCAACCCGCCCGGAAGAGCGTGTTGGCGACGATGCGGTCTGGGATAAAGCAGAGGATGCATTGGAAGCGGTGCTCAATGAAAAAGAGCTGGACTGGACGCTTCAACCGGGCGAGGGGGCATTCTATGGGCCAAAGATCGAGTTCTCTTTGAGAGACTGCCTGAACCGGGTCTGGCAGCTGGGTACCATTCAACTGGATTTTTCCATGCCGGGACGCCTGGATGCGCACTATATCGCCGAGGACAACAGCAAGCAGGTGCCCGTTATGTTGCACCGAGCCATACTCGGCTCTTTGGAACGATTTATTGGCATATTGATTGAGCATTATGCCGGTCTGTTGCCGACATGGCTGGCGCCCAAACAGGTCGCGGTGCTCAATATTACCGACCGACAGGCCGAATATGCGGAAAAAATCACTAATAATCTGAATGAACAGGGTCTTAGGGCATATTCGGACTTGAGAAACGAGAAGATCGGCTATAAAATCCGCCAGCATACTATTGAGCGAACCCCCTATCTGTTGGTAGTGGGTGATCGCGAAATGGAAGACGGTACTGTTGCTGTACGCACCCGCAAGGGTGAGGATCTGGGTGTAATGTCTGCCGAAGAGTTTACCCTGAAGGTGCAAAAAGAGGTGGCAGATCTCGTCAACTAACTATATTTACAGGTCTGCACAACGGCAGAAGCCCGGGAATCATCTGGCATCTGCAGCTTGGCAGACCACTATTATTCTTTTTGGAGGAACCTGATATCGCTGCGAAAAACAAGAATCGCCTGAATAACGAAATTACGGCACCATCAGTACGATTGATTGGTGCAGATGGAGAACAGGTGGGGATTGTCTCTCTGGCGGAGGCGAAAGAGACGGCTAAAGAGGCCAGCCTGGATTTGGTTGAGATTGTGCCAAATGCAGAGCCGCCGGTCTGCCGGATCATGGATTTTGGCAAGTTTGTCTTCGAAGCAAAAAAACAGAAGCAGATGGCCAAGAAGAAGCAGAAACAGGTTCAGATAAAAGAAGTTAAATTCCGACCAGGGACGGGCGAGGGGGATTATCAGGTAAAACTACGCAACCTGATACGTTTCCTAAACGATGGGGACAAGACCAAGGTAACCATGCGGTTCCGGGGTCGAGAGCACGCACACCGCGAGCTGGGTCTGGCGTTGTTGCAACGTGTCGAAGCCGATTTGGCAGAGTATGGCACGGTAGAGCAGCAACCTCAGATGGAAGGCCGGCAGATGGTGATGGTGCTGAGTTCCAAGAAAAAATGATCTTCAATTAACCGAATGCGGAGTATATGAAATGCCAAAGATCAAAACCAACCGTGGTGCTGCCAAGCGTTTTAAGCGCACAGCATCGGGCGGCTTTAAGTGTAACCAATCACATCGCCGCCACATCCTCACCAAGAAAAGCACCAAGCGCAAGCGTCATCTGCGTGCTCCAAGTTCGCTGCATGCAGCGGATGTAAGAAGCGCACGTCGCATGCTGCCCTACTGCTAACTGACTGAGGAATACAGGTAATGCCAAGAGTAAAACGTGGTGTAACAGCACGCGCCAGACACAAAAAAGTGCTTGCCGAGGCCAAAGGTTATTATGGTGCTCGTCGTAAAATCTATCGTGTAGCCAAGCAGGCCGTCATCAAAGCAGGGCAGTATGCCTACCGTGACCGCCGCCAGAAAAAGCGCCAGTTTCGGGCGTTGTGGATTGCACGTATCAACGCCGGTGCCCGTGTGAATGGAATCTCATACAGCCGCATGATCAACGGCTTGAATAAGGCCGGTGTTGCGATTGATCGTAAAATATTGGCTGACCTGGCTATCTTTGATAAGCCCGCTTTTGCCGTTCTGGCAGAAAAGGCCAAAGCTAGCCTTTAAGCTATAGGCGTGCTTCGGCGCACCTGAATAGAAAAGGGGAAGGCTGACCGGCCTTTCCCTTTTTTGGTTTTTAAATCCTGAATATGACTAAAAATACTGACTCTTCGCTCAACATTGAGCAACTTATTAAAGAAGCTGAGCAGAAGATTGCTGCATCCTCGGATGTATCGGCACTGGATCGGGTGCGGGTACACTATCTGGGTAAAAGTGGCCTGCTTACCGCTCAGCTGAAACAGCTGGGTCGATTGCCGAAAGAGGAGCGGCCTCAAGCAGGCCAGGCGATTAACCGTGCCAAAGGCGTGTTGCAGATAGCCATAGATGAGCGTCGCGCTGAGCTTGAAGAAGAGGCGCTGCAAGCGCGTCTATCCTCTGAATGCGTCGATGTTACGCTGCCTGGGCGTGGTCTGGGTCGGGGTGGCCTGCATCCTGTAACCCGCACCCTGAATCGCATTGAACGGCTGTTTGCCAACGCCGGCTTTGAGGTCGCAGAAGGCCCCGAGATTGAGGATGATTACCACAATTTTGAGGCGCTGAATATTCCTGCGCACCACCCAGCTCGGGCCATGCACGATACCTTCTATTTTGATGCCCACCTGCTGCTTCGCACGCACACCTCGCCGGTTCAAATCCGGGTCATGGAAGAGGCATCGCCGCCTTTCAAAGTGATTGCGCCAGGGCGGGTCTATCGCTGTGATTCAGATCTGACACATACCCCGATGTTTCACCAGGTAGAAGGCTTTCTGGTGGATGAAACAGCGAGCTTTGCGGATCTTAAAGGGGTTATCTATGACTTTCTCAGCAGCTTCTTCGAGCGCGAGCTGAAGATACGTTTTCGTCCCTCCTATTTTCCTTTTACCGAGCCATCGGCGGAAGTGGATATTGAGTGTGTGATCTGCAATGGCGAGGGCTGTCGGGTCTGTAGCCATACCGGCTGGCTGGAGGTGTTGGGCTGCGGCATGATCCACCCACAAGTGTTTCACCACATTGGCATCGATAGTGAAAAGTACAGTGGTTATGCCTTTGGCATGGGGGTGGAGCGGTTGACCATGCTGCGCTACGGCGTCAATGATCTGCGGCTCTTTTTTGAGAATGATCTCCGGTTTCTAAAACAGTTTGCATAACATGGGGCTCTGGCAAACCGATGCCAGAGCCCTTATCAGGAATAACAGATGAAATTTAGTGAAGCGTGGCTGCGTGAGTGGGTTAACCCTGAGATAACCACCAATGAGTTATCTGACCAGCTCTCTATGGCCGGTCTGGAGGTTGATTCAGTAAACCCGGTCGCCCCACCGTTTAAAGGGGTGCTGGTTGGCAAAGTACTGACCGTGGCGGCGCACCCGGATGCCCAAAAACTTCGGGTCTGCACCGTTGATGTGGCTGGAGAGGAGACGCTGAGCATCGTCTGCGGTGCTGCCAATGTTGCTGCGGGAATGCGGGTGCCCGTTGCTTGTGTGGGTGCCAGGCTGCCCGGTAACTTCAAGATTAAAAAGGCCAAGCTGCGTGGTGTCCCCTCTTTTGGGATGATCTGCTCAGCCTCAGAGCTTGGTTTGGCAGATGCCTCGGATGGCATCATGTCGCTCCCTGCTGATGCGTCTGTTGGGGAGGATATTCGTAACTACCTCAAACTGGATGACCAGGCTATCGAGGTCGACTTAACCCCGGATCGGGGAGATTGTCTGAGCCTGGCAGGCATTGCACGTGAGGTAGGTGTGATCAACCGCTGTGCAGTGACTGTGCCGGAGATTGTCCCTGTGGCCGCAGCTATTCCTGATGCCGTTCAGGTTGAAATCAAGGCTGCGGATGCCTGCCCCCGCTACACCTGCCGTGTGCTCCGGGGGATCAACCCTGTCGCAGAGACGCCACTGTGGATGCGCGAGCGCCTGCGCAGGGGTGACATCCGAAGCATCAGCCCGGTAGTGGATGTGACCAACTATGTGCTGCTTGAGCTGGGTCAACCCATGCATGGGTTTGATCTGAACCAGCTCAGCGGTGGCATCATTGTTCGTCAGGCTGAGACGGGAGAAAAACTTCGCTTGCTGGATGGGCAGGAGATTGAGCCTACCCCCGACACCCTGGTTATTGCCGATGCCAACAGCCCCGTGGCGCTGGCTGGCATCATGGGTGGGGAGGCATCAGCCGTTACAGAGAGTACACAGGATATCCTGCTTGAGAGTGCTTTTTTTGCCCCGATAGCTATGGCAGGAAAGGCGCGTGGCCATGGGCTGCATACCGACTCCTCACACCGTTTTGAGCGCGGTGTCGATCCAGAGCTTCAGATAAAAGCGATGGAGCGTGCAACAGCGTTACTGATAGATATAGTGGGCGGAGAGGCCGGGCCAGTGGTTGAGGTTGCGTCCCCAGAGCACCTTACTCAGAAGCCGGCCATTTTGCTTCGCCACCAGCGGGTAGAGCGGATCCTGGGCGTAACCATTGCCGACAGGGTGATCGCTGATATTCTGACGCGTCTGGAGATGCAGATAGAGACCACAGAGGGTGGTTGGATGGTAACCCCTCCCAGCTGCCGTTTTGATATTGCTATCGAGGTGGATCTGATCGAGGAGATCGGGCGCATCTACGGCTATGCTGAAATCCCGATGAGCCATACCCCATCGGCTATGCCGATCGGTTCAAAGCCTGAAACGGCTTTTGATCTGCACCGTGCCAAAGAGTTGCTGGTGAACCGTGACTATCAAGAGGTCATCACCTATAGCTTTATCAGCTCTGAGATCCAAAACCTGGTTGACCCTCAGCAGCAGAGTATAACATTGGCCAACCCCATCTCCAGCGAGATGTCTGTAATGCGTACCAGCCTGTGGCCAGGGCTGCTAAAGACAGCAGGCTATAATCATTCGCGTCAGCAGAGTCGAATTCGAATCTTCGAGTCTGGCCTGCGATTTGTTTTGCAAGGCGGTGAAATAAAACAGGAAAACATCCTTTCTGGCTTGGCTACAGGTGGTGCTGTCCAGGAGCAATGGGGAGAGCCTGGGCGCGAAATAGATTTTTTTGACACAAAAGCCGATGTAGAGGCCATGTTTTCATTGACGGGACGTGCGGATGAATTTATCTTCTCTTCAGGTGAGCATCCAGCACTGCACCCTGGCCAGACAGCAGAAATCCACCGAAATGGCGAATCTGTTGGCTGGCTTGGGATGCTGCATCCCAAGCTGGAACAAAAGCTGGAACTTTCAGGGGCCACCTATCTGTTTGAGATCGCTCTGGATGGCTTTTTAGAGGGTCGTTTGCCGGCGTTTGCTCCATTATCCAGATTTCCATCGATCCGGCGTGATATTGCAGTGGTTCTGGATCAGGACATTGAATTTGAAGCGGTCAAGGGCTGTATCAGGCGGGCTGCCCCAGAAATTCTTACAGACATCCGGCTTTTTGATGTCTATACTGGGGAGAAAGTAGATTCTGGACGAAGAAGCCTCGCTTTGGGCTTGATTCTTCAGGAAACTTCACAAACTCTTACGGACGAGACAGTGGATGAAATCATGGACAATATCGTCCAGGCGCTAGAAAAAGATTTGAATGCATATCTGAGAGAATAACAATGGCACTGACCAAAGCCGAAATGGCGGAACAGCTATTTGATGAGTTAGGGCTCAATAAACGAGAGGCCAAAGAGATGGTCGAAATGTTTTTTGAGAAGATCAGAGGCTCTTTAGAGAATGGTGCGCAGGTTAAGCTATCTGGATTTGGCAATTTCGACCTGCGCGAGAAGAAGCAGCGCCCGGGTCGCAACCCAAAAACGGGGGAGGAGATTCCAATTTCCGCTCGTCGCGTAGTCACCTTCCGCCCAGGGCAAAAACTAAAAGCGCGGGTTGAGGCCTATGCTGGACGCGAGTAACAGTGCTGTAGAATTACCTGCAATCCCAGGTAAGCGCTACTTTACCATTGGTGAGGTTAGCGATCTGTGTGGGGTAAAACCCCACGTTTTGCGTTATTGGGAGCAGGAGTTTGAGCAGCTCAAACCTGTCAAACGACGTGGCAATCGCCGCTACTACCAACGCCATGATGTCTTGATGATCCGCCAGATCAGAAGCCTGCTGTATGAACAGGGCTTTACCATTGGTGGCGCTCGCCAGCAGCTATGCAGTGACTCCGCAAAAAGTGATCAAAACCAGAGCCAGCAGGTCGTACGCCAGTTGCGTATTGAGCTGGAAGAGGTTTTACAGATTCTCAAACGGTAACACCGCCCCCCCAGGATGATGCTGCCAGAACCAGCCGGAACAAAGCATCACTGTAAAGTGATCCACAATTGGTAATTGACATCCTATTCAAGTGCGCCTAGGATGCGCACTCTTCGGAGCGTAGCGCAGCTTGGTAGCGCACCACAATGGGGTTGTGGGGGTCGGAGGTTCGAATCCTCTCGCTCCGACCAAGTATCTCAAAGCATCTTTATCCTAGGAGGCTGTCCGAGAATAGACGAATATAAGAGCCGCCAAGCCGCACTGATTGAGAACGCCTCTCATTTTCTAATCATAATGACATTCATTACCATTAAGCGGTCTCAATAACCTCTAAATTATCCGTTTTTTTGCTATTTGCATTCATTTCTCCCTTTTAGTTGTATATTTTGTATACATCTCCAAAATCTGGGCGGATTGATCCATCAAGCATTGAGCAGGCTATTTTTTTTAGATTATGTGTAGCGCACACCAATGAAAACTCACCCGCCACCTTCTCTTTTCCGGGTCTACGCCATATCGAGTGGGTAACGAATTGACACAGAGAGCGCAAAGATTTAGCCCCTGAGGGTTTGATTTTACGCCGGCCAGCAAAAGCAATTACAGCTTAACATGTTGTTTTGTAAAGCAATTCACAGATTTCAATAGAATTCGGTTACAGGTGATAGCTCCCCCTGTTTACAGGGTGAAGAGTGTTGTTCTCTAAAGACAACCCTGTGGTCTCTGTGTCTAAAGAATAGCTGAGCTACCCACTCAATATGGGTAGGCACCAAGTTAACCCCGTTTGCTTTTGCCGTTTCTACTAATGAAAACCAAAGCACAGTTGCTTTAGCTCCCGCCTCACTATGTGAAATGTTAATGGCCAATTAAACTGACCCACCTACCCCATCTTTCGATTTTCCCGCCCAAACCAGCCAAAAAAACAGCGTAAGTCATTGATTCTTGTTTTTCGTAAAAATAATAGTTCTTTAATTACAATGGGTTGTGTTTTTCATTCCCGAATGTAGTGCC
>JALSJZ010000135.1 GCA_026989135.1 Sedimenticola sp. | reverse complement strand
TAAAACCCTGGATGCTGATCAGGGGTGCACGCAGATCATGGGAGACAATGTAGGCAAACTCCTTGAGCTCTTTTTCGGATCGAGCAAGCTCGGTACGGCGCTCTTCCAGAATGGTTTCCAGGTGGTTTTGATAGTGCGCCAGCTCCTGTTCGGCCAGCTTGCGCCTGGTGATATCCTGTATTTGGGTAACGAAGTACAGTGGCCTGCCTTGCCTGTCCTGGAGTAGTGATGCGGATATTAAACCCCAGACCGTGTGTCCCTCTTTATGGCGGTATCTCTTCTCAAATATTGCGGCATCAATACCCCCTTCCAGCAGCCTGTGTAGATAATCAGTGCTGATCTGCACGTCGTCTGGGTAGGTAACATCCTGGATTGTCTTGTTTAAAAGCTCCTTTTCTGAATAGCCCAGCATGAAGCAGAGTGAGCTGTTGACCTGCAACAGTTGAGCACCAGGGCTGAGGATGGCCATGCCGATTGCTGAGTTGGTGAACATGCTGCGGAATTGGCTCTCTTTTTCCATGAGCGCTTCATTGGCCGCTTGTAGCTCGTTAGTGTGCTGTGTGATGCGTGACTCCAGCTCATTATAGGTCTTTTGCAGCGCCCGCTCGGCCCGCTTGCGTGCGGTGATGTCGGTAAAGGATGCCACGGCACCGGTTACAATGCCTTTGTCATAGATGGGATGACAGCGGAACTCTGCTGAAAAATGTAATCCATCTGTGCGTTGAATCTGAATATCTGCGCCAAAAACAGGCTCGCCCTTCTGGAATACAATGCAGTCCCGGCAGGTTGTAAATGTGGGTGAACGGGTGCCGGGGCAGTCGTGGTGCATGAGCTGGTGTATCGGCTTCCCGATAAGCTCTGATGCCTCTTCATAGCCCAAGAGATCGGTACAGGCCCGATTGGCCAGGGTGCAGTTTCCATCGGTATCCAGGCTGTAGATCCCTTCGCCTGTGGAGTCGATCAGCCGACGTGTCTCCTGCGCCAACCCTGTGTGAGCCTCTGCCCGGTGGATGTTGTTTTTTTCCATGGCACTCCCTGCTTGCTTATTGGGTTTACACCCGTCTCTGTTTCACAGATGGTTTTTTTAGGATGATGCCGCTCTTCCCGGAGCGCAGCTTAAGGGGAAACCGCCAAATATACAATATAGTTGTAGGGTTATTCGGGGTTTGCTGGTTGTAGGAACCAGCACCAGGGGTGTTAGAATCCCGACCCTCTTTATCCACAGGCAATGGCTGTGGATTAGCAGGTTTTTTTCTACTGACCAAATAGAACCAACCATGTCCCAGGACTCTAAAAAGGTGCTGGCAATCGTCATGATTGCCAATGCGGGTGCCGCAGTGCTAAAGCTTTTGACCGCGTTTGCGGGTGGCTCACCCTCGATGATGAATGGGGCTATCCATAATCTGGTGAGCGCCCTTAATCAGGCGCTGCTCTTTTTTGGATGGGCTGAAGTGGATCGGCCAGTTGTCCAGCAGGGTGGCAGAGACCCTCTACAGAAAAGAACCCTCTGGGATCGATGGGGCGTCACCGGGCTGTTTGCTGCAGGTGCCGTTTTGGGGCTAGTTTACGCTTGGCATGCCTGGCATGAGCTGAGCAGGGCGGGTGATCCGGCACTTGTTGAGCTGCTGGGGGTCTTTTTTGACCCACTGGGGCTGGCGCTTGCTGTGCTGGGCCTGGCTTTTATTATGGAGGGCTACGCCTTCCTGCTTGTGCTTAGCCTGCTTTTATCCGCCATGCGCAGGGAGGGGATTTCCAACCCCTTCCGATACCTTGCTAAGTTCAGGAAAACCGCACGGGTTGTTGTGGTGTTGGAGAGTGCCGTGGCGCTGCTTGGGTTGGCTTTTGCGGTGGCGGGTGTTGGCCTCCGTGCGACGACGGGCAGTGCCCTTTGGGATATTGGCTGCTCTGTTCTGATTGCCATCCTGTTGGGCAGCATGGCCTTTTACTCCGGTGCTGCAAGGGCACGGTCTGCGTAATCAGCAGCGCTGGTGTGATATTTAGCTCTTCTGAGATGGGGATAATACGTTATCATCCAGCTCCTTCTCCCCTCTTCTGTTGTGATGATTAAATGCTAGTAGAAAAGTATTACCAGGAAACCGCTGGACAGGTTCAGGTTTCACGCCAACAGGCCAGTGATTTTGCAAAAAATATTGCAGATGACTTTAACCCGATTCACGACATTGATGCCAAACGCTTCTGCGTGCCGGGTGATCTGCTGTTTGCGATTATGCTGGCCCGATATGGGCTGAGCAGCAGGATGGCCTTTACCTTTTCCGGTATGGTGACCGATGAGGTCTCACTGACGGCTCCGGATCTGGATGACGGGCATATCTCCATCACCAGCGCAGCTGGCAAGGAGTACCTCTGCTTTGATCGTAGCGGTGATCTGTCAACCAGTCCGGCACTGATCGACTGCTTCACTCGCAGCTATGTAGAGTTTTCCGGGCATAACTTTCCACATATCCTAGTGCCACTGATGGCCGGGCACAGTGTCATGATCAACCCTGACCGTCCATTGGTGATGTATCAGGGGATGTCATTCGAGCTGGATCGGCTCGATCTTGCGGCCCCCAGGCTGGAGTTGGTCAGTGCTACTCTTGAGATCGTTAAAAAAAGAGGCAACGTGACACTTGAGTTTTGCTTGAAAGAGTCTGGTGAAGTGGTTGGCAGGGGTCAGAAAATGATGGTGTTGAGCGGTCTTCGGCCTTATGAGCGGGAGAAAATAGATGGGCTGGTTGCAGCCTATGCATTGCGCAAGCAGAGTCATAATTCACGCATGCAGGTTGAGGCTTGATATGTGCCGACTGCGTTCGGTTTTTGGGTTAAAATGAGCTTTTTACTTGGTGGAGATGGGTATAAATGTTTAGCAAAGAGATGCAGATCAGTGGTTTTGACGATGAGATCTGGGCGGCCATTCAGGCTGAGGAGCAACGCCAGGAGGATCACATCGAGCTGATCGCCTCGGAAAACTATACCAGCCCCCGGGTGATGCAGGCGCAGGGTTCGGTGCTGACCAACAAGTATGCAGAGGGTTATCCGGGCAAGCGCTACTATGGCGGCTGTGAGTTTGTCGATATTGCTGAGCAGCTGGCCATTGATCGGGCCAAGGCGCTGTTTGGGGCAGATTATGCCAATGTGCAGCCCCACGCCGGTTCACAGGCCAATGCGGCAGTCTACATGGCGCTCTGCCAGCCGGGTGACACAGTGCTGGGTATGAGTCTGGCGCATGGCGGTCACTTGACCCATGGGGCAAAACCCAGCTTCTCCGGCAAGATCTACCATGCCGTTCAGTATGGACTCAACCCCGCGACCGGCGAGATTGACTACGACGAGGTAGAACGCCTGGCCCGTGAGCATAAACCCAAGATGATCGTGGCCGGTTTTTCTGCCTACTCGCGGGTGGTGGACTGGCAGCGGTTCCGTAGCATTGCCGATGAGGTGGGGGCCTGGCTGTTCGTGGATATGGCGCATGTGGCCGGGCTGATTGCCGTCGGTCTCTACCCAAACCCGGTACAGATTGCCGATGTGACCACCACTACCACCCACAAAACCCTGCGTGGTCCGCGCGGCGGGCTGATTCTGGCCAAGAGCAACCCCGAGGTTGAGAAGAAGCTGAACTCACTGGTCTTCCCCGGAACACAGGGTGGGCCTCTGATGCATGTTATCGCGGCCAAGGCGGTGGCCTTTAAAGAGGCGATGCAGCCGGAGTTTAAGGCGTATCAGCAGCAGGTGATGAGCAATGCCCGGGTGATGGCCAAGGTCTTTATTGAACGGGGCTATGATGTGGTCTCCGGCGGCACCGATGACCACCTGTTTCTGGTCAGTTTTATTGAAGCGGGGCTGACCGGAAAAGAGGTGGATGGCTGGTTGGGCAGTGCAAATATCACCGTGAATATGAATGCCGTACCCAACGACCCGCAATCCCCATTCGTGACCAGTGGCATCCGTATTGGCACACCCGCAGTGACCACCCGTGGTTTTGGTGAGGATGAGGTGCGGGATCTGGCAGGCTGGATGTGTGATGTGATCGACAGCAGGGGGGATGCGACCACTGTTGAGCAGGTCAAGGCCAAGGCGGCTGAGTTGTGCAGGCGGTTCCCTGTCTATGCCAGTTAGGTACAAGGTAGAAGGTGCAGTGTGCAGGCTGGGGGGTGTATCGAACGCCCCTTGCGCCTTGCGTCTTGCGGCTTGAAACTGAATTATGCGCTGTCCTTTCTGTGGAGCCCAGGATACGAAGGTTATCGATTCCCGTCTCTCCGGAGAAGGGGATCAGGTGCGCCGCCGCCGGGAGTGCACCGTCTGCAAGGAGCGTTGCACCACCTATGAGACGGCGGAGCTGAATCTGCCATACCTTATCAAAAGGGATGGCAGCCGGGTTCCATTCGATGGGCGGAAGGTGGCATCAGGTATTGCGCGGGCGTTGGAAAAGCGCCCGGTCAGCACCCAGCAGGTGGATGATGCGCTCAACCATATTCGGCGTAAACTGGTGGCGACTGGCGAGCGTGAGATCCCCACCAATCAGGTGGGCGAGTGGGTTATGGACGAGCTGCGCGTTCTGGATCAGGTGGCCTATGTGCGGTTTGCCTCGGTCTATCGCAAGTTTGAGGATGTGAACGCCTTTCGGGAAGAGATCGAGTTGCTGGAACGCCACCCGGCCCCTGATACCCAACAGCAGCAGGATCGCCCGACCAAAAAAACGGATGACAGATGACCCTGCCTGCGGATCATCTCTTTATGGCGCAGGCGATCAAGCTGGCGCGCAGGGGGCGTTTTACCTGTCACCCCAATCCCAGGGTTGGCGCATTGCTGGTTCAAAACGGGGTTGTTGTCGGCGAGGGTTTCCACCAGCGTGCGGGTGAACCCCATGCCGAACCGATTGCGCTCTCTGCGGCAGGCAGTTGCGCCCAGGGTGCCACCGTCTATGTCACGCTGGAACCCTGTAGCCACCATGGTCGCACTCCTCCCTGTGCCGATGCCCTGATCCGGGCAGGGGTCAGCCGGGTGGTGGTGGCGATGGAAGACCCCAACCCTGTGGTTGCAGGCCGGGGGGTGGAGCGCCTCCGGCAGGCCGGGATCGAGGTGCAAGTCGGTCTGCTGGAGTCTGAGGCGCAGCGGCTCAACCCCGGTTTTATCAAACGCATGCGGCACGGTTTGCCCTTTGTGCGCTGCAAGCTGGCGATGAGTCTGGATGGGCGAACCGCCATGGCCAGTGGTGAGAGCAAGTGGATCACCTCAGATGCGGCGCGCCGGGATGTCCACCGCCTGCGGGCACTTGGCTCGGCGGTGATGACCGGGGTGGGGACGGTGATTGCGGATGATGCCGCACTCAATGTGCGGCTGCCCGCCAGTGCGCTGGAGGGTGTCGAGCCGGACGACCTGCCTCCTCCGCAACGTGTGGTGCTGGACTCCAGGCTGCGCATGCCGCTGCACTCAAAGATGCTGTCACTTCCGGGAGAGACCACCATCCTCTGTCTCGAAGGTGAGCCGGAGCGGCGAGCTGCTTTGGAGGCAGCGGGTGCAGCGGTGGTCTCCCTGCCCGAGTGCAATGGGCGGGTGGATTTGCACGCTGCTCTGCGCTATCTCGCCCGGCAGGAGATCAATGAGATCCTGCTGGAGGCGGGGCCGCAACTGGCCGGCAGCATGTTGCAGGCGGGGCTGCTGGATGAGCTGGTGATCTATATGGCGCCGCATCTGATGGGGGATGGCGCTAAAGGGCTGTTCCATCTGCCGGATCTGCTGCAGATGCAGGATCGGATCGAGCTGGAGATTGCAGATATCCGCGCTGTAGGCAGGGATTGGCGCATCACGGCGACCCCCTCTAATTGCTGTAACCTATAACGATGGCAGCAATCAATCGAATCACCCAGCGCTGGGATCTCTGGATCATTATCCTGCTGGGACTCTATTTTATAGGTCGCCTCCTCTATTTTGCGTTTACCGTCGGGCCGGGTGTGCCGCCTGATGAGATGACGCATATTGGCATTGTCCGGCTCTATGCCGGGACGCTGTTTGGGATAGAGGATTCGGCTGCCTCCCTGCGTTACGGGTTGGTGACGCACGTACCCTATCTCTACTATTTCCTGATGGGAAAAGCCGCCGCCCTGCTGGGCAGTACGGACCATATCACGCTGCGGATGCTGAATATCGGCCTGGCGCTGGCGTTTCTGATCGTGGCCTATCGGTTGAGCCTGCTGATGCTGAAGAGCAGGCTGATGCGGGTGCTGTTTTTTGTGATGCTGACCAACACGCTGATGTTCAGCTTTCTGTCGGCAGCAGTGAATTATGACAATCTGGCCAATCTGCTGGCGCTCTCTGCCCTCTATTTTCTGGTGCGCTACCTGGGTTCTGCCAGACCTGCCGATCTGCTGCTGTTTTTGATCAGCATCCTGCTGGGTCTGCTGACCAAGGGAACCTTCCTGATGTTGGCGCCAGTGTTTGCTGCGGTCTGGCTGCTGTCACGCCGACAGACGTTGTGGGCCGATCTGCGGGGGCTGCTGCAGGAGATCCGGCTTGGAGGCGGTCATGTCCGCTCGTTGAGCATTGCGCTGCTGCTCTGTGTGGTGGCCAACCTGTCGCTCTATGGTGTCAATCTTGTTCAATACAACCGTATCGTTCCGGGCTGTGCGCAGGTGCTAACGCATGAAAAATGCATGCAAAACAGGATCTATGCCCGAAACTGGGTCATCACTCAATACCGGCTGGAGAAGCTCTCCTATATGGATGCCTGGCGCGCCACTGAGCTGATCCGCCATCCGGGGGATATTGCGCATGCCAAACGCCTGCTGAACAATGTGCGCCAGTACAAGATGACCAGGCCAGATGATCTGAATGTGCTGGATTACATGCATCTGGTCTGGAATCAGGCGGTGAAACCCTCTATCTTTGGCATCCAGGCGCATCGTTCCATGCTGCGGCCGCCGAATGAACTTTGGGGCTATGGGCTGACCTGTTTCGTGGCGCTGCTGCTGATGGTGCGAACGCTTCGCCTTGATGGCTCTGACGGGCTTTGGCTGGGGGTGGCGGGTCTGCTCTTCGGTTACTACTTTTTTCTGGTGGGTTACTATAACTATACCGGCTATCTGCAGCACCATGCCCTGTTGCTGGGGGTTCAGGGGCGCTATCTGTTTCATGTGCTGGTGCCTGCCTACCTGCTGATGGCAGAGTTTCTGCTGCGCCCCTTTCCCAACTGGGGGCGGGTGCTGGTTGCAGCTGCAGTGGCGGGTCTATTTATAATGGGGGATTTCCCCTACTACCTCAGCCGTGTAACTGAGGCGTGGGGGCATGCCGCAGGGTGAATCTTATGGGATTAAAGAGCTAAATGTTTACAGGTATCATTCAGGCGATAGGGCAGGTTATCAGGGTCGAGCAGCGCGGTGGCGATGTGCGGCTTCACATCAATACCGGCGCGCTTGAGCTGGGTGGCGTACAGCTTGGTGACAGCATTGCGGTCAATGGCGTCTGTCTGACAGCGGTTGATCTGCCGGGTGACGGGTTTGTCGCGGATGTTTCGCGTGAGTCCCTTTCGCTGACATCATTGGGTGGATTGCGATCAGGCAGTCGGGTCAATCTGGAGAAGGCGCTGACGCTGAGCACCCCACTGGGCGGGCATCTGGTAAGCGGGCATGTCGATGGAATGGGGCGGGTTTTAGAGCGCAGAGAGGATGCCCGCTCTATACGCCTGCGGATAGAGGCGCCAGCTGAGCTGGCGCGTTATATTGCACCCAAAGGCTCTATCTGTATCGATGGCATCAGCCTTACAGTGAACGGTGTCGATGGTGCAATATTTGGGCTCAATATCGTGCCGCACACCTTGCAGAAGACGACTGTTGGTGATTATCGATCCGGCAGCTCAGTCAATCTGGAGGTGGATCTGATTGCGCGCTACCTGGAGCGCCTGCTGCTGGGCGAAAAGCAGGGGTGCGCTACCGCAGCCGGCATCAGTCGCGCCTTTCTGGCAGAAAATGGATTCCTGAAATAGGCGATCTATTTTTCTGCGGAGCCTCTGTTTCTGTTACACTTCCCTGTTTGCTGTTGCAAAATTATTTACGCGGCATCTATTGGCCGTAGAGAGAAATCAGCCAGATGGCTTTGAATACAACTGAAGAGATTATTGAAGAGCTTCGTCAGGGGAAGATTGTCATCATTATGGATGATGAGGATCGTGAAAATGAGGGCGACCTCCTTATCGCAGGTGATATGGCCACCCCCGAGGCCATTAATTTTATGGCGCGCTACGGCCGTGGCCTCATCTGCCTGACCCTGACCGCAGAGCGCTGCCAGCAGCTGCGCCTGCCGATGATGGTGAGTGATCAGGATACGCAGCATGCGACCAATTTCACCATCTCGATTGAGGCGGCAGAGGGGGTGACTACCGGCATCTCAGCCGCAGACAGGGCGACCACCATCCGGGCCGCAGTGGCAGCCGATGCCCAGCCCGAGGATCTCGTCCAGCCCGGCCACATCTTCCCGCTCATGGCCCAACCCGGTGGTGTGCTGGTGCGTGCAGGTCATACGGAAGCGGGCTGCGACCTGGCGCGACTGGCGGGTTTGAGCCCCAGCGCTGTGATTGTCGAGATCCTGAATGATGATGGCAGCATGGCAAGGCGGCCTGATCTGGAGCGCTTCGCCAAACAGCATGGACTGAAGATCGGCACCATTGCGGATCTGATCCAATACCGGGTGAGTAATGAAAAGACGGTTGAACGGGTAACCGAGTGCCTCCTGCCGACACGTTACGGTGAATTCAATCTGGTTGCCTACCAGGATCGCATCGATGATGAGTTGCACATGGCGCTGGTGCTGGGTGAGATCGACCCTGAAAAACCGACGCTGATACGGGTGCACATGCAAAATTCGCTGCATGATCTCTTCGGCACCACCCGCATTGACCAGGGCTGGCCACTGCGTAGCGCCATGCGATGGATTGCCGAAGAGGGGGCGGGAATCATCATCGTGCTGCGCAACCATGACTCGGCACGAGAGATTATCCAGCGCATGCGGGATTATCAGATCCATGAAGAGAAGGGCCGGGCACCCAAAAGAGACGGCAGCAAAGAGCTGCGCACCTTTGGTGTCGGTGCTCAGATTTTGTCCGACCTTGGGGTAAAAAAGATGCGGGTATTGAGTGCGCCAAAGAGCATCCATGGCCTCTCGGGCTTTGGGCTGGAGGTCGTAGAGTACGTCTGCCCTGATTGTGGCGCTGCCGGCGCGTTAACATCAACTTTACAGGAAGAGCGATAAGATGAGCATTAAAACCATTGAAGGCGAATTGCAGGTACGCAACGCCAGATTCTGTCTGGTGGTTGCGCGGTTCAACAGCTTTATTGTAGAGAGCCTGCTGGATGGTGCTATTGATACCCTGAAGCGGCATGGCGCCAGCGAGGCCGACATCACCATAGTGCGTGTACCGGGTGCCTTTGAGCTGCCCCTGGCGCTGGAAAAGGTGGCTGCTGGCGGTGAGTACGAGGCCATTATTGCGCTGGGTGCAGTGATTCGCGGTGGCACCCCGCATTTTGATTTTGTGGCAGGAGAGTGTGTTAAGGGGATGGCGCAAGTGACCTTGAAGCACGCCGTGCCGGTTGCCTTTGGGGTATTGACCACCGACACCATAGAGCAGGCGGTTGAGCGTGCTGGAACCAAGGCCGGTAATAAAGGTGCCGAGGCGGCTCTGTCAGCCATCGAGATGGTCAATGTGTTGCGACAACTCTGATGAGTGGCAGACGCAGCAGATCCAGACAGCTTGCACTGCAGGCACTCTACCAGTGGCAGCTGGCCAGTCAGAATATAAAGGATATTATTCAGCAGTTTAAGGATGATGAGCCGCCCAACAGCTATGAAGAGAAATATTTTGTGGATCTGGTTCGTGGTGTCCCCACGCATCTGAATGAGCTGGATGCTGCACTGTCCCCCTACCTGGATCGTGCCATTCTAAGCGTCGACCCTGTGGAGCGTGCCGCTCTGCGCCTTGGCGCGTACGAACTGGCGCACCATCCGGAGGTGCCCTACCGGGTGGCGATTAATGAAGCGGTTGAACTCACCAAGATATTTGGCGCAGAGGATGGGCATAAGTACATCAATGGTGTGCTGGATAAGCTGGCCAGGAAGCTGCGTTCGGCAGAGATCAAACGCTAATTCAGGAGATGGCGCTTTCCGAATTCAGGCTTATCCAGCGGTTTTTTGCCCACACGGGTGTGTCTCGAACCGATGTCAAATTGGGTGTGGGTGATGACTGCGCCGTGCTGAGCATCCCGGCAGGAAAAGAGCTTGTCGTCTCTATCGATACCCTGGTTGAGGGTGTCCATTTCTTCAAGGATTCAGATCCCGAACGGCTCGGCCATAAGTCGCTGGCGGTCAATCTCAGTGATCTGGCGGCCATGGGTGCCGAACCGGCCTGGGCGACTTTGGCGCTGACCCTGCCCGCAGTGAATGAAGATTGGCTGGAGGCATTCTGCCGCGGTTTTTCCCGTCTGGCGGCTGTGCACAATGTGCAGTTGATCGGCGGTGATACCACCAGTGGCCCACTCAACATCAGCATCCAGGCACATGGCTTTGTGACGGCCGGTGCGGCGCTACGCCGTGATGGGGCACAGCCGGGTGATCTGATCTATGTTACCGGCAGGCTGGGCGATGCGGGACTGGCGCTGCGCACGGCGGGCAATGCGGCGGTTCCGGCTTCGGTACAGTCACGCCTCGATTTGCCAACACCCCGTCTGGAAGAGGGGCAGGCACTGGCGGGGCTGGCGCATGCGGCCATTGATATTTCAGATGGCCTGATCTCGGATCTGGGTCATATCTGTGATGCCAGTGGGGTTGGTGCAACCCTGCATGTTGAGAAACTGCCCTGTTCCCAGGCGGTGCGTGATTATATTCATGCAAACAATGACTGGTCTCTGCCACTTTCGGCTGGGGACGATTACGAGCTCTGCATCACCATCCCGCCGGAAAAGCAGGCAGCGGCAGAACGGCTTGCTGCGGGTTTTGAGTGTGGCCTGACCCCAATAGGGCGTATCGAGGCGACAGCAGGCATCCGCTGTCTGACAGCAGACGGTCAGGCCGTTCAACTGTGCGCTTCCGGCTATGAACACTTCTCCTCCTAACGCCGAAACCGGAGTGAAGCCAGCCCCGGATTGGCGCAACCCCTGGCATCTGCTGGCCTTTGGCCTGGGGTCGGGGGGCGTTCCAATAGCCCCAGGTACTGCTGGAACCCT
>JALSJZ010000134.1 GCA_026989135.1 Sedimenticola sp. | reverse complement strand
CCCCCTCAATAGCCACATGAGCACAGTAAACAGACCCAGGCCTGGATATCAGCTGGGTATAATGCTGGCCACGATTATCTGGCTGGCACAAGGGGTGGTTTTTGCCGCAGATCAAAGCCGCCAGCACACAGCACCATCACCCTCCTCTCAACGCAGCTATCTGGTGGGGTTTGCCCAGGATACACTAAGCAATGACTGGCGCATCGCTCAGGTTCGAGAGCTTCAGCAGACACTGACCCAGTACCCATCAATCCACTTCATCTACACCGATGCCCAGGGGCAGACGGCCAAACAGATTCTGGATATTGAGGATCTGCTCATGCGAGGCATCGACCTGCTGGTCACCAGCCCGCGTGACAGCAAGGCACTGACACCCGTTATCGCTCAGGCCTACCGCCGGGGCATACCTGTCGTGCTGCTGACCCGGCGTATCGAGAGTGAGGATTACACCCTCTTTATCGGGGCGGATGATCTGGCCATTGGCCGGCAGGCCGCCCAGTATCTCCGGCAGCGGCTGGCTGGCCGGGGAAAAATCCTGATGCTGAAAGGGGTGCCTGCCGCCTCTACCACTATCAATCGGACACGGGGTTTCAGAGAGGAGATCGCCCACCAGGGCGACTTGCAGATCATCGCCGAAAAAGCCGCCAACTACCTGCGCAATGATGCAATTCATGCCATGGAAGAGGTGCTTGAGGCGGGCATTCCGTTCGATGCCATCTATGCCCAGAGTGACAGCATGGCTCATGGTGCCCGCATGGCGCTGAAGCGGGCAGGAATCGATCCACGCAACATCCCGATTATAGGGATCGACTATATCTCCGAGGCACGCCGTGCCATCCGCGCCGGAGAGCAGGAGATCAGCTTCACCTACCCCACCGGCGGCCGTGAGGGCGCTGAGAATATTATCAAGATCCTGCGGGGGGAGCCGATACCAAAAGATATCATCCTTGACTCCATCATGGTGACCCCTGACAACGTGGAGCAGCTTGAACCCCTGCTTTAAAATATGGAACTTTCACTGAAGCTCAACCATAAACTGCTGCTGTTCTGGTTTGGTTCCGTGCTGCTCTCCCTGCTCCTGGTAGGCAGCATATTTAACCAGTTGATCACCGATCTGCATAAGGATCGCGCCCAGGAACGCATCCAGCGTGGCTTCGACACCCTGTCAGAGTGGCTGAACAGCCGCAAAAACTACCTGCTGGAGAGCAGCCGTTTTCTGGTAGAACGTCCAGATATCGTGGCCTCCACCAGCATGATCCACAACTATCAGGATATTCAAAACTACCAGCCACTGGTCTTTGACCCGGAAAAGCAGGCACTGGGGCAGGAGCTGGCTCAACAGGCTCAACAAAACGGGCTGGATCTGGTTGCCATCTACGACACCGATCTAAAACCCATCAGCTTCTACCTCTCTGATAAACAGGCGCAGGCCGGAACTGGGTATATCTCCTACCGCAACGGAAAACCCACCACATGGATCACCCGGGGGTATAAAGACGACTACCAGGAGGTTAATACCATACCGGCACCACTTACAGAACCCCACCAGGCAGAGGTGGAGTCACATATCTATGCTCATATGCACCGGGCTGACAACGGGATCACCCTTGAGGTGCAGACCCCCATAATACGCCACTACCCTGATGGTTCCCGCCAGTTTGTCGGCATACTGAGAATGGCCGACACCCTAAATAACAGCTTTATCAAAACCATCACCCAGCAGACCCACCTGGCCTTCACCCTCTCTCTGAAGGATGGCACTCAACTCGGCACGCCTTACACCCGCGAAACCCAGATGACCCTCTGGAACAGACCCACCAGCCAGGATGACACCAAGTGGCAAGCCATCCCACACAGTGACTATTTTCTAGGCACCCTGCTCTATCCCCTGGAGGATGGCGAGCAGGCAGCATTTACCTTTGGTGTAGAGAAGACAAAGCTGGCCTCCGAGCTGGAGGCCTTCCATCAGGCCACGCTATGGGTGCTGATATTGGCCGGTATCGGCTTCCTTCCCTTTGGGCTGTTTTTTCTGCGCCACACGGTTTCCAGCCCCATCTCCAGCCTGGTCAGCAAGATTGAGGCACTCAAGAGTGGTGATTACAGCCCACCACCCCCCATCACCCGCAAGGATGAGCTGGGGTTCCTGGCGCTCTCATTCGACACCATGGCGCAAACCATACAGCTGCGTGAGCATGAACTTCAGAAGCTCTCCTGCGCCGTAGAGCAGAGTCCGGTCGCAGTAATCATCACCGACCCGCAAGGCACTATTGAATATGTAAACCCCCAGTTTTGTGAAGACAGCGGCTATCAGAGTGATCAGATCATTGGCCGGAATCCACGCATTCTAAACTCTGGCCAGACGCCAAAAGCGCTCTACCAGGATCTATGGCAGACCATCGCCGCCGGCAACCGATGGCATGGTACGCTGCTCAACCGGAAAAAAAACGGTGAGCTCTACTGGGCATCTATCTCCATATCTGCGATTAAAGCCGCAGATGGAACCATTACCCATTTTGTTTCGGTCAGTGAGGATATTACCGAGCGCAAGATGGCCGAGGAGGAGCGCCTGCGCTTTCGCATGGCGTTGGATACCTCCAGTGACTGTATCTTTCTTATCAACCCGGAGAGTATGCATTTTGTTGATTTCAACCAGACTGTTTTAGACTGCATGGGGTACGAGCGGGATGAGCTGTTAGGCATGGGGCCGCAGGATATTGAACCCGAATTTTCCCGTACCAAGCTGCAATCCCACTTTTATGAAATCATCAAAACCACCGATAAAAAAGGTGAGACCGCCACCCTGCATGAGTGCAAGGATGGCACTCAATTCCCTGTCGAGGTAAGGCTGAGCGCACTTCAGCAACGGGATGGCAGCTGGCTCATCATCTCTCTGGCGCGGAATATAACCGAGCGCAAACAGGCCGAGAAAAAGATCACCTATCAGGCCTATTACGATACGCTCACCGACCTGCCCAATCGCCGACTGCTGCATAGCCAGCTGGAGATGGAGGTCGCCCGCTCAAAACGACGGGGGCACCTGGGGGCACTGCTGTTTCTGGATCTGGACAACTTCAAGGTGATCAATGACTCGCTGGGGCATCAGGCCGGTGAAGATATATTGCGTCATGTGGCGAGCCGCCTGAAATCCAACCTCCGGGAAGAGGATACCGTGGCTCGCATCGGGGGCGACGAGTTTATCATCCTCCTCTCCGAACTTGGCGATGACCCTGATACCGCGCTGAATGCGACACAGGCCATCATAAAGGAGGTGCAAAAGGCACTGAAGACACCATGCCATACCAGCGGTCATGAACTGATCACCACCGCCAGCATTGGCGTTGCCATCTTTCCACTGGGGAAGGAGAGTGCCGATGAGATCATGCAGCAGGCAGATCTGGCCATGTACCGCGCCAAGGATCGTGGACGCAACACCTTTCAATTCTATATGCCCAGCATGCAGGTTGCCGCCACGGAACGGCTCACAGTAGAGAACAACCTGCGTCGCGCCATTTCGCAGGGGCAGCTGGCGCTCTATTATCAGCCCCAGGTGGAAGCGGATGGCCGCATTATAGGGGCCGAGTGCCTGGTGCGCTGGATCCATCCCGAAGATGGGGTCATCCCGCCGAATAAATTTATCCCGGTGGCCGAAGAGACCAACCTCATTCTGGAGATAGGCCAGTGGGTCTTAAACCGCGCCTGCACACAATTAAAGGCGTGGCAGGAGGCAGGGAATGAGACGCCAATAAAGCGGCTGGCCGTCAACGTCAGTCCCAAAGAGTTTCACCAAAGCGGCTTCGTCGATCAGGTCAAAGAGATTCTGCAGAAGACCGGTGCCAACCCAAACAGCCTGGAGCTGGAGCTGACCGAAAGCATGCTGATCAGCAATGTGGAAGAGACCATCGAAAAAATGCATGCCCTCCGGGATCTTGGCGTACACTTCTCCATCGACGATTTCGGCACCGGCTACTCCTCACTCAGCTACCTCAAAAAGCTCCCTTTGAACAAACTCAAGATCGATCAATCCTTCGTGCGTGATATTGCAGGTGACATGAGTAACGCCACTATCGTGGACACCATTATCATCATGGCAGGCAACCTCGGCCTTGAGGTGATCGCTGAGGGGGTAGAGACAGAGGCTGAGTTGGGGTATCTATCCAACAAAGGGTGCGCGACCTATCAGGGTTACTACTTCAGCCGCCCGCTGCCCGCCGATGAGTTTAACAGGCTCTTGCTGACATCTGCAAAAACCGCATCCCAATGAGTGCCAAACCCTTTATCTGACATTTCTATATTTCAGATGGCAGAGCGCATACATTATGGCGACAGATACCCGCTGCTGTTTGGCAGCCTGATGCTATGGCTTTCGATACTGCCGGCCTTGGCAGAACAACCACCGCCCCACTCGCTGATATGGCCATCCGATGGCGGGTATTCAGCAACGCCACCCGCAGGACAGAATGGTTATTGCCACCCCGATTTTCGCAACCGGCTTATCTCACTGGCGGCCACAGCAAACAGCAATATTGACAACCCGGAGAGGCTGGCTCTTTTTGGCGGATGGCTTGATCTTATCCAGGGGCTTGACCAGGAGAGCTGCACCGAGCCTGCTGCCATAGCAGCGATTAAAGCATGGCATATGAGCCACAGAAGCCACCCCGCTGTTCTGCTCTTTCCCGAGTTGTTTGGCACTGAGCCGCAGGCGTTGAATGTAGGGATACTGCTGCCGCTGCAAGGTGAAATCGCTGCACTCTCTCATGTCATACTGGAGGGCATGACCTCTGTTGTGCAGGCTAGCGGAATAGGGATTACGGTTATTGATAGCATTGAGTTCGTACGCAACGGCAGCATACAAAAAGAGGCCGACAGGCTGGGTGGTTTTGACTGTATTATCGGGCCACTGGAGCGAGAGAGGGTGGAACAGTTTGCATTAAGCCAGCCGACGCTGCCGGTGTTGACACTGAACTATCTGCCAACAGACAGGCCCACATCATTACAACTGTTTCAAATCGCACTGCGCCCGGAAGATGAGGCCTATGCCGTTGCCGACCTGATTGCTGAAGCAGGTCATACGCAAGGGATTCTGCTCTATACCCAGGCCCATCCCTGGAGTGAGCGGATGGCCACGGCACTGCTGGATCGTTGGGAGCAGTATGGTGGCCATTTAGAAACACATATCATCCATGCCGAACAGACCGACTTTTCCAGCATACTAAAAGCGGCGCTACAGCTCTCTGAATCTGCACATCGGCACAAAAAGATAGAGCGCCTGCTCGGCCACCCGGTAAGATTCCAACCCAGACGACGGCAGGATATTGAGTTTATTGTCATGCTGGTGGATCAGCGACTTGGCCGCATGCTAAAGCCACAGCTTGAATTCTGGTATGCAGGCGGCCTGCCTGTCTACTCCTCATCAAAACTGTTAAGCGCAAATTCATTTACTGTAAACCAAGACCTGGATGGTGTGCAGCTGACTCTCCCCCCCTGGGTGACAGTTACAGATGCCAGAATGGAAACAGAGAGCGAACCCACGCTTGAGCAGTCACTGCATTTTTTAGGCGCAAGTGCGATCAGGATTGTGCAGGCCAGCCGATGCCTGTCAAACAATGCGCTACTGCTGAATCAGCAGCTTGAATCAACATGGGTGTTTGATGAGACAACCCGGCGCTTTCATTATCGCAGTCGGCAGGCTGTGATAAAAGATGACCACATCCATCACTGATACTGTATTTATTTAATACCAGCTCAAGGGTAGGTGATGATGCCGCTTTTGGCAGCTGGCGCAGGTTTTTTAACTGCTTTGCGTTTTGCAGTCGCGGCATTATTTACAAGCTGCTCCAGTTTATCAAGACGCAGCTTGAGCAGCTTGATATCGCCTCTCTGTTTTTTTGTCTGTTTTTTAAGTGCCGCAATATCTTTATAGATATCCGCGCTTGCCTGCTCAACCGGAAGGATCAGTGTCGATAACAGACAGATAGAGAGGAGGGGTATCAGTTTTTTCATAATCATGGTCTCTTGAATTTTATAATCCTAGAATCCGCAGTTGGACGGGGTGGAGTGTGCGCTTGCGGGGGTGTATGGCAAGGCGCAACGACGTAGAATAGTTATTCTATTCCAAGGAGTTGCAACACGGCCATACGCCGCCGCAAGCGTGCAATCCGCCCCGTAGCGTAGTTCACCCAGCAGGTGCGTTGGATAAAGGCATAAAACATTATGCATATCAATATGTTGATCTATCCTCATAGCGGTCAACTGCGGAATCTAGGATAATGCATCTGTAACTAACGTACACTGATATATTCACCTGGCTGAAACGTTACCGGGCTCTGTTTCCCTTTTAGCTGAACAACAGAATAACCCGCATAGACACGAATCACATTGGCGGTAACGCTGGGCTCAGAAAACTGGTAACTCCCACCATCCACACCAAAAACCGGCCCCTGCCGTGCGCTCTTGTATAGCGTGATGGTGTCGCCCTTTTTTATACGCGTATCCCTGCCCATATCAATGTATAGATGATGCTCCTCCTCCCCCAGCACCTTTACGCTAAACTCCCGACAGGATAACAGCCGCCTGATCGCCGTTACCTCCCTCTCCAGCAGCTCACTGAACGCGGCTCCATAGGGGTCATTGTAAAAGGCATAGGTGCCAAAACGCACCGGCTGATCGGGCTTGACATAGCCCTTTACCACCTTTGCATGTCGATGACGGGCCAGCAGCTCGCCGGTGTAGGCATCATGAATAAAAAACTCAACCTCAATGTTGCGTTCGTTGGGTTGCCACTTGAGTCCAAGCTCATTTTCAATGCCCGGCCAGCCGGGTTTAAAGCTGAGCCCAAGCGGATTCCACTCTGTATCAAACAGCTCAAAGTTGCGTGTCAGTCTAAAGCTGGGTGGCAACTCATGACCCAGGTTACGTATCACGCCAGAGATGACATACTGGATGCCCAGGTTTTCCTGCAGGGTGTTGACGAGGGGACGGATCTTGTTGCCATTGCTGGCAATGGCGGTTGCATTCAGCGGGTCATGGTGCAGTGACTGGTTGCTGGCATCACGCACCAGAAAGTCACCACTGGCGCTTAGCCTTTGCAACAGCTCGGTTGGGATGCCACGTTGAAAACCATAATAATCATTGGTTCCAATCTGGGCCGCATCAAGCAGCGGAAAGTAGACAGCGGTAACCTTTTTTCTAAAGCTGTTGTTATCAAAATCTCCACAGCTGCCAGAGCCATCTTCCATGGTTACACTGACCAGCAGCGTTATGATGCCATTGGCGATATGCTCATCAATAATATCTGCTTTGGCAAGACGGCTGGATGAGCGCACCTGGATGCTGTCAATGATGTTGCTTCCCAACCCTGTCGCATAGGTGGAGTTGACCTTCGCATTCTGCATCATGGATGCCTGCCGCAGGGCATTTTGATAGGCCACCAGACGTGCTGATCCAACATCACCGTTGGTGATTACCGCACTGCCTCTTGCCTCAACGGCTGCAGCAAAAACCGGCGCACTGCCGAGACAGAGAAGGGCGCTGATTAACAGGGCTAAATATCGCATGAGGGCAGGCTGCTCAACCGGTTAGTTTTTGTAGTAGACCACTTCCGGTGCAGTGCCACTGCTGCAACCATTCGAGCAGCCACCTGCCGGAATTGTGGCCGTGCAGCTGTTACAGTTATTGCTGGCATCCGTCTCGATGGTTATCTCAATACTTTCACGCCGTTGCTCTTCAGCATTCGCATGCTGCTCAGACCCCTGCCCGGCATTGACCTGCCCTATGCAGTCCGGCGTCAGGCTTGCAAAACAGTGGTAGAGATTCTCATTGGTCTTCAACTCCAGCTCGGCCTCATAGATACCCTCACCCTTTGGCGTCAAAGCCAGCAGTTGAGCACCACGCACTACGGCATCAATATAGGCACGAAAACGATCGCTCTCTATGGCCGCATCCCTGACCGTGGTCATGCCGGTGATGCGCGTGCCATAGAGCGTCTCTGCCAGGTTGCGATAGGCATCAACCTTGGCGGCTCTGATGGCCAACAGGCGCTTTCTTGGGGGGGGGTAATTCATGTAATCCGATTCCACACCGTAGCCGATCGCTTTGAGCGTTTTCAGCTCTACTTTGGGTGGAGCCTTCTTTTGGGCGGCCTTATGTTGCGGTGCGGGTTGGTAGCTGCGCGCCACGGTAACCTTGGATACCGGCTCGCTCTGTTTCAGCTTGACGGCCAGTCGCTGCTCAAAACATGCCGTCAATAAAAATATGCTTATTGCACATATAATGCCTAATCTGATCATGGAACTATCCTCTCCTGACACCTGTTCATTTTTGTCTGCAAATGGCCATCTACAAAACTCTCTGCATTTAACATGCCAGCAAAGGCAAAAGCATGTATCAGCCAGATGGGGATATAAAAACAGATTAAAAACAATAGATTACATCCAAATACCGGGGTTGGCTTGGGCGGCAACAAATTGCCGATCCTGCAACAGGGCAGGCAATATATTGTCGGTTTTTCTGGGATTATGAACCACAACATGCAAGACTGTCCGCCCGGTTTTTCCAGCATAAAAGGCCTCTCCGTGACCACAGACTTTTCAACCCTGCCGCTAAGCCCAGAGATGCTGGCCAATCTCAAGACACTGGATTACCGGCAGATGACCCCGATCCAGGCCGCCACGCTGCCCGCACTGCTACAGGGCAGGGATCTCATTGCCCAGGCCAAGACTGGCAGCGGCAAAACCGCCGCCTTTGGCATCGGCCTGCTCGACAGGCTGAATGTGGCCAAGTACCGAATTCAAGTGCTGGTGCTCTGCCCCACACGTGAGCTGGCCGATCAGGTAGGCAAGGAGATTCGGCGGCTGGCACGCTGTATGCCCAATATCAAACTGGTCAGCCTCTGCGGCGGCCAGCCCTTTGGGCCACAGGTGGGGTCACTGGAGCACAATGCACATATTGCGGTGGGCACCCCAGGGCGGATACTCAAGCACCTGCAAAAAGGGACTCTTGATCTGCAACATATCAAAACCCTGGTACTGGATGAGGCCGACCGGATGCTCGACATGGGCTTCTACGACGAGATCTCAACCATTATCGACCATACACCAAACCACCGGCAGACCCTGCTCTTCTCCGCCACCTATCCCGATGCCATCAAGGGGATGAGCAGCCGGTTTCAGCGTGACCCGATAATGGTGTCAGTCGATGCCTCCCACAGTGACAGCCAGATCAAACAGCACTTCTACGAGGTAGAGAAGGGTCAGCGGGTCAACACGCTGACCACCCTGCTGGCGCAGCATAAACCGGAATCGACCGTGGTTTTTTGTAATACCCGCCAGCAGTGCCAGGAGGTCGCAGACGAGTTGCAGCAGCGCGGCTTTGAGGCTCTGCCCCTGCACGGCGATCTGGATCAGAAAGAGCGCAATCAGGTGCTGGTGATGTTTGCCAACAAGAGCTGCCCGATATTGGTTGCCACCGATGTTGCCGCCCGTGGGCTGGATATCAAAGATCTGCAGGCAGTGATCAACTTTGAACTCTCACGTGATCCAGAGGTGCATATTCACCGCATTGGCCGCACTGGCCGTGCCGGCAAAAAGGGGCTGGCTTTTAGTCTGTTTATCGCCTCTGAAGCCCATCGGGTCAATGCGCTGGAGGAGTATCTAAAAAGCACCATACAAATAGAGACGCTGAGAAACCGTGAGATTGAAGAGGGCTTTAAACTCCAATCTCCGATGGTTACTTTCTGTATCGATGGCGGCCGCAAGGATAAAGTCCGTCCTGGTGATATCCTTGGCGCACTCACGGGTGATGGTGGCATACCCGGCGACAGGGTGGGCAAGATTGATATCTTTGATCACATCGCCTATGTTGCCATTGATCGCACCATTCGCAAAAAGGCACTCAAGCAGCTCTCTGAAGGCAAAATCAAAGGACGCCGGTTCAAGGTGCGGCGGCTGATCTCGTTTTCATAGCCTGTTTTTCGCACCAAGTGATGAGAAAAATCCTGCCCATCCTGTTGATAGCCCTGTTTGGAACCACAATGGCCGGCTGCAAATTCATCGTTAACCAGCTGGCATTTTTTCCAGACCCTGTGGATCAGTTATCCAAACCCCAGTTGCCCCCTGGTGTTGAAGAGCGGTTTATCGAGACGGAAGATCAGGTACGGATTCAGCTGCTCTATCTCCCCTCACCCGACGCTACCAGCGTGCTGCTCTATTTTCACGGCAATGCGGGCAATATCTATCATCGAGTTTCTGATCTGCTTCAGCTCCAGCGATCTGGAATAAGCGTCATAGGCGTGAGCTACCGTGGTTATGGAAAGAGTGAAGGCACCCCCAGCGAGGAGGGGATCTATCAGGATGGCGAAGCCGCTTTTAACTATGCCACGCAAGAGCTGGGGTTTTCTCAAGACAATATCATTATTTTAGGCCGCTCAATCGGGTCTACTGTCGCCATCAACAGCGCCAAAAACAGAACGATTGGGGGGCTGATTCTGGTAACTCCGCTGACCAGTGGCAAGGCGCATGCAAAGGCCGTAGGTTTAGGGCTTATCTCTTCACTGGCGGGTGATGCGTTTGATAACCTCTCCAGGATAAAGGATATAACAGCCCCACTGCTGGTTATTCATGGAACCGATGATCGCGTCATCCCTTTTTCAATGGGCAGAGAGCTGTTCGATCGTGCGCAGACCAAAAAGCAGTTTATAAAAATAGCGGGCGGCGGCCATAATAACCTGCAAGCCAATTACCGGCTGGCATACTGGTCGGCTATCTCCGGTTTTATCCAGCAGGTATCAAACCAATAAAATGTTTGCCTTTAAACGCTGGGCGCGTAACAAAAAAGGTTGTTTAACCTAGAATCCGCAGTTGGACGGGGTGGAGTGTACGCTTGCGGGGGTGTATGGCAAGGCGCAACGACGTAGAATAGCTGTTCTATTCCAAGGAGTTGCAACACGGCCATACGCCGCCGCAAGCGTGCAATCCGCCCCGTAGCGGGGTTCCCCCAGCAGATGAATTGGATAAAGGCATAAAATATTATGCATATCAATATGTTGATCTATCCTCGTAGCGGTCAACTGCGGAATCTAGGTTTAATCCTGATCTCTTTTTTACTCTCGGCCTGCTCATCAAAATCAGATGCCGTTAAGCCAGTTGCAGAGATAAAAGCAGAGAGAGGGGAGATGATCTATGTCGTAAGCCATGGCTGGCATACCGGGCTTGTTGTACCCGCCCGACAGATCCAGGATCAACTTCACCCATTAAAAGTGCGGTTTGGT
>JALSJZ010000133.1 GCA_026989135.1 Sedimenticola sp. | reverse complement strand
AGAGTTGGCTTTAAATTGCAGGTGTGGCGAATGGTTGCTGAGTTTTAAGTACTGGTAAATCATCTTCTATATAGATAATAGCGAGGTATCTTGCCCTGTGGTGTTTGTAAACCGGGTCGCATGCCAGATAAGAATTTAGTGTAAGGGTTGGATGGTACATCCGATGCTGCAAGGGGAGTGGTAATCAGCTTGATCCTGATCTTGAGCCGTTCGGAGTCATGTGCTGGATTTAGCAAGAGAGTACCTGAAATATTTTTCATCCTAGAAGGTGGCCTGCAACGAGAGGCACAAAAAGTAAGCTGCGGGGATCTGCTTACATATAAACATAAAAGCTGTTTGCTGCTTACAGAGTAACTAAAAAACAGTTTTCAGCGTGGGTATGGAGTGAAGCTGTTTTGTGCGCAATCTCTAGCAAGATCTTCTGGGTAGTCGGTATCGAAAGCATTTAGGCTGTTCTGATTTTTTTTGCCCTAGTTAAGTTTTATGATCTAGATCATTTTTTGAGATAGACCATGGGGTGTAAAGTACAGGCAAGGTTAAGTTGTCTGTGCTGTTGCAAGTGACCGGGCAAGAGTCATATTGAATGGTTTATTTCGTCGATATCATTAGTATGCAGTTGGATCTCCGGTTTGGTGAGGCTCTCAGGCGTTCATCGATATGGCGAGTCCCTGCTAGTGCAATGGGTATCAATGTAATAATTGATAATTTTTAATCCACTCCAAGACCGGGTGGAAACTTAATAACATTTACGAGGCTGAAGAGATGGCTGACATTAAAGAATGGAATGTGGAGGATGAAGCATTCTGGGAACGGGAAGGAAAAAAGATTGCCAATCGCAATCTTTGGATATCGGTACCAAGTCTGCTTTGCGGATTTGCTGTATGGCTCTACTGGGGCATCATTACAGTACAGATGCTTAACCTTGGGTTTCCATTTGAGAAGGCTGAACTTTTTACACTGATGGCTATTGCTGGTTTTACCGGCGCAACACTGCGTATCCCCAGTAGTTTTTTTATCCGTATTGCTGGTGGACGCAATACTATCTTCTTTACTACTGCACTATTAATGATACCGGCTACAGGTACTGGTATCGCGCTGCAGGATGCAAATACCCCGCTTTGGGTGTTTCAGTGTCTGGCCTTTCTCTCTGGCTTTGGTGGTGGTAACTTCGCCTCTTCAATGTCCAACATCAGCTTCTTCTTTCCGAAAAGCAAGCAGGGTCTGGCGCTTGGTCTGAATGCAGGCTTGGGTAATGCCGGTGTGACTACCATGCAGATTCTGGTGCCATTGGCCATGACCATGGGCATCTTTGGTGGTGAACCCATGATACTGCAGAGTACCTCTGGCACGCTGATTGGCAAGATTCCAGCGGGTACAGAGACCTATCTTCACAATGCCGGTTTTGTCTGGTTGGTGTTTCTGATCCCACTGGCTATTGCAGGCTGGTTTGGTATGAATAACATCCGTACCGAGGAGGTCTCACCACATATTGGTTCGCCGATCAGTGCTTTTGGCAAGATCACAGGTTTGCTGGCAATTGGTTTTATCGGTGCTGCTACTGGTCTCTTTATCATTCTGCCAGATCCGGTTGGATTAGGTGCGCCAAACTGGGCCAAGTGGCCGGTGATAGTCTTTGTGCTCTTCTTCGTGATTATGATGATGAAGATGGTTCCGGGCGACATCAAGCCGAACCTGGCACGTCAGTTTAAGATCTTCCATCATAAACATACCTGGATCATGAGTATTATCTACATCATGACCTTCGGTAGCTTCATCGGTTATGCAGCAGGCTTCCCACTCTCTATTAAAGTGGTCTTCGGCTTCCAGCATATTGCAGATGCGGCAACAGGTGTGATGGATCACTCTCAGAAGAACCCGAATGGCCCATCCGCACTGACCTACGCCTGGATGGGGCCATTTATTGGTGCTTTCATTCGCCCACTCGGTGGCATGCTCTCTGACAAGATTGGTGGCGCCAAGGTAACCCATTACGTCTCAATCACCATGATTGGTTGTGCACTGGGTGTTGCCTACTTCATGAAGGCGGCTTACGCTTCTGCGACACCAGAAGAGTTCTTCTGGCCCTTCTTCCTGCTCTTCCTGCTGCTGTTTGCAGCAACTGGCATCGGCAACGGTTCTACCTTCCGTACCATTGCGATGGTGTTTGATAAAGAGCAGGCCGGCCCGGTATTGGGTTGGACATCGGCTGTTGCAGCCTATGGTGCCTTTGTTATTCCGAAGGTATTTGGTGAGCAGATCAAGGCCACCACACCTGAGAATGCACTGTATGGCTTTGCCGTCTTCTACTTTGTTTGCTTATGTCTGAACTGGTGGTACTACCTCGGGCCTAAGCGGGAGTACGATAACCCGTAGTTTTACCTGCTGAAGAAAGCGGCAACAGTCTCGACTGTTGCCGCTTTTCGCAGCTCTAGAGTCTGAAAAACACACATGAAAAATATGTTTCTACAAGCGCATAGTCAAATGAGAGGTTACAAATTATGAGTCACTTCATTGACCGTCTACGATTCTTTTCGAAGACGCCCGAAACCTTTTCCAAAGGGCACGGCATAGTGACCAATGATGATAGGGCATGGGAGGATACCTATCGCAATCGTTGGCGTCACGACAAGGTTGTTCGTTCTACCCACGGTGTAAACTGCACCGGCGGCTGCTCCTGGAAAATTTTTGTCAAGAACGGTCTGGTTGCCTATGAAATGCAGCAGACCGATTACCCGCGTACCCGTGATGACCTGCCAAACCACGAGCCTCGTGGCTGTCAGCGTGGTGCCAGCTTCTCATGGTATCTCTACAGTCCGCACCGCATTAAATACCCGCTGATGCGTGGTCGTTTGATGGAGCTGTATCGCGCTGAGCGTGCAGCCGGGCAAGACCCGGTTGAAGCCTGGGCTGCCATCCAGGCAGATCCTGCCAAGCGCAAGAAATATACGGCTGTTCGGGGCTTGGGTGGTTTTGTTCGCAGTGACTGGAGTGAAGTGACCGAGCTTATTGCGGCGGCAAATGTCTACACCATCAAGAAATGGGGGCCGGATCGCATCTACGGTTTCTCTCCGATTCCTGCGATGTCAATGATCAGCTACGCGGCTGGCTCTCGTTACCTCTCACTGATTGGTGGCGCTTGTGGCTCTTTTTACGATTGGTACTGCGATCTGCCTGCGGCATCACCGCAGGTTTGGGGAGAGCAGACCGATGTGCCGGAAGCGGCTGATTGGTATAACTCTAAATACATCATCATTTGTGGCGCTAACCTGCCGATGACCCGTACCCCGGATGCACACTTTGCAATTGAGTCACGCTACAACGGCACCAAAATTGTATCCATGGCACCTGATTATGCAGAGTTCGTAAAGTTTGCAGATCTCTGGATGCCGGTTAAGCAGGGTACGGACTCTGCCGCCTTTATGTGCATGACACATGTGGCGCTGAACGAGTTCCACGTTAAGAAGCAAGATCCGTACTTTATGGAATATACGCGCACCTATACGGATCTGCCAATGCAGGTTATGTTGCGCAAAGATGGCGACCGCTATATCTCAGATCGCTTCCTGCGTGCGTCAGATTTCGACAAGAACATGGGTGAGACCAATAACCCGGACTGGAAAACGGTTGTCTATGATGCCAAGTCCAAAGCGTTTGTGGTGCCAAATGGTTCAGTCGGTTTTCGCTGGGGTGAAGAGGGTAGGTGGAATACCCTGCCTAAAAATGCTGCCGACCAGTCAGAGATCGAAGCTGAGTTGACCAGTATTGGGGCGAGCGATGACGTAGTAACCGTCTCCTTTCCTCACTTTGCGCCGGGAGAAGCCGATACCATCGAGCGCAATGTTCCTGTGCGTAAGCTGATGATTGATGGCGAAGAGGTGCTGGTAACCTCTGTCTATGATATGACGATTGCACAGTACGGTATTGATCGTGGTCTTGGTGATAACCTTGCCACCGGCTATGACGATGCCTCTGTTCCATATACCCCAGCCTGGGGTGAAAAGATCACAGGTGTCAGAGCTGATCTGCTGGAGCGCACTGGCCGTGAGTTTGCGGATAATGCATCCAAGACCCGCGGCAAATCCATGGTTATCATGGGGGCAGCGATCAACCATTGGTATCACAACGACATGGGCTACCGCAGCATCATGAATCTGCTGCATGTCTGTGGTTGTGTGGGTCAAACCGGTGGTGGCTGGGCGCATTATGTGGGTCAGGAGAAGCTGCGGCCACAGGCCGGTTGGGCACCTGTTGCCTTTGCGCTTGATTGGCATCGCCCACCACGCCATATGAACAGCACCACCTACTGGTACTTTCATACCGATCAATGGCGTTATGAGAAGGTTGAAGCCGATGATGTCATGGGTGCTACCGCTAAAGGCAAGTACAAAGGCTATCAGCTGGCTGACTACAACGTCGTCTCTCAACGTCTGGGTTGGTTGCCTTCTGCGCCACATTTCAACCAGAATCCACTTGATATTGTTGCGGATGCTGAAAAGGCAGGTGCTACTGATGAAGCGGGTGTGGCCAGTTACATGGTCGACCAGCTCAAGAGTGGTGACCTGGCCTTTGCCTGTGAAGATATTGATGCGGAGGAGAACTTTCCGCGTAACCTTTTCGTCTGGCGAGCCAACCTGCTGGGTTGTTCCGCCAAGGGGCATGAGTACTTTCTGAAGCATCTGGTTGGCGCACAGAATGGCGTGATGCAGGAAGGCATTGATGGAAAACGCTCAAAAGAGATCAAGTGGCGTGAGGAGGCTCCGGTTGGAAAACTGGATCTGATGGTCGACATCAACTTCCGTCTCAACTCTACGGGCGCCTACTCGGATATCATCCTGCCTACTGCAACCTGGTATGAGAAGGCTGACCTTAATACCACAGATATGCATCCTTTCGTGCATCCTCTGGGTAAGGCGGTTGATCCTGCCTGGGAGTCCAGGTCGGACTGGCAGATATTCCGCTCCATCGCCAAGAGGTTCTCTGAGTTGTCAGAGACCCATCTCGGCACGCGCAAGGATGTTGTGGCAATGCCGATGCAGCACGATACCCCAATGGCGCTGGCGCAACCCCTGGGTCAGGTTAAAGATTGGAAACGCGGAGAATGCGAGCCAATACCAGGCAAGACCCTGCCCGTGCTGAAGGTGATTGAGCGCGATTACCCTAATACCTTCAAAAAGTACTCCTCTCTTGGTCCTTTGATGAATAAGCTGGGTAATAACATCAAAGGTCTGGATTGGAATACCGACCTTGAGATTGAACAACTTAAAGTGTTAAACGGAGTGATCAAGGAAGAGGGCATTTCAAAGGGAATGGCTTCGCTTGAGAAGGATATCGCGGTATGCGATACCGTGCTGCGGATGGCACCTGAGACCTGTGGTGAGGTTGCGCACAAGTCATGGAGCGCACTCTCTGTAAAGACGGGTATCGACCACAGCCACCTTTATGAAGGTCGCCACGAAGACAAGATCACCTATGATGATATCGTGGCACAACCGCGCAAAATCATCACCGCGCCTACCTGGTCGGGTATCGAATCTGAAGAGGTGAGCTACAACGCGGGTTACACCAATATCCATGAGTATATCCCGTTCCGTACACTGACCGGCCGTGCCTCATTCTATCTTGATCACGAGTGGATGCTGGACTTCGGTGAAGGGCTCTGCTGCTTCCGTCCGCCACAGGATTTGGGTGCACACAAGAATCTGCCTAAAGAGCTGGCAAGCAAGCTGCAAGGTAAGAAGACGCTGACCTTGAACTGGATCACGCCGCACTCCAAGTGGGGTATCCACTCCACCTATCAGGACAACCTGCGCATGTTGACCCTGTTCCGTGGTGGGCCTTACTTCTGGGTGGCTGAGGATGACGCCAAATCTATCGGCCTGAAAGATAATGACTGGGTAGAGGCGGTTAATGCCAACGGTGCAACTGTAGCGCGTGTTGTGGTCAGTCAGCGTGTACCACGCGGTATGGCACTGATGTATCACGCTCAAGAGAAGAACGTAAACGTACCGGGTTCCAATACCACCGGCAAACGTGGCGGTATTCTTAACAGTGTGACCAAGGTGATCATCAAACCGACTAACATGATAGGAGGCTATGCGCAGCTCTCATATGCCTTCAACTATTACGGTACGGTGGGCTGTCAGCGAGACGAACACGTTATCGTGCATAAGATCGAAGATGCAGATATCGATTGGTTAGAGCGTCCGTTGACACCTGAGCGTGAAGCCCAACTTAATCCTCCGGGAATCAATAACTAAGGTTATCGATTAAATATCAACGTGTGGGTTGCGAGGCAGAGGTCTCGCAACTCGCCCCGGTGGTGAAAGAACTTCGAGGAACATAAAATGAAAATACGCGCACAAATTGCAATGGTTCTAAACCTGGACAAGTGCATTGGTTGCCACACCTGTTCGGTGACCTGTAAGAACATCTGGACCAACAGAAAGGGTGTTGAGTATGCCTGGTTTAACAACGTAGAGAGTAAGCCAGGTATCGGTTTTCCAAAAGAGTGGGAAAATCAGGATAAGTGGAGAGGCGGCTGGACACTCTCTGATGGTAAGCTGGAGCTGAAGGCAGGCAATCGCTTGAGCAAGCTGCTCAACATCTTTGCCAACCCGGATATGCCGCAGATTGATGACTACTACGAGCCGTTTGACTACGACTATGCCAAGTTGCAGAACAAGCCGCTTTCAGAGGCTGCTCCGACTGCGCGCCCGGTCTCCCAGATTACCGGCAAGCATATGGAGAAGATCCATTGGGGGCCGAACTGGGAAGATGATCTGGCGGGTGAATTCGAAAACCGCTCTGTCGATCAGAACTTTGACGGCATGCAGAAGCAGATCTACAAAGAGTTTGAAAAGACCTTTCACATGTATCTGCCTCGCCTCTGTAACCACTGTCTGAACCCCGCCTGCGTAGCCTCCTGCCCATCCGGTGCAATCTACAAGCGAGAAGAGGATGGCATCGTTCTGATCGATCAGGATCGTTGTCGTGGCTGGCGTATGTGCGTTACCGCATGCCCCTACAAGAAGGTCTACTACAACTGGGAGTCAGGCAAGTCAGAGAAATGTATCCTCTGCTTTCCACGCATTGAGTCTGGAATGCCGCCTGCCTGTGCTGAGTCCTGCGTGGGTCGTATCCGTTACGTGGGTGTTGTGCTCTATGATGCGGATCGCATCAGTGACGTGGCATCGACCAAAAATGACAAGGATCTCTACAACGCGCAGACCGACATCTTCCTGAATCCGAATGACCCGCTGGTCATCGAGCAGGCACTGGAAGATGGTGTACCGCAGAGCTGGGTCGATGCGGCACAGAACTCACCCGTCTACAAGATGGCCATTGACTGGAAGATCGCCTTCCCAATCCATCCTGAGTACCGTACCTTGCCTATGATGTGGTATGTGCCACCGCTGTCGCCGGTGCAGTCACAGATTGATCAGGGTACATTGCCTACCGAGGCAGATGGTGTTATTCCCAAGTCGGAGGCATTGCGTTTTCCGGTACGCTATCTGGCAAATCTGCTGACCGCAGGCGATGAGGCGCCAATCCTGAGTGCAATCAACCGCATGCTGGCCATGCGCAGCTATCAGCGTTCGATCAATGTTGAGCAGGAGGCTGATCTTGAGGTTCTGAGAAACGTAGGTTTGACAGAGGGTCAGGCACAAGAGATGTACCGCTACCTGGGTATTGCCAACTATGAAGATCGTTTTGTTATCCCAACCAGCCATGAAGAGATTCGTAATGATGATCCTTATGGGTTCCAGGGTCAGAATGGCTTCTCTGGTGGTAATATCAGCTCTCATGGTGAGAAACCTGGGCAGGATGATTACACCCTCTTCCCGGCTCCACGTAAGCGCACGGTAACTCCGATGGGCATACAGAAACGGCCTAAATCCAAAGCGTAAATATAGGGGTATATAAATGCGTATATACACAATATTGTCGCGTTTGCTGGATTATCCGACAGAAGAGCTCGTTGAGAACCTTTCGGCAATAATCGATACGATCAAAGCTGATTCAAGTATCACAGAGACAGAGCGCAAAGGGATGATGGATCTCATTGCATGGATGCAAGTGCATGACGTGATTGGTCTGCAGCAGAACTATGTCAACACGTTTGATATGACGCCTGAGCATGACCTGCATCTTACGCATCACCTGTTTGGTGATGACCGGGGACGCGGGCCTGCACTGATCGATCTTAACGAGCACTACAAGGCCAATGGTCTGGCGGTTGATGCAAAGGAGATCCCTGACTTCCTGCCCTTGATCCTGGAGTATGTATCGACTCTGGATGATATGCAGGCGCGGGTATTTTTGGGAGATGCTGGCAAGGTCGTCGCTGTTATTGCTGAAAATCTAGAGAAAATCGAAAGCCCTTATGCAAGGGTGCTTCGAATCATTGAAAACCGTGGGCGCTTAGCCCAGGCAGCTTGAGGAGCATAATGATGTCTGATTTTATCTTTGGAGCTTACCCGTATCTGGCGGGTACCATCTTCGCGGTTGGATGCTGGATTCGATTTGATCGTGAGCAATACACCTGGAAGGCTGACTCGAGTCAGTTGCTTGATAACACCAACATGCGCCTGTACAGCAATCTGTTTCATGTTGGCGTAATAGGCATTTTTCTGGGGCATTTTGTCGGCCTGCTGACACCACATAGCTGGTTCCTGGCACTTGGGATCAGTGATCTGGCACACCAGAATATTGCTATCTATGCGGGCTCAGCATTTGGCATCGCTGCACTGGTGGGTGCTGGCCTGCTGGCCAGGCGTCGCCTGACAGTCGAACGGATCAAAGCGGTTAGCCGCGGCCGGGACAACTTTGTTATTCTCTGGATTGCTGCAACAGCTTTTCTGGGTCTAATGACGGTTCCTGCCTCCATGTATCATGCAAGCCATCAGGATGCCTCAACAATGCTTGCATTGTCTGAGTATCTGAAGAGCGTAGTGACACTGAGTGTAGACCCAACCCTGCTGAAGGATGTGAGCTTTGTCTATAAGTTGCATATGTTCTTTGGTATGACACTGGTTCTGATCTTTCCATTCACGCGTATGGTGCATGTCTGGAGTGTTCCGATCAGCTACATTGGCCGTGCTTACCAGATTGTTCGCACAAGGAAGCAAGTTTGCCGTTAATGGTTTTGTAACCATGAAAAAGCCCGCCTGAAGGCGGGCTTTTTTTCGCCTTGAGATAATCAAACAGGTTAGAATTCAACAACGAACAGAGCTAAACCGGGAGCGACTATGTTGTGGAATTTTGCAATGCATGCGTTGATGGGCTTTTTTGGCCCAAACTTTTTTGTCTATACCCCGGAAGGGATAGGCATGGCGCTGCTAGTGGTCTGTATAACACAGGGGGTAGATCAGACAAGAATAAAAAAGGAAAAATATCGGAAGATTGAAGAGTTACCAGAATCAGAGCGGCCTGCTGCAACCAAAGAGCTGGATGCCAACATCAAATCCATTTTGATTAAAACCTTTATACAAAATGTACTGATGTTTACGGCTTTGATTTTAATAAGCGCAGATGTCGCGAGAACACATGGTTAGGGTTGAACCTGGAATCTGCAGTTGACCGCTTTGAGGATATGTCAACATATTGATATGCATAATATTTTGCGCCTTTATCCAGCGCATCTGCTGGGCGAATAACGCTACAGAGCGGATTGCACGCTTGTGATGGTAGATGGCGGCGTTGCAACTCCTTGGAATAGCAAAACTATTCCGCGTCGTTGCGCCTCGCCTAAAGCGCCTACTTTTGGTGCCCTCTACCATCACAAACGCACACTCCACCCTGTCCAACTGCAGATTCCAGGTTGAACTATTTTGGATATGAATGATCCAGAGAGTGTGGACAAGTGCTGCCAGTGTTATTGATGAATTTATAGTGAGATATCTTAAGTATGAGTGCTGAATCAAAAAGCAGCCCAATCAAGGCATTGGTTGGCGTTGCCGTTATAGTTGTACTTTTCATGTCTGTTTTTTTCTTTAAAACACCTGAGAAATTGACAGTGCCCGCAGAGTTGCAGGCAGTGCTTTGGCCAGAGCCTCGACAGCTATCTGACTTTGAGTTGTCTGGTGGGGAAGGGGAGGCGTTTGATCTTTCTCATCTGGAGGGCAAATGGACGTTGCTGTTTTTTGGCTATACAAGTTGTCCAGATGTCTGTCCGATGGCGCTTTCCGTTATGAAAGCGGTTTACGATGACCTTGCTGAATACCCTGATGTTCAGGCAAAGACACAGGTGGTTTTTGTTTCAGTCGATCCAGAGCGTGATTCACCAAAGCATGTGGCTGAATATGCAGCCTATTTTGATGAGCGTTTTATCGGCATTACTGGTTCACTTGAGGCGATCGATGGTTTTGCCAAGCAGATGCATGCAGGCTACATCAAAGATGAGCCCGGAGAGGGTGGCGCCTACCAAGTCAGCCATACAGGGTCAATCTATCTGATTGGTCCAAAACAGCGCGTGCATGGTGCTTTCCCTCCACCACACAGGCCTAAGGTGATTATTGAGCAGTATCTGGATGTAGTGAAATTGCGGGGTTGATCCCTCTCCCTGGCTGTTTGCTTGATGCAAAAAGAGAGATCGGGTATTTGATATAATCCCCCACCAGATATCTATCCAGGTAGAAACCATGCATCATGTTGTCGATTTGTTGTTTAACCCTCGTCTTCAACGACTATCCGTTATTGCCGCTCTTTTAATGGTCAGCTCACTGGTTTTGGGGGAGGGGGGTGCCGTTGCCACCGCAGGTGATGAGCCGGGGGGGCTGTCTGGTTTTATCATTGCGGCCATTATATTTAACATCTCCATGGCAACCCTGATTCTTGTACTGTTAAGAAAAGAGTGGAACAAACACAAGACGGCCACCAGGCAGGTATTGAACGATAAGTGTGAGGGCAAGTAGTGGAGATCATCCCGGTACTGCCCCACCTGCAGGCGGGCTTGAATGTCACAACGATCTGTCTGATCAGCGTCGCTTACTATAATATTCGTCGGGAAAACCACGAGGCGCATCGACAGTTTATGATAGCGGCATTGGTGGTGTCGGCGCTGTTTATGGTCTCATATCTGACCTACCACAGTCAGGTGGGCAATGTGAAGTTTGCGGGGGATGGCGGGGTGCGTCCCTTCTATTTCACAATCCTTGCCACTCATATCATCCTTGCCGGACTCATTGTGCCGATGGTGATCAGCACGGCATTTCTTGCGTTGAGGGGCCGCTACGAGCGCCATAGGCGCATTGCCCGGTGGACGTTTCCAATCTGGATCTATGTCTGCGTAAGCGGTGTTGCTGTCTATCTCATGGCTTTTCATCTCTATCCATCCCAGGCTGGTCTGTCGTAAGATAGCCGATAGTTACTATTTACAAAATGGTTGCAGGGTGAAATCTGCATCCCTCAGATCTGAAACAGAGAGGCGAAAAGAGATTATGCAGCAAATCCTTATGTACACGGTGACCGCAATTGTGCTTTATGTGGTCTCAGATCGGATATTGGTTGGACTCGAGAGGTGGCGAGGGAAGCCGTTTGCGGCCAGAAGTATCGTCTTTTTTATGATCATCATGATACTTGCTGTAACAACATTTGAAGGCATACAGCACTTCTTTTCTGATGTGCTACCCAATGGGCCTGCGGCAACTGAACAGTCTGAATTAATATCTGAGCCAATATCAGAACCTCTGCGATCACCGACACTTCCGCCGGTTGATTAGCGCTTCGACTGTGCAGCATGAAAAAGAGCCATGCATCTTTGCATGGCTCTTTATTTTTTAAGTGGTTAGCTTCTTTTCAGGGCGCATCGCCTTATAGACCACAACAAGATAGATGACCCCACCGGTGATGGCGATAATTCCGCCGATTCCCATCAATCCCATGGCGATATGCTCGCCTACAGACTGTAGCCCTTGAGCGGCCCCCGCTGTCTTGCGCTGAACACCGTGCCCACCGGTATAGGCCATGGCGAGCACCCAGATCATCTGCCCTGTGCCATAGATTGCGGGCTGGCGCAGTGCCCACTTTCCCATAGGTTTGCGAAACCCCAGGCGTGGCAAGAGGTAATAAGTAATGCCCATAAATGCCAAGGTGACGCCAATGATTGAGCCATGGTAGTGCGCAGGGACACGTACATTACTGCCGGTAATCATAAACCCGATGATCCCGCCCGTACCAAACAGCAGTATGGAGAAGATCAATGCAGAGCGCTCGGCACGGTACAGGTCAGAGACCTTGCTGCTGGTAATAATAGAGATGACAAGTATAAGCCCCAAGGGTACTGCTGCGAGGCCGCCTCCGTACTTCATAAGCCAGGTGAAGGAGATGGCATAGCCTGGGTCATCTACCGGATAGGTGAGGTAGATGAGAGGTGCAAACAGAACCGGTATTGTACCCAATGCAAAGAGGATGAGAATCAGCCGCGGGTTGGCTTTGACGGCAATGCCGGAGGCTCCGGCCAGCCATAGCCAGGCAACAAACATCAGCTGTGTGTGTGTGAACTGAATGACGTGACCGCCGCCCCAGAACAGTAGCTCATAATAGCGCTGCCCCTCTATCTCTGCTGGCATCATGCTGTAGGACCAGCCAATCGACATCATGGCGAGAAGTGCGGCAATCAGCGCGGTGTAGAGTCCAAAGCGGAGTGCCGCGCTGCCATCCATGAACCTGCCCACAGGTTTAGAGTGGATCAGTCCATTTAAGATCTGTAGCGTAAAGCCCAGCCCAAAGATGCCCAGAGCTACAAAAAATATGGGGTCTTGCAGCACAGGAACATAGTTGTTCATCAGCGGGTCTCCCGCCCCAAGGAAGGGGGATGCCGCAATCCCAAGCATGCCCGTTGCAGCCAGAAAGATAGGCACCCAACCGCAGGAGAGACAGCTGCCATTGTTGTTTAGGCTCCAGAAGACACCGGCAAAGGCAAGAAACCAGACCAGCACTGTCATATCGACATGTATCACGAGGGCAGTCTTGAAAAAATCTACCCAGGGGATGATATCTTGAATGCCGGGCGTTCGGGAGAGAACGATAAGGATGACGAACAGGCCGCCGATGACCAGTGAGGCAAGGGCAAGGATAAGCCACGCAGTAGTTTGCCGATGGATCGTACGATCCGCCGATATATCAAGAGAGTAATATTCAGCCATTTAATTAAAGGTAAATCCGCCAATGCGTTGATTGAAGTCAATAAAAAGGAGCTGGGCAGGCGCCAGATCCACTGTATAGCTATCGGTGTAGGTGTAGCCATCTACCAGTGCATTATCATTCATCCGAACGGTGAATTCATGCCGACCCACAGGAACCTCGACATTCTGATAAACATCCACGCCTTGATCCTTGAATGCCCCTGGGGGGGGGATGGTGAGATCAAGGATGATTTTGCCATCCATTTCAAGTTCAACCTTGATGGTGGAGCGTTCCCTGGGGCAATCCATTGGTGCGCGCATATTGGGTGCCAGTGCTGCCAGCTCATCAGGGGTGCGCACATGGCAGGCGCGCACAGGCTGGCCAGCATGGCCGAAGGCCAGTGTGATCACAGCCAGCCCATCGTCCAGTTGCCTGACGGAAGGGCCAGCAGAGAAGGCAGCAATCAGTGCCATGAAAACAAACAGATTAAAGGCCTGTAAAAGGTAGCGCACGGCTGGAATCTTAGTCATGGTTCACCTCCTTGGCAGTAGTTGGGGAGGGTGTGGTGTTTTTTTGTGCAAGGGAGTCATGAAAGAGCGCAAACTGCTGGTGCAGTTTTTTGCCATCAACCTCAGCGCCTCCAAGGATTTTGATCCGCTCTCTATCGACTCTGGGGCGGAGTGCTGGCTGTCGCTCACCATGTATTCTGAGATCCATCCAGTGGTTGCCGAATCGGTAGTAACAGTCGCCAGAGCGGCAGCCGGAGACGACCACTCCGTCGGCACCATTCTTGAGGGCGTACTCTGCAAGAGAGGCGGGCATCATGCCGGTGCAAAAGAGATGCACAGTGCCTACATTGGCTGCACTGAAGGCCTCAATATCGTACCCATGCTTACAGCCGAAGGCTACGATCTTATTGTCGCCGGTTAATTTGCCCAGCACCTCATCGGTCTGTTGCTTGAATGTATCCAGCGTAAGCTCTGGCATGTCGATACCGGTTTTCAGGCTGCCCCCTTCCTTCTTCTTGCGGAATGGGGTAGATGAGGGACATGATCCAGTACAGATGCCACAGGCGGCACATAGCTCAGGGTGCACGATGACCTCACTCTTCCATTTGGCACCATCGGTACGGGCTTGCAGGCTGATTGCATCAAAGGGGCAGTCGAAAACGCATTGACCGCAGCCATTGCAGTGTTCCAGATTGACAACAGCAGGGAGACCCTCATTCTTCTTTGGCAACCAGGGCATGAAGAGCATAAAGGTGGTGACGCCAGCGACCAGCAGCCAGATCTCACCAGGAGACCAATACTGCAAAAGAGGAAAAATATTCAGATAAAACCAGTCCAGATGGATCTCAGTGGGTACCTTTGAAAGGTTGACTGGGGCATGGCTAAGAGCAGGCATATAGATGGAGAGTGCGGTCAGCGCAATAAGGCAGCCGATGGCCAGCCCTTTTGGGGCACTGATCTCAACATGGGTCAGGCGTTTGACATGGAACCAGAGCATGAATACCAAAAACATGGGCTGCCCAAGCAGATGCAGGAAGGCCAGCAGCGTGGAGAAGCGGTCGCTCAGGTTGCCAGGTAAAAAGTTTCGAGCCATTGAATCAGAGAAGACGGGCAAGGCATCCAGCAGGTGAGAGGCGCTCATTGAGATATAGAGTGCCAGTTCATCCCATACCATCCAGTATCCTGTTATGCCAAGCAGTACAACCATCCAGAGTGTGGGGATGCCGGTGAACCAGGAGTACCAGCGCGTGCCTCGGTAGCGATCCTGCGAGAATTCCCTGAAAACATGCAGCAGGATGGTCACAATGGCTGCATCAGAAGCATAGCGATGCAGGCTGCGCATAAGGCTGCCAATCCCCAGTACATGACCATGAACAATCTTTTCCAGTGATGCATGGGCATGTTCAACGGTGGTATTGAAGAAGATGTAGAGATAGAGGCCAGAGATGAGCGCTATCCAAAAGAAAAAGATGGTGAGTGGCCCAAGGTGGTAGAGGGGGTTCCACTCTTTGCCAAAGGAGAGGTTAAACCACTCTTCCAGATAGAGGTAAACGCGTTTAATGGGGTTAGCGCTTGATTTCAATTGTCTGATCCTCGCGGTATCGGTACAAAATAGTGGGCAGGTAAGCCGCCGAATTAATGTTGACCAATTCAGTTGGGTTTAATGTTGGGTATATTACCATTCACTGATGAATTCGTCATTGATTTCCGCCGGTCTAATGCGGTACAGCCTCTGAATTGATGGCTTCAAGTTGGAAAGCATGAGCAGGGTTTTAGCCCAGATGTCCTATTGGTTCACATGATTGTTACGTAGGGTATTGGCTGATAACCACTTTGTGATCTATAAATACCCAGCGTGCGGGCATAGATGGCGGATTTTATGGGAGAGCGGAGACCTTATTTATTTGACCACAGCGTATTGCCTTATCGTGCAGTGCGTTTCCATTCACGCATAATGAAGATCAGCATGGGGATGAGTATGGACAAACCAACAAAAATCCCAACAAATAGGGAGTAGTCAAAGATATAGGCGTCTCGGATCGGGTCATATGTGGTGCAAAATAGCTTTACCCGGTTCACTAGATCGTCGATGAGGGTGTCTGTCGATGAGGTGCGCCCGAACACGAGATCTTTTAGGGGCTCTATGAGAAGCGGGGTATCAAATACCTCCCCATACACCTGCCGATAAACAATGCCGTCGGCATCAACCACAGTGGCCTGTACCAGATGATCAAACCCACGTATTGATGGGAAATAGATGAATCCCAGCTCTTTGATGAGCAGGTCTCTGGTCGCCTGATCGGTGCTGAGCAGCTTCCACCCATCACCATTAATATCATTTTGGCGTCCAAAATAGCGCATTGCGCTAGGGGTGTCATTCTTGACATCAAAACCAATCAGGGCAACATTAAAGCTCTGTTCGCCTAAGGCATCTTTGGCTTTTTTAACCACCTTGGCCAGATGGCGAGTAGTCATGGGGCAGGTGTGAAAGCAGCTGGTGTAGACCATGCTGATGACGAGAGGCTTGCCTTGCAGCTCCTGCAGGAACAGAACACCTTCCGTACTGGACATAAATCTGTGGTTGCTGAGCTTGTTGCCGATGGCCTGCTGGCTGGTCTCCAATGACTCTCTATAGTCAAACTCGGGAGTAGTTGAGCTCGAGCTGCCGGGTTGTGGGGTGATCGTAGGCGGCTCTGCCTGTACAGAGGCTAAGAGGCTCAGGGCAAGAAAGAGTACACCAGTGATAAGCTTGATAGATTGCATGGATTCAGGGCAGAGGCAGAAATTAAAGTATCAGTCCTGCGCAGTGAGGGCGCGTTGCCCCCACCCATCAGGTTTCAGCCGAGCAGGCTGACATCAACTGTAGCACAGACTAGTAAAAGACCGAGCTGGACAAGGGAGGCAAAGAAACTGCTCATGGCCACTTTGCGAGATGGATCATTTACAAGCTGTATATTACGGTAGATGAAGTAGCCGCCGCCTGTCACGGCACCAAAAAGATAGATCCAGCTCAGCCCAAAAAAGAAGGGCAGAATGGATACGGTTACCAAGGCGAGTGTATTAAAAAGCACGGCCTTGGCAGCAATTTGATCGCCAACAACAACCGGCAGCATAGGCACGCCGGCAGCAGCGTAATCGTCATGCTGGGCGATGGCCAAGCTCCAAAAATGTGAGGGTGTCCAAAGAAAAAGGACAACGGCGAGCAGTGCCGGAATGGGGCCGATGCCACTCGGGTCGGCTACGGCTGCTCCAGCCAGTACAGCAAAGCTTCCGGACGCGCCACCGATAACGATGTTGAGCCATGTCCGACGCTTGAGTAAGACGGTATAAACAATGGCGTAAAAGAAGGCGCCAAGAAAGATGAACAGGGCGGTTAAGCCGTTTAGTGCAAAGCCAGCACCTGCTACTCCGGCCAGTACCAGGCCAGAGATAAAAAAGAGCCAGAGACGGTTATGCTGAAAATCACCATTGATGAATGGGCGTCCTCGTGTCCGCTTCATCTTAATGTCGAGATCAATCTCATAATACTGATTGAACGCACCGGCTCCGCCAGCGGCAATAAGGACAGTCAATGCGAGGATTGCGACTTCCCAGCCTGCCACAGGCTGACCAGGAGTGACGATCATTGCAACAACGGCAGTAACGGACATTACAATGCCGATACGTAGCTTTAATAGATTAATAAGTTGCTTGACCATCTTGGAATCTGAAATGCTGCCGTTTACAGGGGTTGATTTACTGTTTCTGTACAGAGTCGATTGTACTGCTTTATCTGAACATCTGCGTTAAAAAACCTGAAAAAAAACGAGGCGAATCCAAACTGGATCCGCCCCGTTCGCAGGGTCGCTTAAGAGATACCCCAAACTTCAGACAGATACTTCCAGTTAATGAAGTAGTAAATCACGAAGCTTACCAGCAAGACCATAGCCAGGATAAAGGTTCCTGGAGCCTCAAAGCCGGATTCGCCGTGATCCGCCTCTACAGCTTCAGCTGGAGCCATAGGCAGGCGTGCAGGTTTCTCGTTGGTATAGGCTGAATCTGCAAGAGGAACACCAAAGCTTTGCAACAGGCCTGCCTCTTTCTGTAGCTTCTCGCCAAATACCAGGGAGCCAACGGCGATGACGCAGAACAGCGCACCACCAATAACACCGATGACACCGCCGATGCCGGCAATACCCATCAGCAGATAGGCCGTAGCTGGGTATTCGAAGCCCAGCGGATTGCCTGCAAAACCCATGTCCCAGTGGCGACGTGCAACACCCAGGGTGCCAGCAGCCATATGGAAAACAGCTACCATGGACATTCCGAGGGCGAAGATGTACGGCTGCAGTTTAGCTGCCTGTGGAAAGATCATCTTGCGACGGAACAGCACCGGAATCAGCAGGTAGGTCAACCCCATCCAGGCCATAGTAGTACCAATTACCACAGTAGCGTGGAAGTGACCCGGTACATAGATGGTGTTGTGGATGATGATGCTGATCTGCTCAGTACCCATGACCACACCAGAGATACCGCCCAGGAAGCCGAAGCCTACCAGAGAGATAAACATACTGGAGAAGACCGGGTTACCCCAGGGCGCCTTGCGCAGCCATTCGAAAGCGCCATTGGTCAGCCCTTTCTTGCGTTGAGCAACCTCGATGGCACCAGGAACGGTCAGACCGTGGATCATAGAGGCCAATACTGCCAGATACATGGCGTAAGAGGTATTGAAGAGCTTCCACTCAACACTGAGGCCTGGGTCGGTCAACAGGTGATGAGCTGAGGCCAGCTGCAGGAAGAAGATGTAGAGCAGATAGGCAGCTCGACTGACCTTCTCCGACATTGGGCGGGCGCCAAAGATAACGCCAGCAATCAGATACCAGACTGCTACGTGAGCAGCAACGTTAATCTGCTGTGAGGAGTGACCCAGTGCCCACCAGATAAGACGGTACATGGCCGGATCGATATGGCTGATGTAGCCAATGGACCACAGGTAGGTCGGTATCAGAATCTCAGCGCCAGAGGCGATGGTGAAGATGGCGATGATGCAGGCTGTTGTGGCACCAAAGGTGACCAGTGGTACAGAGCCTTCATAGGTCTTCTCGTTCTTTGCCACGACCAGGGTACCCAGGTAGACAAAGCAACCGATCAATGCACCAACAGCGAAGATAACCAGACCCAGATAGAAGTGTGGTTCTGCCCGCATAGGCACGTATGAAGTCATCATCACGCTTGACTTGCCGCCGAAGATAGCAGCCAGTGTCATGACAGCACCAATGACCATCATCACAAAGCCGGCCCATGCCCAGCGCGGCGTCGCCAGTCTGCTTCGCAGCAGGGTGGAGCCTGCAAAGTAGAGGATCGCCATCTCGAAGAAGATCATCCAGAAGATCAGCGCACAGACGCCGTGAGCGGTCAATACCATGTAGAAACTATCAGCCGGTAGCAGGTGAATTGCAGGCCAGCGAGTCAGTACAACCAACAGCGCAAGGATGCCGCCAATCAGCAGGCAGACAACACCTGCAACGGCGTTAGCCTTCATCAGGTTCTCTGCTTCTTTGTGGAAAAATAGTCCAGTATCAGGACATTGTCTAAATTGTGCCATTTTTAATTACTCCTTCACCCAGATCTTACCCAGCATGGCGTGGTGCATGATGCCGCAATATTCGTTGCAGACAATCGTGTACTCACCGGCCTTGTTAGGCGTTATGTTCAGGACCATTTCATAGCCCGGGACGACCTGAATATTGATATTAACAGGCTGCAAGGAAAAGCCATGGTTCCAGTCGATGGAGTTCAGGTGAAGACGGTAGGTTACGTCTTTCTTGAGTTCCAGCATTGGATACCACTGCCAAAGGCGCGCCAACAGGTAGACATCAGCACCATCAGGTGGCGCAACCACGGGTATTTTCATGGCCGTCTCTTCACGAACCTTGTACTTCTCGATCATCTCGTTAACTTTTGCTTGATACTTGGCCGGTGTGACCTTGTATGCTTCGGTAGGGATGTTCTGGTTACCATACATGTGCCACAAAGGCATCATGAAAAACATAATCAGACACCAAACCAGCGCAATTGCAATCCAGATGATCTCCTGGCGGCCTACCGGCACGGCCCACCAGTTCTTCTGGGCTGGAGGCAATAATGAAGTCATGCGTTACTCCCCTCTATCATTTTAAGAAAATTCTGTGACTAAGCTGTGTAGCCTAGTATGGAGCGACAGGAATCGAAGCAATCTCCATGACTCCCCACAGTGTGTAGAACACAGTAGGCATTGCTACGCCAATGAAAAGCAGTAGAAATGGATTGTCGATCATTTGTTGCCACGGAGAGATGTTTTCATCTTCCTCTCTCTCGTCGGTGTTGTTTTCATCAGCCATGGGCTGTCTCCTATAGTGTTGTTGTGAAATGGTGTAAACCAGCAATTTATTTTCGCTGCGATCCCCCTGTACTCTTCTGGCCTGAATCCAGAGGAAAACAATACCGCTCCCCATCCTTTGTTACCACTTGATTCAGCTATGTGGCTGGAGCCGGTTGTCTTTACGGTAAGTGCCTGAAAAGCCCCTAAAAAGTAAAGGGGGATTAGCGTCACAGCGACCCATTTTCAGGTTCATCGGCATTAGATCATCGGTCGCACTGTTTGCTTTTGATCTGTGTCAATTTGCCGCAGATTTTAACCCACTTTTTATGTCAGTTTTTATGTGGGGGTAGTTTGCCATTGGGGATCTATTTGGTACTATCGTCGGTCTTTGTTATTGTAAGCCCGGCCTCAAGGGCAGAGCAGGATCTATGAAATCTACCACAAACCAGCGACCTGTTGCGATCTGGTTATTCGTCTGTTGTGTCGCAATCTTTGCCATGGTCATACTCGGAGGCGTTACGCGCCTGACAGGCTCCGGGCTCTCTATGGTAAAATGGGAGCCAATTACCGGCGTGTTTCCGCCAATGAATCAGGCGGAGTGGAATGCGGTTTTTGAGCTGTATCAGCACTCGCCACAGTATAAGAAGGTAAACTCCCATTTCAACCTGGAGGAGTTTAAGTCAATTTTCTGGTTCGAGTATCTGCACCGTATCCTGGGTCGGCTTATCGGTATACTCTTCCTTCTTCCCATGCTTTTTTTTATCGCTACACGCCAAGTCAGCCGTAAGCTCTCGCCTAAACTGGTCGCAATGTTTGTGCTGGGTGGGTTACAAGGGTTGCTGGGGTGGTACATGGTTAAAAGTGGGTTGGTGGATAATCCGCAGGTAAGTCAATATCGCCTGGCTGCGCATTTTGGTTTGGCGGTGGTGGTTTATGGCTATATATTCTGGGTGGCGCTGGGGCTCTTCTTTCAGCGTGAGCCAGGGCGTGATTCTGGTGGTGCCAGGCAGATTTTGGGCTTCTCACGTGTTGTTACGGGCTTGATTTTTATTACGTTGCTGTCAGGTGCTTTCGTGGCAGGGTTAAGAGCCGGGTTTGCCTATAACACCTTTCCGCTGATGAATGGGCAACTTATACCTGATGGCATTTTCCGGCTTGTGCCGCTATGGACAAACTTTTTTGAAAATATCGCAACAGTTCAGTTTGACCATCGTGTTTTGGCGACGCTGCTGTTTTTTCTGATTCCGATATTCTGGTGGCGTTCAAGGAAATTTGAATTAAGTTCAAGGGTGCGCGTGGGGATCTATCTCCTGCTGGGAGCACTGCTGCTTCAAGTCACACTGGGTATTTCGACTTTGTTGCTTCATGTCCCTATATCTTTGGCCTCGGCGCACCAGGGAGGAGGGCTTTTGCTGTTTACGGCGGCACTTTTCGTATTGCATCAGCTGACGATGGCTTCCAAACCCCAAGTGAGTGGCGAGTAGATACCGAGCACTCAATCTTTAATAATTTTACAGAGGTTTATAATGGTTCGATCATTGTGTGTGATGCGGGTTGCTGTAGCGGTCATGCTGCTTGCCCCTTGTATGGTATTTGCAGATGTTACCTGGATTGTCAAAGGTGACGCCAAGGTCATTGATGCCAGAACCCTTGAGATCAATGGTCAGCAGGTGGTGATGCGGGAGATGGATGCCCCGGATCTGGATCAGATCTGCTTCACTAAAAAGGAGCATTACAAGTTTCGCTGTGGTGTGGTTGCGGCAGAGAAGCTCACAAAGTTGATTGCCAACAACCCATTGAGCTGCGAGGGTGCCGAAGCGGATGACAAGGGGCGCCTGCTGGCGACTTGCTGGGTGGGCGAGGCACCTCAGCGGATCGATCTTAATCAGCAGGCCGTGCTGAGTGGTTGGGCAGTGTATGACCCAGCGCAAAGTGATCGATATAAGCGTGTTCAGGGTGTTGCACGCCAGCTAAGGCAGGGGTTATGGCGTGCTAAGTTTGTGATGCCATGGGAGTGGCGCAGTGGAAATCATGCGCCACCAAAAGAGAATCCACCGTTTAACCCATAATTCTGGAATTCTAATGGTGATGGTGCGCCTCTTCGCTATCAGGTGCTGAGATAGCGCCAATGCTGTCTCGCAGCTGTTGGCGAATGCGTGCCTGATAGGCTTCAAATTTCTCTTCATCGAGTTCATTAAAGGCCAGCACTGAGCCGCCAAACTCTTTTGCGAAGTTTTCGGCATCTGAACGGAGGCTAAAGGTGGCCAGGGTAGGACCCATAGCGCCAAGTCGGTTGCTGTCCATTACAAAAAAAGCCTGCTCTACCTCAATCCAGCGGTCGTTATAGCTGCCCCAGCTGCGCTTGCTGAAATCCTGAACAAAGGCCTGCTTGATTTTTGTTTTGTAGTTGGGATCGTAGAGCGCAGAGAAGAGTCCTTTGGTATCACAAAAAAAGTGTGGCTCACCGTTTTTGAAGATGACCTGCCCTTTGGGGCCGGGGTGATCAAGCAGTATCATGCCATCCAGCATGCATACGGCATCCCGCGTCAGATCCCTGGGCGTGCTTGTGGTGCTGTTATTGCTATCTTCACTACAACCGAAAGAGAGCGCCAGTGTCAGTGATAAAAATAAAGCAAGGGGGTATCTATTCATCTTCTTGTCTCGTCTTTTTGTCCGGTTCTATTTGCCTAAGGTGCTGATGCGCCATCCGGCGATGGCTGCGGGTATGATCGTCCAGGCGGTAATGGCTGCAAAAAGTGCCGGTGTTGGAGGGATCTGCCCCATCAGCCCGAGTTGTGTGATCATTGCGTCGTCCATCATAAGGTCAATGGAGAGAAGCCGATAGAGTGCGGCGGGGTTCAGGTAAAAGAGAAGATTCACCAGGCCCATCGGAACGTCGCCCTCTGTGGCGACCAGTATGCCGATAACGCCAAGATCAAACAGTACGACAAACAGCAGCCAGATGCCAATGGCGATGGCGATCAGTTTTCCCCGATCCAGAATCAAGACAGAAAACATGATGGCGATGGAGATGAAGATGGCTCCGATCCAGACTGAGGTTATGAGCAGCAGCGTCCAGGCTTGCAGGGTGTGTCCGCTGTAAATAGAGATAGCCGCTGGTGCGGTCAATCCGACGATCAAGGTTGCTGTAAGCACCAGAAACAACCCAAGCCATTTGCCATAGAGCAAAAGAGTGGTATTGAAGGGATAACTTCTTAACAGGTCAAGGGTGCCGCGTTCATGTTCACCCGCTATGCCGTCATAGCTTAGCAGCAGTCCCAGCAGTGGGACGAGGTAGATCACCAGGTTGATCAGGCTGAAGAGTGTGCTCTGTTCCTGCCCAATACCAACAGAGCCGGTAAAGCCAAAGCCAACAAAGGTGATAAGGAGTGAGAAGATGGCAAAGGCCAGGCCAACGGCAATGATCCAGCCATTGCGCAGGTGATCAATGAACTCTTTTCGTGCGATGGCAAGTAAGATGGTGAGTGTGGACATTAATTGGGTGTCAGGTGATTTTCAGGCCGCTGTTCAGCTGAAGAAACAGCTCTTCAAGACCGGGATCGTTAACAATAAGTTTTGCGACCAGATTGTCGGTTGTGAGCAGTGCCAATAGCAGTGCCTGTTTGTGGCTTGGGTGACAGCTGAGCACAAAGGTCTCTGTCTGCTCAATATATCTCTTCTCGGTGGTGTGTTGCTGCAAAATTTGATCCAAGGCCTGTTGATTATAATTTTGGCCTTTTTGAAATTTAATAATGCTGGGCAGCTCGGCATCGTTGATGAGTTCAGCAACTGTGCCATAGGCGCTGATGATGCCATCTTTAAGCAGTGCCAGGGCATCTGATCGGGGTTCAATCTCGGCCAGCAGATGGCTGGACATTAATATAGCAACGCCTTCACCCTTGAGTTGCTCAAGGATCTGGTAAAATTCGTGGATGCCAGAAGGATCCAGTCCATTGGTTGGCTCATCGAGCAGCAGCAGTTTTGGATCACCCAATAGCGCCTGAGCCAGCCCAAGGCGTTGCTTCATCCCCTTGGAGTAGGTTTTAACCCGCTGTTTCGCGGCATGCTGCAAACCGACAATTGCAAGTGCCTCTGCAACCCTGGAGTGCTCCCCCTGCTTGAGAGAGGAGAGATAGTTTAACGTCTCCTGGCCAGTCAGGTTGGGGTAAAAAGCAGTGGTCTCTGGCAGATAACCAAAGAGCGCCTTTTGGCTGGTGGTTCGCGTGGCAGCGACGGTTTTGCCATTGATCAGAATCTTGCCTGCATCAGGTGCCAGCAGGCCGAGAACCAACTTCATCAGCGTTGTTTTGCCCTGACCGTTGTTGCCAACCAGTGCTACCAGCTGCCCGGGGGCAACCTGCAGGTCAATGGATTTTAATACCTCTTTGCCGGGGAAGCCTTTACGAATCCTAGAGAGAGAGAGGATTACCCCTCCACCCTGGCCGTGGTTTATTATTCGTCTCTGTGGCATCTTTAGAGGCATGCTTTTTCAGGGGCAGTGATCTGGCTGGGGGTTGCTGTTGTAGGGTACATAGCGGGTTTTTTATCAATAACACTGGCCGACCGAAGTACGGGAAAGCGGGTCTCAAGGGATTGTAAAAGCTGAATAACCGGGCTCAGTGCAAGCAGCCGCATCTTTGGGTGGCGATGCATCAGGTGATCCATCCGGTTTGAGGCGTAGTATATCCTGTCGCCTATCCCATCGCTATCGTAGTCCCAGCCAAGATAGTCGCTCCAGTAGTTGCCTTGCTTCTCATCGTTCCAATAGAGTGAAAAGCGCCAGGAGAAGAGCACCTGTACCGGGTTTGATATAAAGTTGTTGCCAACCATCCTGGTGTTTTCAGCGCCAGCCATGACGGCGATGCCAATGGCATTGTTTTCGACCCAGTTGTCTCTGAATTCGTTGAAGTCGGAGTCGTTGATGAAGATGCCCCTGTTATTACCGTAGGCGATGTTGCCGTCAATTTTAGAGTCATAGATGGCGCGCAGCAGCATGCCGTGGTCTTTGTTGTTGATCATGGCGTTATTATTGATGACCAGCCGTTTTGAGAACATCATCGCCTGTCCAACCGTGGAGTTGCAGGTAGTATTGCCGGTAACCCGGTTGTTGTCGTTATACATGTAGTGGATGCCGAAGCGCACGGAATCCATGACATTATCTTCAATGGATGACCGGCTGGTATTTGAGAGATAGATGCCATCACGCACCCCAAATACCCGGTTTCCCTTGATCAGCCCGTTCTGGATGTTCCAGAGATGGATGCCGTTGCCACGGTCAGAGATGAGTTTTTTTTGATAGCCCGTAACGGTGTTGTTGGCCACCAGGGGGTTGTGGCTGCCATTGATCCAGATGCCAAAGGCGCATTGAGTGAGCGAATTGCCATCCAGTTTTATATTGGTGGCCTTTTTGGTCGCATAGATACAGGCATCTGAATCTTCAATAATGTCACCGCTATTGCGTACCGTTACCCCAGAGATATGGACATTTGGGCTGGTTATAGTGATAACCGTACCTTTGCCTGAGCCATCAACAATGGACCTGTTGTTCGGGCTGCCAAGTAGCGTGAGTGCTTTATCAAACGTAATGTTCTCTTGAAAAACACCGGGGGCAAGGTGGATGCTGTCACCGTTGCGGGCGGCGCTGATGGCGTCACTAATAGTGGGAAACTGCCTGCTGGGAACCTGAAGATCAGCAGCAAGAGCAGCGTCAGTGAAAAAGAGCAGCAGACATAAGAGCATGCTGACCAGTCTGCTTGGGCTGAGGCTGGTCAGTGTGGCATTATTAAAACGTGATTTCGATTGATGGGAGAGAGACAGACTGATCAATGCGTACCTTTCCCACGGCTATCCTGCTCTTTTAGCCGCTCCTGGATCATCTTTAGATCCGCCTTGCTGATCTTCTCCAGCTTGCCCTTTTTCAGATAGACCAGTGGCGGGCAGACCTCTTCATCGTGGTAGGCCTGCTCGCATTCAAAGCAGGAGTAGCACTCATAGCGGTTGATTTCACCTTCGCGGTTGATCGCCATGGAGTCGCAGTTGACCTCGCAGACGTTGCAGCTTTTGCAGAAGTCGTAGCGCTTGATCCGGTCGATCTGGAAGTAGCTGGCAATAGAGAATGCAGCACCCAGTGGGCAGAGATAGCGACAGAAGAAACGGTAGATAAAGATGCCGATGCCAAACAGGGCAAACCAGTAGAGCACCAGATACCAGTCGCGGGAGAAGATGCCGACCAGCCAGGTGGTCTTGAACGGTTCCACCTCGGTGAGGCGTTCGGCCATCTCCACCGAGAAGAGAGAGATGCCAACCAGGGCAAAAAAGATGACATAGCGCAGCTTCCGCAACACCTCATGCACCCTGGGCGGAAAATTGTAGTTATATTTTTTGGGCAGTATGCGTCGCGACAGGCGGTGAGTTAGTTCGAGCAGTGCGCCATAGGGGCAGATCCAGCCACAAAACCAGCCGCGTCCAAACCAGATGAGGCTCAGTGCGATGGCGATCCAAAAGACAAACTGAACCGGATCGGAGAGGTAGAGATTCAGTTGGAAGCCATCCTCGAAGCTGTGCAGCAGCGGGTAGAGATGGGTCATGGAGGGTGGTGATTTCAGTATCAGCCCCACAATCAGCACGGAGAGTATCAGGATGGTGATGTGTACCGCATCCAGCCGCTTGGCCGAGCTTCTGATCAGGTCGCGCCGAATAAACAGAAAGGCAGTGACAGCGAGAAAGAGTACCAGCAGGGTGACATCCCACAGCTTCATCGCCCACATCTTCTCTATCAGTGTGGGGCCCTTCTCTTTTTCGATAATCTTTAGATCAAAATATTTTTCAGGGAACTGAAAGTCAACGCTGTAGGTTTTGAATATCTTTGAGGTGGCGGTTTCGCCCGTCAGGTGGCTGGCGATATAGTAGAATTGCCAGCGGTTGGATGAGTCGAATTTTTTGTCACGCAGAAAAAAAAGGCCGCTCTCTTTGAAGTCCGGGGCGCCTTCGATCTTTAAGCCATACAGGTGCTCGTAGTTGAGGTCACGAAAAACATATTTATTGAACCCCTGCTGGAAATAGAAGCGCTCGAATATACCGCCGCGCACAAAGCCTGACCCCTTGTAGCTGTCCTTGCCGTTGGAGATAATAATGAAGATCTTGCCATCCTCTCCGGCGCTCTCCTTTGCCCAGTTGTAGTTTGACTCGCCCAGCATGTTGATGCCGATGACCGGCTGCGTGATGTCTGCAAAATAGATGTCGACCCAGGCCTCGTTTTTGTCTGCGGTCGGGACAAGATCGGCGGTGGGTACAAAGAGGTGGCCGATGCTCCCCTCTTTGAGCAGATCATCCCAGGTTTTGGGTTGATACTCTGCATGCCAAGTGACGATGCGGGTCTCGTCGGGTGGCAGGATGCCCAGCGCCTGTGCGACCATGCGGCTGGAGGTGATCAGGGTCTGATCCATCACTTGAGCGGTTACTGTGGCTCCCGTGATCATGTCGATCGGGACGTTCCCGCCAATCGCTGAGGCATCGCTGTGCTGGGACACGTCTTCTGTTTGATCCGCCCCCTGGCTGAGTGTCCCGCCGGAGGTGATCTCAAACTTATCGGCAATATGCTTGCCGATATACTGCTCCATAAAGACCCCAAGCACAGATTCCGGGATGCCGACCAGCAGAATAGGTTCGCTGTGGTGGACGATCTCGGCATTCAGGATGGTGCCTTCAGGGCTGATGGCAATGAGTGTCACCATCGGCTTGCCAGAGTAAGCCGGGATGTCGACCAGATCGGTTGAGAGAAAGATATAGGCAAAGACCTTGCCCCCTTTTAACGCCTCAATAACCGGCAGGGCAATCGCCTTTGATTGCTGAAAATGGTCAGCTTCCGGCAGTATGTGGCTACATTTGTAGGCCTCACAAAAGGGCTTCCCATCTTTTAGAACAAGTTCGTTGGCACCCCAGCCTGCGGTGCTGAACAGCAGTAAAATCAGCAGCAGTGGGAGATATTGGTGTTTACGCAACAGGCTGGAGAAGCCTGAGAAGAGAGGTGCAGGCGGCTGAAGGCGTGTGTTTTTTGGCATGTGGGTAGAGATCTGTCTCAAATAACCTGAAATTAACCAAGCGGAATACTAAGGGAATTTGAGCTAAATTGCTACCCGCAATTTTAGTATTTGCTGATATTCTAATGTGATGCAGCCCCTTCTTCCGAAGAAGAAGGGGCTGCATTTAGGCGTTGCCAGATTGTATCAGGAGACAATCATTCTACCGCGCATCTCAAGATGCAGGGCGTGGCAGAACCATGGGCAGTAGTACCAGAAGACGCCTTTTTTGTCGGCCTTGAAGGTGACCGATGCAGTCTCCTTGGGTGAGAGGCCAAAGTTGATGTCGTGCTGGGTCAGGCAGAAGCCGTGGGAGAGATCCTCTACGCCGTCCATGTTGGTCACTATGACGGTGACGGTGTTGCCCAGTGGCACATTAAACTTGGGAAGAGAGTATGCAGGCGCGATGCTTACCATGTAGACATAGGTGTGGTTGCCTTCGGTAATAACATTGGCGGCAGCCTCTAGCGTAACCCCGTGCTTCTTGGCCAGTGCGCGCTCGAACTCAAAGCGCTTGTCATCCCGTGGCCATACCTTTTTGGGGCGGATCAGGTCGCGTGTGACAATCAGTGCATCATGTGGCTCTGCGTGAGCAGCCCCTTCATGCACCATCTTCATCTTCTCGCCAGAGATATTGAACAGCTGCTCGTTCTCTGCGCGGAAGGGGCCAACCGGCAGGAAGCGATCCTTGGAGAATTTGCACAGTGCAATCATCCAGTTGCCGTCGGCATCTTTGGTCTCACTCATGGAGGCGTTGATGTGGCCGATCTGGTAGTGCACGTCAACCTTCTCGATAACCGGGTTCTCACCGGCTATTGCCTTGGCAATATTCCATTTGGTGACGACAGAGTCGAGGAAGATAGAGGTGTAGGCATTGCCTCGGTTGTCGAAGGCGGTATGCAGTGGACCCAGGCCAACCTCTGGCTCAGCGATAACGCAGTCACGTGGTTTGATCTTGCCTGCGAAGGCCTCATCAACCTTGCTCAGCTCCACAACGGATACGGTGGGTGAGAGCTTGCCGGAGCAGACAGCGTATTTGCCGGTTGGGTCTACGTTGACGCCGTGCGGGCTTTTGGGGACAGGGATGTAGAGGGTGAATTCTGAGTCACCCCGGCCATCCAGTACCGGCACATCGGAGTCGCCAATCTTGATCCCTTTGCCTGCCTTGATGGCAGCCTCGATGCGCTCCAGGTTGAAGACGACCAGCCAATCGCGATCCTTGGCCATCATTTCAGGAAGCGTGACACCCTCTTCAGAGTTGTAGCAGCAAGCCATGGAGTACTTGCCTTCATAATCGGTGGCGCAGAGGTCGAGGTTGCCATCGACCATGATCTGCCAGCGTACCTCCATGCTCTCGGCATCGACGCAGCTGTGCAGGCAGCCATATTTTGTTGGGTCTTCCAGGTCGCGGCCATCATTGGGCAGCGGAATGCGGAACTCAGAGTTGCAGTAGACGGCATCGATTTTATGGCGTGAAGGGAAGATGCCGTGGGTGCCTGATGAATTTGGAATGTCAATGATCTTGTCGGTTACCAGCATGTCAAGGCGGACGCGCGCCAGACGAGCCTGCGACTTGTCGTTGACGAAGCCGTATTTACCGTCGTAGGTGCCATCCTTGTAGGAGAGGTGAAAATGGTGGGTGTCACCAGAGATTCGACCCTTCATCTCGCTTTTACTGAAGTTGGTCGTGCCCCAGCCATAGGCGGCATCCCAGTTGAAGACGGGGATGCGCTTCAGCTCTCTACCGGAAGGTATGCCAATAATTCGAACCTCACCAGACTGACCGCCAGACCAGAAACCGTAGTACTCGTCCAGCTCGCCCGGGCCAACATGCTCTTTAGGGCCAGACTTCGAGCTGGCCTGTGCATCGGTGGCTGTGCCAAAGGGCAGGATGCCCATGGAGAGGGCACCGGCTCCAGCCAGGCCGGCAGCAGTGGTTTTGAAGAAATTTCTGCGTGATGGCTCTGCTTCGCCAGTTTCGATTTCATCCTTGTGGTCGTCTTTTTTCTCGGTCATGGTAACCTCGGTTTATTAATAGTCAAAGGGGGTGCCAGGCAGTGTGGTTTGCTGGATGTAAGATAATCGGTAAATCGTTAATAACAGTGGCTAAATCGGCAGTATGGCTATGCTGTGCATATTGCTCAGAATGTGTCGGCAGCTGCACCAGAGCCTGGAGTACCCTTGTTCTCTCTCTGGGTAATGCGCCAGAATCCAAGTCTGCAGCAGCCGTTTGGCCAGCCCGCATGGATATATTTGCATGCTAATACGGCACCCTATTACATCGTTTGACCTGCGTCAAATTGTCGCAGCCAAAATGATGGGTTGGTGTGCTGTAGACCCCAAGTGTTGGCAATACAGTGATCTACGGTTTCTGTCTGGGGTAAAAGCAGTGTTTGGGCACCAACCCCAGCGGTATCACGCTCAATAAAAGATAGTGCATTGTAAAAAATATATTGAGATATTGAAATCTAAAGTGCTTTGCGATGGGTGCCCCATTATGAACATGCCTGCACTGGTTGCCCATAGAGGGCAGATGGCGAGCTATCCGGAAAACAGTCTGCTGGGTCTTGAGGCGGCACTAAAATGTGGTGCACAGAATATTGAATTTGATGTGCAGAGCAGCGCTGATGGTGTGTTGGTTCTGTTCCATGATATTGAATTGCAGCGTGTAACAGGCGTTGCAGGCAATCTCTTTGAGATGCGGTTTGAGGAACTCAAAGCAATCCGTGTGAGTGAGCCAGATCGTTTCCCAAGCGATACTTTTAGTGAGCCGATTCCAACGCTAAAAGATATGGTTGGTTTGCTGCTGTGCTACCCCGATGCAACGGCCTTTATAGAGATAAAGGATGAGAGTGTTGATCGGTTTGGTATTGATACGATCTGTAAACAGCTATTGCAGGAGATAAAACCAATAGAGCAGCAGGCGGTGGTGATCTCTTTCCACAAAGAGGCGATTAAATATGTAAGAGATCACAGCGCGCTTAAAACCGGCTATGTGCTGAAAAAATATGATCTGCAACACCGTGGTTTTGCGCAGCAGCTAAACCCCGACTATTTGATTGTAAACCATACAAAACTGGTTAAAGGTGAGAAGCCATGGGAAGGTGACTGGGAGTGGATGCTGTATGATATTACAGATCCAGAACGCTGTTGCGAATATGCTGGCCATGTTGCACTAATCGAGACGCGGGATATTTGCAGCATGCTGAAGCATCCGCTGTTTGCTCTAAAACCATGAGTGCAGATTACGACATTCTTGTTATTGGTGGTGGCATACAGGGGGCAGGCTGTGCACAAGCAGCAGCAGCTGCCGGATACTCGGTTGCCGTGCTGGAAAAGTATGACCGGCCAGGTTTGGGCACCTCATGTAAATCCAGCAAGCTGATCCATGGTGGCTTGCGCTACCTGGAGACTGCGCAGATCAAATTGGTGCATGAATGTCTCTCTGAGCGCAGCCTGCTGTTACGCAATGCCCCCCATCTGGTAACGCTTGAATCCTTTTATATACCTGTATATAAAAGCAGCATTCGTAAGCCATGGATGATTTGGATTGGTCTTGCGTTATACGCGTTGCTCAGTGGAAAAGGATTCAACAAAATCCCAAAAGAAAAGTGGGATGGATTGGATGGTCTCAAAACAGAGGATCTGCTTGCGGTATATCAATACCATGATGGGCAGACAGATGACCAGCATCTTACGGAATCAGTCATGCGCTCTGCGCAGCAGCTTGGGGCTGAATTTATATCCAGTGCTGAGCTGATCTCTGCACAATGTAGTGCAGGGTTATGCAAGGCAGTGTATCAACAGGGCGATGAGCAAAAGCAGATTTTAGCAAAAATCATTATTAATGCAGCCGGGCCATGGGCTAATCTGGTGCTGCAAAGAATCACCCCCAAGCCACCGCCAGCCGATATGGATCTGGTGCTGGGCACACATATTGTTGTTCCTGGTTCCCTTGAGCAGGGCATGTATTATATGGAGTCCCCACAGGATCGAAGGGCGGTCTTTGTTCTTTCCCGGCCTGACGGCATCATGATTGGCACAACAGAGACAGCATTTCATGGCTCACCGGATCAGGTTGATCCACCAGAATCAGATATCGAATATTTGATTGAAGTCTACAATCACTATTTTCAAAACCTCATCTGCCGCTCGGATGTTAAGCGAGCCTTTGCCGGATTGCGTGTCCTGCCAACAGGTGGTGATGCCTTTAGCCGATCAAGGGAGATTATGATTCACACTGATGCCATAAATCCCCAGGTATTTACAGTCTACGGCGGAAAGCTGACGGCCTATCGGGCAACAGGTGAGCGGGTGATAAAACTTGTAAAGCATCTGCTACCAAAGCGAGAGCAGCAGGCTGATGTGAAATGCTTACGCCTGCCATAGCGGGTACTGGGTTGATCAAATGGTGCAACATATACGGTTTTCATTGAATATATCCCCTGAGGCATTTCTTCAGCATTATCAAGGGGTGGCCTCAGTTGTTGTGGTGCAGGCAGATGATGGCCGGCGTGTGCAGCTGCCCGCCAGCAGTTTGCGTCCTTTCGTGAGCCAACAAGGCATTGTGGGCCGATTCGAGCTTGAGCTGGGTCGGAATAATAAACTGATCCATTTGAAAAAACTGGACTGATTCTGGTGAAGCCGAGCGCCCCGGTTTATCTACAGATGGCAGAATTTACGCTGTATTTGTGCGCTTGAAAGCCCCCTGTTCAATTGTGGGTATATGCCGACAAATGGGCATAATCCAGGATATTGCTGAGCCAACCCTTGAGATCTATAAACTTATTTATTATCAGCTGGTTAGCCGCGCACCATGGCGGTGCGTGCGGTGCTGACGATTATTGATTTCCCTATCGAGTTTAATTCCTAAAGATTGCCGTTCCTTCGCCGTTAAAACATCTACAAGGGTATTGAGCTTATTCTATATTTCAGTAGGTAAGGCAGAGATTTATAACCTAATTAAATTTGCCTGCTTACTCTGCAGAGAGCTTTATGCACTAAGGGTGGGTAATTAAGTGTTACCCAATTTTAGAGAAAATCTACTAATTTTCAGGAGAAAACAGAATGGCAAGCATATTAGCCGTAGATGACTCTGCTTCCATGCTCCAGATGGTGGCATTTACTTTGAAGGGCGCTGGTTATGATGTGGTGGAGGCGACTGATGGGCAGTATGCGCTGGATATTGCAAAAACGCGTGGAGTGGATTTGGTGATAACGGACGTAAATATGCCCAGAATGGATGGGATTACCCTGATAGGGGAGCTGCGTAAACTACCCAGCTACAAATTTACACCACTGCTGATGTTAACCACAGAATCAAGCCCTGAAAAGAAACAGCAGGGAAGAGCTGCCGGGGCAACAGGCTGGATTGTTAAACCTTTCAATCCAGATCAGCTATTGAATACAGTAAAAAAAGTGCTCGGTTAAAGAGTGAATGGCTGAATCCACGATCTGACCGGGGAGAGGAATGATGACCATAGATATGGCGCAATTTCATCAGGTTTTTTTTGATGAGAGTTTTGAAGGGCTGGACATCATGGAATCAGGGCTGCTGGAGATGGATCCAGGCAGTGCTGACCCTGAGCAGATCAACTCAATATTCCGGGCGGCTCACTCCATAAAGGGAGGGAGCGGCACCTTTGGGTTCACAAACATAGCTGATTTCACCCATGTGATGGAGACACTGCTGGATGAAATGAGAGATGGCAGGCGTCAGGTAACTGCTGAGGCGGTCAATGTCCTGCTTGCATCGGTTGATGTGTTGCGTGAAATGCTGACAGCAACCAGTGAAGATGCCGAGGTTGATCCTGAAAGAGTCAAGGCACAGAAAGCCGAGCTTGATCGGATTTTGGCAGGCGGCGCAGCAGCAGTGGAAGTCGCTGAGCCTGATAGCACAGAAGAGGCATGCGCCAGCAGCGAGCAAACAGGCTGGCATATCGTCTTTCGTCCCCACTCCCACATGATGCGTACAGGCAATGATCCATTGCGTCTTATTCGTGAGCTGGGAAGTCTGGGTGAACTGAGCGTAGAAGTGGATCTGGAATCACTTCTCCCGCTATCAGAGTACGAACCAGAAGATTCATACCTCAGTTGGGATTTGCATCTGAAAGGTGATATCAGCAAAGAGCAAATTGATGATATTTTTGATTGGGTTGAAGATGACTGTGATCTCTCGATTGCCCCGATCTGCCCAGCACAAAAAGCCCCGGCTGCTGCACCTGAAACAGCCAGCGAGCCAGCGCCAAAAACAGAGATCAAAGCGGCACCAGCCCCCGATGAGCGACGCGAAGGTGGTGATCGCCGAACATCAGACCGAAGAGGCAGTGTTAAAAAACCTGCAACTGGTGGTGGGACAAGCTCGATACGGGTAGACATCACCAAGATTGATGTATTGATCAACATGGTTGGTGAGCTGGTTATCACCCAGTCCATGTTGAGCATGATGGGTGAAGAGTTTGACATCAGCCAGATAGAGCGTCTGCGTGAAGGTTTGGCCCAGCTTGAACGGCATACGCGTGAGATGCAGGAGAGCGTCATGCAGATCAGGATGCTTCCAATCAGCTTTACCTTCAGTCGTTTCCCCCGATTGGTGCATGACTTAAGCACAAAAATGGGCAAACAGATTGAGTTGAAAATGACGGGTGAAACAACAGAGGTTGACAAAACAGTCATTGAGAAAATAGGTGACCCATTGGTTCATCTGGTGCGCAACAGCCTGGATCATGGCATTGAAATGCCCGAAGAGCGGGTCGCAGCAGGAAAACCAGAGCAGGGAACAGTAGAGCTTAATGCCTATCATCGTGGCGGCAACATCATTATTGAAATCAAGGATGATGGTAAAGGCCTTAATAGAGATCTCTTGCTGGAGAAGGCAATTGAGCGAGGCCTGGTGCCCTCCGATGCAATATTGAGTGATCAACAGATTTATGAGCTGATTTTTGCCGCAGGCTTCTCAACAGCAGAGACAGTAAGTGATGTCTCCGGGCGCGGCGTTGGCATGGATGTGGTGCGAAGAAACATCAATGAGCTGGGTGGCAGCATTGAGATACATTCTGAAATGGGAGTTGGATCATCATTTATTATTCGTTTGCCATTAACGCTGGCAATACTGGATGGACAGACAGTATCTATTGGAAGTGAGACCTATATTGTGCCCCTGGTTTCAATTATTGAATCCATTCAGGTCAAGGAAAACATGGTCAATATGCTGGCGGGCAAAGGCGAGACCTTTAAACTGAGAGAAGAGTATCTGCCCATTGTGCGGCTGCATGAGATCCTGGGCGTTAATGATGCCAAAGCAAAAGAGTTAAATGAAGGGCTGCTGGTTGTCGTGGAGGGTGAAGGGCGACGGTGTGGCCTTTTTGTAGATGACCTGCTTGGGCAACAGCAAGTTGTCATTAAATCACTCGAAGCAAATTACAGAAAGATTAGCGGGTTGTCAGGTGCGACAATTCTAGGTGATGGCTCTGTGGCACTGATTCTTGACATTCCAGGGCTTATTCGCATGGCAGGTAATGCATCCTCTGCATTTAGTAAGGATGTCAGGAAAAGTGCATAAATCGTTGCTTTATTAATAAGGTATGAGTCATGGCTGAATTACAAGCAGCAGAACTGAATAATCTACAGAGCGAAGGGTTCTCTGATGAGCAAAATGCTCAGTACCTTACTTTTGAGCTTGCAGATGAGGATTATGGTGTCGACATTCTGCGGGTACAGGAGATACGGGGCTGGGATGTGGTGACTCGGGTTCCAAATACACCATCCTATGTAAAAGGCGTATTAAACCTGCGTGGTGCAATCGTTCCCATATTTGATCTGCGTGAGCGTTTTGATTTATCGAGCCAGGAGTATACCAAAGACACAGTGGTAATAGTGCTGCGTGTTAATGGTGATACCGGCATGCGCATAATGGGCATTATTGTGGATGCCGTTTCAGATGTTTTAAATGCCAACAGCAGTGGTCTTGTCAATGCCCCGGATTTTGGTGGCCGTGTGGCTACTGAATTTATTGCTAGTCTTATCTCTGCAGGAGATAAGATGGTGATGCTTCTGGATGTGGATAAATTGCTTGGTCAGGATCAGCAGAGTGAACAGGAACAGGCAGCAGCAAATTAGATTGATGTTTTTTTGAGGAAAAGGCTATGAGCTTTCTAAATAATATGAAGTTGTCACAGAAGTTACTGTTGATGGTAATGATTCCAGTTATTGTCATGCTAGGGTTTGCTGCGGTACAGGCAACATCCGCACTGTCAATGCGACAGACAGCTATAAAACTGGAAGAGATGACAGCACTAGGGGTTCACGCCAGTAATCTTGTACATGAGCTACAGAAAGAGCGCGGAATGACGGCAGGCTTTCTTGGCAGCAAGGGTGCCAAGTTTGGCTCTGAGATAAAAGGGCAGCGTCGCTCAACAGATGAGAAAGTGGATGCGTTGAACCAGTATTTAGCCGGCTTTGACCTCTCATCAATGAGTAACAGTTTTAAAAGTGAGCTGGATAAAGCACTTGGCCGCCTGAAACAGATTGAGCAAAAGCGGGATGCGGTTGATACACAAAACATCCAAGTAAAGGATGCATTGGGTTACTACACGGGCATAAATGCATCCTTTCTTGGGCTGGTATCGGAGTTATCAACGGTTAGCCCAGATGGTGAGCTTGCGATCATGACAGCTGCCTATGCAAATTATCTGCAAGGCAAAGAGCGTGCTGGTATTGAGCGGGCTGTGCTCTCCGATGTGTTTGCCAGAGATGATTTTGGTGGCATGTTCAACAGGTTTATGTCACTGGTTACAACACAAAAAAATTACATTGATGTCTTTCTCTCCCTGGCTTCAAAGGAGGTGGTTGATTTTTATCATCAGACGATGACAGGCGAATTTATTGATGAAACAGAGAGGATGCGCCAGATTGCAATTGAGAATGCAGCAACGGGTGGCTTTGGTATTGATTCGGTTTACTGGTTTAAAAAGCAAACCGGAAAAATCAATCTATTGAAAAAGGTTGAAGATCACCTTGCAGAAGGGTTGACTGAAAAGGCTGAATTACTGGACAAGAGTGCCACAAGTGATCTTATTCTTAGCCTCATTCTAGCGGTGATTGGTTTCTTGGTGGCAGTGGGTTTGGGTACAGTCATTGGCCGTGGTATCCGGGCGCAGATGGGTGGTGAGCCAGGAGAGATTGCAGAGATTGCCAACAATATTGCAAATGGTGAGCTGAATTTAGATATTGATAGCAATGTAGAGCATGTGGGCGCCTATGCGGCAATGGTAAAAATGCAGAGCAGGCTTGCAGAGGTTATTGAGAATGATATTCAGTCGATTGTGGATTCAGCACGAAATGGTGATCTAAGCCAGCGTGTTCCAATGGAAGGAAAAGAGGGGTTTTATGCAAAACTAAGCGAGGGTGTCAATGACCTGCTGGAGGTCAGTGAAAGCGTGATTGATGACACTGTGCGTGTATTTGGTGCCTTGGCGCAGGGTGATTTAAGTGAATCGATTACAAAGGATTACAAGGGGTCATTTAATCAACTCAAGCAGGATGCCAATGCCACAATCAATAAGATCAGAGAGGTGATAGAGGGTGATATTCAGGCCATGGTCAATAGTGTACGTGCAGGTGACCTGGGTCGCCGGATTAACATTGATGATAAGCAGGGTTTTTTCCGTGAACTGAGCGTCGGCATCAACGACCTGACCGAGACGCTGAGCCTGGTATTTAATGATATTGCCGGTGTAATGGCTGCATTGGCTAAAGGTGATTTAACAGAGAGTATGACCGGCGAATACCAGGGCATGTTTGCTGAGGTTAAAAATGATGTCAATGGAACACGTGAAAATCTAGCAGACATTATCTCGCAACTGCGAGAATCTGCAGATCAGATCAATACCTCATCAGAAGAGATTTCAGCCGGTAACAACAGCCTCTCTGGGCGAACAGAACAGCAGGCCAGCGCCTTGGAAGAGACCGCATCAAGCATGGAGCAATTAACAAGCACCGTAAGGAACAATGCCGATAATGCACATCAGGCCAATCAAGTGGCCATAACCGCCAGGCAGACAGCCGAACATGGTGGCGAAGTGGTTGGCAAGGCAGTAGGTGCCATGGAAGATATAAATGTGGCCAGTAACAAGATTGCCGAAATTATCGGGGTTATTGATGAGATCGCCTTCCAGACCAATCTGCTTGCATTGAATGCATCGGTTGAGGCGGCAAGGGCAGGTGAGCAGGGTCGTGGATTTGCAGTGGTTGCAACCGAGGTCAGAAATCTTGCCGGTCGAAGTGCAACCGCAGCAAAAGAGATCAAAGAGCTCATCCAGGACAGCGGAGAGAAGGTAAGGATTGGTGCCGAGCTGGTCAACAGCTCGGGTGAAACGCTGGATGAGATTGTGGGGGCCGTTAAAAAGGTAGGAGATATTATCTCAGAGATCACGGCAGCAAGTCAGGAGCAGTCAGCAGGCATTGACCAGATCAACCAAGCGGTGACCAGCATGGATGAACTGACCCAGCAAAATGCGGCATTAGCAGAAGAGACATCAGCAGCATCGGCTTCCATGACGGATAAAGCGCGGGAGATGAATGAGATGATGAACTTCTTTAGCGTGCCAGGTGGGGTTGCTGCTCCAACGGCCAGACCACAAGCAGCTGCCCCCAGAGCCGTTGCCAGGCCAGCTCCGGCACATAAGCCAGCTTCGCAATCCGCATCAACAGTAACGTCGGTGAACAGTAATGATGGCGATGACGGCGAATGGGCTGAATTTTAAGTGGTTGTTTTCACAAGTCACGATCAATTCTGGCGAGTGAAGGAGACAGGGTATGAGTGATGCAATGGCTGTTGATGGTGATGCTTCAAACCTTGAAGAGCTTGTGAGGCAATATCTGAGTTTTGAGCTTGCGGGGGATATCTACGGTGTTGACATCCTAAAAGTGCGAGAGATTAAAGGCTGGGAAGAGGTGCGCCCGCTGCCGGACATGCCCGACTATATAAAAGGCGTGCTGGATCTGCGCGGTGTCATTGTACCCATTGTGGATCTTCGTGTGCGCTTTCAGCTGGCGAGCTGTGAATACACGCCTACCACGGTCATCATTGTGTTGTCAGTAGAGCATGGCGAGCAGCAACGAGTGGTTGGTGTAGTGGTGGATGGCGTCTCTGATGTGCTTGATGTATCGCCGGGCAATGTGCGAAAAGCGCCCAATCTTGGAGGGGCAATAAACCAGCAATATATCACAGGGATGATAACCATCGAGGATAGAATGCTCATTCTGCTAGATGTTAATAAATTACTTGACCTGCGAGAGATTGGGATCTCTGAAACAGTTGGCAAGTGCGTGGAAAGCGGATAAGAGACCATGAGAATAATTGCGGTAATCAATCAAAAAGGAGGGGTTGGAAAAACCACAATTACCGCAAACTTAGGTCATGCTCTTCAGATTGCAGGCTATCGGGTCATGCTGATTGACATGGATCCGCAAGCGCAATTGACAACAAGTCTGGGCATATTCCGTCTGCCAAAAAAGGGGATCGATACGGTATTACTCGATCAAACACTGCTTAAAACAGTAGGGATTCATACCAGGGAGAATATAGTGTTGGTGCCAGCAGGTAGTCAATTGATGGAGGTAGAGCATCTTAACAATGGCGGTGTAAGCCGGGCTACACTGTTGGATGCTGCACTTCAGCAACAAAATCCGCAGCAGGATTTCATACTGATTGATTGTCCACCGGCCTCTGGTCTTCTCTCTGCAAACGCCATTATGGCGGCAGATGAGGTACTGATACCCGTAAGTGGTGACTATCTATCACTCAATGGTGTAGCCCATTTACTGACCACATTAAAAAAATTTGAAGCCTTACGTTCAGCCACACTTCAACGATGGGTTGTCATGAGCCGCTTTCATACCCGGCGCCGCCTGTCCAAAGAGGTGCGCAGTAAACTGATCGGCCATTTTCCAAACCGCGTGCTAAGAACAGAAATCAAAGAGGCAGCAGCACTGGCAGAGTGCCCGGCAGTTGGAAGAACTATTTTTGAATTCCGCAGGACAAGCAGCTCTGCACAAGGTTTCACACAGCTTGCCCAGGATCTGGTTGAAAGGAGAACCCACTAATGGCCATACAAAAGAAAACTACGACGACCAAGAAAAAGCGCACACCTAAAAAAGTTATAGAACATGATCCGCTCTCTATGCCAGAGGAGCTGCATGAGGAAGAGCCTGTAATAACTGAATCTATAATCAGTGACAGTAAAAAAAACAGCGATGCCATTGATTTAGGTGGTTCTCTGGTTATCAGTGAGGTAGAGGCCATTCGGGGCGACTTATTAGAGACGCTGCAAAGTGGTAAGGATCTTATTATTGATGGCGCTGAAATAGAACAGATTGATGGTGCAGGATTGCAGCTGCTTGCAGCCTGCATCCTGGAAGCTGAAAGAATGCACGTTACGCTTAAATGGTGCGGAGCCTCACAGACATTGTGCAGCGCTGCAGATCAACTTGGGTTAACAGAAACATTACAACTGAATGAGATAGGCCAGGCAGCGTAATCCCGGATTATCTGGGGCGTGGAGATGGTGCATTATCCACTGGCAAAAAAGGCCAATAGAGATATTTATGATAATGCTGAGCGGTTTTAGAGGATAAGAATGTGACATCACAAAATAGGGAATTTAAGTTTACAAAAAAAGATTTTGATTTTTTGCGTAAAATTTCCAATGCCCGCACAGGCATCGTTGTTACAGATGATAAATTTGACATGTTTTATGCGCGCTTATCCCGGCGTGTGCGCGCACTTGGTTTTAGCAACTTTAGTCAATATTGTGACTTCGTCTCCAGCGATCGTGCAGGAGATGAGGTGCTTGAGCTCATCAATGCCGTTACAACCAATCTAACTGCATTTTTCAGAGAGAATCACCACTTTGAGTTTTTAAGTAAAACGGTGCTCCCAAAGTTATTAAAAGAGAACAGGGATGAAAAAAAAATACGGATCTGGTCAGCTGGGTGTTCAACGGGCGAAGAGCCCTATTCATTGGCTATCACACTAAAAGAGAATTTGCCCGCAAACCTGCACTGGGATATAGAGATATTAGCCACAGATATTGATTCAAATGTTTTGGCGAAAGCATCCAAAGGCGTCTATATGGAAGATAGAGTGAAGGATATGCAAAAAAAAATATTGCACAGATGGTTCATGAGGGGCAAAGGCTCTAATGCCGGATCGGTTCGTGTGAAGCCAGAAGTAAGATCGCTGATTAATTTTGGCCAGTTGAATCTAATGGAAAGCTGGAATGCTGGTGATATAAAAGATGTAATATTCTGCCGTAATGTGATCATCTATTTTGACCGTGAATCTAAAACCAGGCTGGTAAATCGCTATGCAGATAACCTGAAAGATGGCGGTTATCTTTTCATTGGGCATTCTGAATCATTGTATAAAATAACAGATCGTTTTGAGCTTATAGGAAATACGATTTACCAAAAGGTAAAATAGAGTCAAGTGATGACAATGCTTAAAAAAACGGAATTTCCACCACCCATAAGCGGGTTTGAAGATATTAACCGCTATTGGGACAAACATCGTAAAATCATAGCAGCAAAAATACTGCCTGGTGAATATTACGTAACCAATCAAAATGAGATGATCACCACGGTGCTAGGTTCATGTGTATCTGCATGTATACGTGACAGAAGAACAGGCATTGGTGGCATGAATCATTTTATGTTGCCCATATCAGAAGATGGAAACTGGGGTGGGTCAGAGAGTGTAATAAGTACCGCAACACGATATGGCAACTATGCAATGGAGCACATGATTAATGATATTCTGACCCATGGAGGGCTCCGCTGTAACCTTGAAGTCAAGGTGTTTGGTGGGGGCAAGATAATGTCAAGCATGACGAACGTTGGAAATAAAAACATTAAATTTGTGCAGGATTATCTTGCACAGGAAAGATTAAAGGTTACAGGAGAGGATTTGGGTGACATCTACCCAAGGAAGGTGATCTACTTTCCTGCAACTGGACGAGTCTTGGTGAAGAAATTAAAGGATCTGCACAATGATACGATTGTTAAGCGTGAAAAAGAGTACCAGCATACCCTTGATCAAAAGCCGGTAGAGGGTGAGATCGAACTATTTTAAGTTGGGCCAAGTGATAATGTAACTATTCAGCACCCTCACAAAATCGCCTGTAACTGTTCAGATTGCCCCTGAAATCCGTCAGTTCAAGGCGCAAACCAAAAGCAGGTGCTTTAGGCGATGTGAGTTTACAAGTGTAAATGATCATTTTGTAACACCGAAATGGCGGGTTTCAGGGGTGAACTGAATAGTTACGTGATAACAAACACAAATCTGAGCTATAGATCATGATTAAAGTTCTGATAGTTGATGATTCAGCGCTGGTGCGGCAACTGCTGACGGAGATCCTTGACAAGGCACCGGGCATTAAAGTGGTTGGCACAGCGGTTGATCCTTTTGCTGCGCGTGAAAAGATCAAAAAATTAAGCCCTGATGTGCTAACGCTTGATATTGAGATGCCGCGCATGGATGGCATTACCTTCCTGGGTAATTTAATGCGCCTGCGACCTATGCCAGTCGTCATGATCTCTACCCTGACCGAAGCGGGGGCAGACGTTACTTTACAGGCGTTGGAGTTAGGCGCGGTTGATTTTGTACCAAAGCCAAAGATGGATGTTGCTCAGGGGCTGGACGAGTATGCGCAGGAGATAATTTCAAAAGTGAGAGGTGCGGCGGGTGCCCGTGTGCGCGCAGTGCAAAGTCCGCCCAAAAAGATAGAAGAAAAACACTCTGCTGATGCCGTATTGTCAAAGCAAACCAAAGCCAGACACTTTCGTACCACGGATAAAATCATAGGCATCGGCTCATCTACTGGTGGAACAGAGGCGATAAAAAGTGTGTTAGCCAGTTTGCCCCCAGATATGCCAGGAATCGTCATCTGCCAGCATATTCCCGCTGCATTTAGCAAACCCTTTGCTAACCGGGTAAATGCAATGTGCAAAGTGGCCGTCTCTGAGGCAGTTAATGGTCAGCAGATTCTTCCTGGGCATGCCTATATAGCGCCGGGTGACCAGCATCTTCTGGTTGAGCGTGATGGTGCTCGATATGTATGCACACTAAATGACGGGCCGCCGGTTAATCGGCACAAACCATCGGTTGATGTGCTGTTTCGATCATTGGCGCAAAATGCAGGTTCGAATGCGATAGGCCTCATGCTGACTGGAATGGGAGCTGATGGTGCAGAAGGGATGGGTGAGATGAAAGAAACGGGCTCCCCAATTATTGTGCAAGATGAAAAAACCAGTGTTGTCTGGGGCATGCCTGGTGAGGTGGTTAAGCGTGGGTTTGCTGATGAGGTGTTGCCACTGCATAAAATTGCACACAGGCTAATATCACTGGCAAGGTAGCAAAAACAACAGCAAGCTCAAGTTTTCACATAATTTTCCGATAATCAATGTACAAAAAACAATTGTAGAGGCGGCAAATGAAAATCCTGAATGGAGCATATTTGACCAAGCATTGGATGCCATTGGTAGCCAGTGTTGCCGTATTGCTGGTTTCGGGGTTTGTTCTCTCCCCTGCGGCTGCATTGAGTGGTCTGCTGGTGCTCTGTCTTTGGGTTTTCGTGACTATACGTTCAGGTCAGGAAGATGCAGCATCTGAACCTCTTTGCTTTAAGGATAAAGCGGAACGGGAAAGCCTGGACGATGCTGTTCACGGACTGGTTCTTGGTCTGGATGCGGGGTTTACGGGTGTGGCTCATCAAATGCGTGGAGAGCTGACATCAATTCGAAACCTGGTTTCTGATGCGGTAAAGACATTACAGCAGAGTTTTGAAGGGTTAAACCAGCAGGTTAACATGCAGCAAGCCATTGTGAATGAGCTGGTTAGCGGGATGAGAGATGCTGGGGATGAACAGTGCGACAAGAGTTCATTTGCCGCATTTACAGAACATACAGATGATGTGCTGCGCTATTTTATTGACTATGTGGTCAGTCTCAGTGCAGGCAGCATGAATATGGTTGGGCAGATAGATGATATGTCCGATCGTATGGATGAGGTCAACAATCTGCTGGATGATGTCAAAGCCATTGCAGACCAGACAAACCTTCTGGCACTGAATGCAGCAATCGAGGCAGCCAGGGCGGGTGACTCAGGCCGGGGCTTTGCTGTAGTTGCAGATGAGGTGCGCAAGCTCTCACAAAGATCTACCAGATTTAATGATGAGATCCGCACAGTGTTGGCTGCTGCGCAGCAAAATGTCAGCGATGCGCGTGCAACAGTTGGAGAGCTGGCATCAAAAGATATGAACTTTGCGCTTAAATCAAAATCCCGTGTGGATGAAATGATGAAGCACCTCGGCACGGTAAATAAAAAAACCGAGGCACATATCGCAGAAATATCTGCCATAACCGGCTCTATTGATGGTTATGTGGGTGATGCCGTTCGTTCGTTGCAATTCGAAGATATTGTGGCGCAGTTAACTGAATTCACCAGTGGCCATTTAGGGCGCGTAGAAAGCATGATTCAGAGCATTGATGATGGCATTAAGGATTTGCGTCTGAATTCAGATGACGGAATAGATGCGTATATCAAGGGGCTGGAGGATCTCTGTAAACGGATTGCGGCGCTGGATGAGGCAACACAGGCTAAGCTGCATAACCCTGTCTCTCAGAGAGATATGAGCGAAGGTGAAGTAGAACTTTTTTAGGCAGAATTTTATCGGGAGCATACTGTGAGCATCAGCTCAAAACTTATAGAACATGAAAAAAAGTTGATAATTGCATTGGATGATCGCTTTGATTTCTCATGTCATGATGAATTTCGTGATACCTATCGGTCGCTTGACCTCGGTCAGCTTGAGATTATCGTTGACTTTGCAAGGACTGAATATATTGATAGTGCAGCTCTTGGTATGTTGCTGGTACTGAGAGAACGTGCTGGTGGAGACAGTGCTAAAATCATTTTGAAGTCATGTCAGCCATCTGTGCGGCAGATTATGGATATAACCCGTTTGAATAAACTTTTTAAACTTAGTGATTAAGGTGACAATATGAGTGTTAAAACCACGGTATCATCGGATAAAAGTGAGGTAACTATCTATCTGACGGGGCGCTTTGATTTTTCCACCCACCGGGATTTTATTGGCGCATACAAAGAGCACCCTAAAGGGGAGGTCGCTTTTATTGTGGATCTTAAAGGGGCTGATTATATAGACAGCTCGGCAATGGGGATGTTGTTACAGCTTCGGGAGTATAGTAAAAGCAACACGGATGTCCGCCTCATCAATGGCAATGATGGCATTCGTGAAATTCTGCGCATAGCAAATTTTGATAAGCTGTTTAGCATAGCGTAAGCGACACCTGCAATATGGCTTCAACCTGATCCCAAGGCTGAATTTGACGCTGTTACACAGTTAATTTAATCTGGCGGACTATTCGTCGATCAGGATTGCGCCATGAATCTTCAGCCTGTAGTACTTTCCGGAGGATCCGGAACCCGCCTTTGGCCGCTATCGCGAGGCGCCTACCCCAAACAGTTTTTGCCCCTTTCAGGCCCTCATTCGCTGTTTCAATCGACCCTTTTGAGGCTTGCAACACTTGAGCAGGAGCAGCCAGAGTCAGGGATCACGCTGGCGGATGCCATTGTCGTCTGCAATGAGTCCCACCGCTTTTTGGTTGCAGAGCAGTTCCGCCTGCTGGATCACTCCCCCGCCTCCATCATGCTTGAGCCAGCAGGGCGCAACACCGCACCGGCATTAACCATCGCCGCCATGAAGGCAGTTCAGAACAGTGCCGACCCGGTGCTGATTGTCATGCCTGCTGACCACCTTATCTCAGATGAAGCGATGTTTAGAGGTGTAGTGGCTCATGGAGCGGCGCTGGCATCAGAAGGAGCCGTAGTCACCTTCGGCATCGTGCCAACCTCACCAGAGACAGGCTATGGCTATATAAAGAGAGGCGAAGCCTCCGCCAATAGTGAGACATTCAAACTGCAGGCCTTTGTTGAAAAGCCCGACCGAAACCAGGCGCAGCGCTACCTGGATAGCGGAGAGTATCTTTGGAACAGTGGGATATTCATGATGCGCGCCTCCGTATGGCTGGAGCTGATTGAGCAGCATCAGCCCGAAATTGCAGCAGCCTGCCGGGCAGCCTTTGCCAGTGCCGAGCAGGATGGCGACTTCTTTCGGGTGGATGCCAAAAGTTTTGAAAGCTGCCCTTCAGACTCCATTGACTATGCGGTTATGGAGAAACTCTGCGCAGAGAAGAGCGACTCCGGCAGAGCCACAGTGCTTCCGCTATCCGCAGGCTGGTCTGATGTGGGGAGCTGGTCAGCACTGTGGGAGGTCAGAGAGGCGGATGCATCAGGCAATGTCATCGAAGGGGATGTATTGGTGCATGACTCCACAGACAACCTTCTGATCGCACAACATCGTCTGCTGGCAACGGTTGGGGTGAGCAATCTGGTTGTGGTCGAAACGCCTGATGCCGTATTGGTGGCTGACAAGGCGCATGCCCAGAATGTAAAGTTCATAGCCGAACAGCTGAAACAGGATCAGCGCAGTGAATCACAATTCCACCGCCGGGTGCATCGCCCCTGGGGCGATTACGAGCCGATTGATGAAGGCGACCGCTATCAGGTCAAACGACTGACGGTAAAGCCGGGGGCCTCGCTTTCGCTGCAGATGCATCATCACCGTGCAGAACACTGGATCGTCGTGCGCGGCACCGCAGAGATAACGCGCAACGACGAGGTGCTGATGCTGAGTGAAAATGAATCCGTCTACATCCCTCTGGGAGCCACCCACAGACTGGAGAATCCCGGTGTTATCCCCCTGGAGCTGATAGAGGTGCAGTCAGGCAGCTATCTGGGAGAGGATGACATTGTCCGTTTCGAGGATCACTACAACCGCAAAACCTCAGACTAACAAGATTACAAGTTGTCGAGCGAACAGGATATAATCCCCGCCTCTCCACCCTCTTGTTCGATTTTATTCCGAGGCACTTCAGATGGGCTTTAAATGTGGCATTGTGGGCTTGCCAAATGTTGGTAAATCCACGCTATTCAATGCGTTGACACAGGCTACAATCGCAGCCGAAAACTACCCCTTTTGCACGATTGACCCTAATGTCGGCGTTGTGCCGGTGGCGGATGCCCGTCAGGACAAGATAGCTGAAATCGTAAAACCGCAGAACATCATCCCCACCACCATGCAGTTTGTGGATATTGCGGGTTTGGTGGCGGGAGCCTCCAAAGGTGAAGGGCTGGGCAATAAATTCCTGGCCAACATCCGCGAAACTGACGCCATCTGCCATGTCGTGCGCTGCTTTGATAATGACGATGTGGTGCATGTGGCCGGCAAGGTCGACCCACTGGCCGATATTGAGGTGATCAACACCGAACTGGGGCTGGCTGACCTGGAGTCGGTAGAGAAGGCGCTGGACAAGGTTGCCCGACAAGCCAAAACAGGCGATAAAAAAATCCTGGTACAGAAGAGCCTGCTGGAGCGTGTGCGGGATCACCTGGATGCAGGGAACCCCGTCCGTTCGATGGAGCTGGATGAAGAGCAGCTATTGACCCTGCGAGATCTGCATCTGCTGACGATCAAACCCACACTCTACATTGCCAATGTGGATGAGCGTGGCTTTGCCGATAACCCGGCACTGGATGCTGTAATGGCGCTTGCAACCTCAGAAGGCGCTGAAGTCGTCCCGGTGTGTGCCGCCATCGAGGCTGAAATAGCTGAGCTGGATGAAGAGGACAAGGCCGATTTTCTGGCGGATCTGGGGCAGGATGAGCCGGGCTTGAACCGGGTAGTGCGAGCCGGATACCGCCTGCTGAATCTGGAGACCTATTTTACCGCAGGGGAAAAAGAGGTGCGCGCCTGGACAATACCGGCAGGCGCGACCGCCCCGCAGGCAGCGGGTGTCATCCATACCGACTTTCAGCGCGGATTTATCCGTGCCGAGATCGTCTCTTACGATGATTTTATCGCCTGTGGTGGTGAGCAGGGGGCAAAAGAGGCCGGCAAACTGCGGCTGGAGGGGAAGGATTACATAGTACAGGATGGCGACGTGATCCATTTTCGCTTTAATGTGTAATCCGGGGAGAGCGGGTCGTAGCGGTTTTTCTGCGTCAGAACTTGAATCTGGGCAGAGTTTCCGGTACATTCGCCAACCTTCATGGCTACGTAGCTCAGTCGGTTAGAGCACAGCATTCATAATGCTGGGGTCGGTGGTTCAAGTCCACCCGTAGCTACCATTTCATTATCCAGTAAAATCCAAAATAGTCCCTAAGCCCGTGTAACAGCGGGCTTTTTTGTGTCTTGATGGTCTGTTGTTGTCCAGCAGAAACCATTAACAACCGACGGGTAA
>JALSJZ010000132.1 GCA_026989135.1 Sedimenticola sp. | reverse complement strand
ATTGGGTGCTGGATTGTTAGAAAACACCTATGAGAAATATTTGGCTTATGACTAAGCATGAAGGATATACCCTTTATCGTTCAGGCGTTTATTCCGATACAGTATAAGGGTATTAAGCTTGAATGTGGCTACAGGCTTGATTTCCTGGCGGATGAATGTCTGGTTTTAGAACTTAAATCGGTTGAAAAATACTGAAGGTTCATAAGGCACAGATATTGACCTGTTTAATAGTCCTTGATAAGGGATCCGTAAATCCCCCGCCTTTAGGCGGCATAGTTGCTTTTGCTCCCTCTCCCAGTTTTGGGAGAGGGAACAATCGGCCGTATGGCCGATCAATCCGGCTTTTAGCCGTAATTTGAAGCCACCGGCTTTAGCCGGTGGAGTATTCACAATTAATGCATATCTCTACGGAGTTGCTGATGAATTTTAATGAATCCAGGTTGGTCAATGGAATTAAGCGTTACAAACTATAATTATAGCTCTGTGTTCTCAGTGGTCTCCGTGTCTATGAAAAATGGCTGTATTCCCCACTCAATATGGCATAGACCCAAAATTAAGCAGCAACAAGGCCCATTAACTCAGGGGTTTTATCTGGTTATTCAAGAGTTACGCAGCATTTATCTATTTTTAATTTTGGTACTTAGGTGATGAAATATAATGTCCTTCGTTAATGTAGTTGCTCAAAAATTGCGGGTGTTTCGTGAGAGCGCTGGGCTTGGTCGTACTGAATTGCGTGATCATCAGATGCATCTGGAGGCCGCCATCCAATGGCTGAAGCATGCCCAGGATATGACGCCAGATGATGGGGTTTCGCAAACGTATCTGGTGCGAAGCCATCGCTGGGCGCCCTCCTATCCAGAGACCACGGGTTACATTATTCCAACCTTCTATGACTACTGGAAGCTGAGTGGCGATGCTGATTGCCGTGATCGAGCTATTCGTATGACAGACTGGGAGTGTGATATTCAGCTCCCTGATGGCGGAGTGCTTGCTGGCGCGTTGGGTGATTCTGATCAGCCCACCATCTTCAACACCGGACAAGTGCTGTTTGGTTGGGTACGAGCCTTTCAAGAGGAAAAGGATGAGCGTTACCGAGATGCAGCTGCCAAGGCAGCGAACTGGCTGTGTGATGTGCAGGATGATGATGGTTGTTGGCGCCAGTTTGGCTCACCCCTGACTACCCGTAATATAAATCTATACAACACCCGGTCTGCCTGGGGGTTGGCAGAGGTTCATCGAATTACTGAAGAGAAACGCTTTCTTGATGCTGCTGTGCGGAATTTGGAGTGGGCCTTGGCGCAACAGCAGGATAATGGGTGGTTTCCACATAATTGCCTACAAGATGATGCGCAGCCCTTTGTCCATACCATTGCTTATGCGATGCGGGGGTTTCTGGAGATTGGTGATTATGCCCAACGCGAGGATCTGTTGGCTGCTGCTGTAAAGGTTGGTGATGCTGTACTACGAGCCTTACCTGAAAATGGCTTCCTTCCAGGACGTTTTGACGCCAAATGGCAACCAACCGTGCGTTGGTCATGCCTGACGGGTGATGCCCAGATGGCAATCAACTGGGGGCGCCTCTATCAGATCACAGGTGAATCTCGATTTTGCGATGCGGTACCTCGTATCAACCGGTTTACCAAATCTACCCAGAAGTTGAATGGTATTCAGAATGAGTTAGGTGGGATCAAAGGGTCGCATCCTATCAATGGTGGGTACCATCCCTGGCAGTACCCTAATTGGGCAGCCAAGTTCTTTGCGGATGCTTTGATTATGGAAGAGGCAATTATTGCCAATAATTAAGCTTAACTCTCCAATTGCATAAATACTGATTGATAAAGCCATTTCACTGCATAAATTACATGTCAAAATGACTTTTTAAGCTGTTTCTGGAATTGACCGCTGGTAAAATCCAATACTATCGATTGAGATCAACTATGATTAGTCGGCGCAACTTTGGGATCATACTGCTGGGCCTTGCATTGTTATCGGCCTTTTTTGTCCGGATGCATGGGTGGGAGTCTTGGGGTGTCAATTATGATGAGACTGATACCGGAAAAAAGCTGTTAGCCCTGGATGCTGCACAGCTCACTAGTGACTATATCCTCTTGAAGAATCTGACAACAAAAGGTCATTTGGATGCAGGAGCATTAGCAAACGACATATTTCATTCGTTTCCAACTTATTTTGTTGCTGCCAAAATCTGGATGAGCCAGGGAAGTGATAACCTTTGGAAAAGTCTCCGTGAGTTTTCGTTGCTGTGGTCTGTGCTTACCGTGCCTGTAATCGGCCTGTTTGCACTACGATTTGGAAGATGGGTTGCGGTTGTTGCTGTTTTACTGGCACTTATTCACCCACTACTTCACTTTTATGGGGCCTACATTCGCTTCTATTCCCTTCTCGTTTTTGCTTCTGCCATTGGCTATGCAGCTGCTGTCTGGCTACTTCCTTGGTTGTCGGCGCGGAGTGCCGCCAAATTGCCCATCACCACGCTCCAGGTTATGGCTCTACTGTTTATGGCGATAGTGACGCTTGCACCCAGCACGGTCCACCTCGGAGGCGCAGTTGTTAGCGTTTCCCTCTTTACCTTGTCGGCACTGTACTTGCGTTTTAGCTTGCATGCTCGCATTTACTATTTAGCGACATTTCTTTTGGGGGTTGTGCCTGTCGCAAAGGCCGTATTCTTTCTCTACGTAAGGAGCTTTGGTGATCCGGGTCAAGCAGTGAATATCATGTCAACCTCAGTTTTACACTCGCTACTTTCGATTGTATTTAACTTTGGTCCGGGGCTTGTGTTGGCTGCTTTGGCTGCATGGTTTTTGAGTCTGCGATTTAAATCAGAGGGAGATCTATCTGAGGAGGAAACGGAAATCAGATTTCTGTCGCTTGCGTTAATGGTGGCGATCATTCCGACCATCGGACTTGTTTTTGTGAAACACTCAATATTTCGGCCTGATTATGTCAGTGGATTGCTTCCATGTTTCATAGTGCTCACAGCTCTGTTTTTGGCACAGTTCAAACGGCCGTTAACTGGATATGGGCATCCTGTAGTGGTGCGAGTGGTTGCTGGGCTCCTTATTGTTGCTACGGTTCTGCCCACATTTATCTCGACAGCCTTCATCGATGGTGATCGCCTAGATTATCAAGAGGCTGCAAGGGTGATATCCAAGATGACTGGTGGCACACCAGCAATTGTGGCAAGTGGCTCACCGGGTACGTTTCAGGTCAACTCGGAAGAGTGGCCTCAACTGACCCACATTCACCTTAAAGAACTGGACAGCGTCAACGGTGTTTCAGATAAGCCTATCTTTCTAGTGGTCAAAGAGCTTAAGGGATTTCATACTAAGCGAATTCCGGAGTTATTCGATGTTGCAGGGAAGGTGCGTGCTGTGGTTGGCAGTGATCGGTTGGACCATCGAATATGCCGCTTGTATATTATGGCTTTAGAATAAATGTGGTATAAATAACCCTTTATCTGGTTTGCCTTGATGCTTAGATTCTGCTTGCTAAACAGCTAATGAGGTACGTGAAATGTGGATAGTCGATATGTGTCGAGATGGTGCCTACTCCCTATGGTTACGTGGGTGCCAAGGAAGCCCCTCATGATGCAAGGTATGGTCTCCTCGAGTTTGCGGGAACTACTGCGCCAAGGCATTTCATTTCTGGGAGTGGGGCTGATTGCTACGGCCGTTCAGTATCTTATCCTCTTGGCTCTAGTGGAACTATTGGGATGGTCCGCAGTGGTGAGTTCATCGATTGGTTTTGCCATAAGCGCGTTGTTGAACTATTTTCTCAATTACCGATACACCTTTCGTAGCAACTCGGCGCACCATCGCGCCTTTCCCAAGTTTGCGGCAGTGGCGGGGACAGGCTTGGCCCTTAACGCCATATTGATGGAATTATTTATAAACAAGATGCAAATTTATTACCTTTTGGCTCAATTGCTGACAACTGGCATTGTGCTGGTGTGGAATTTTTTAGCGAATCGTCTATGGTCATTTCGTACATCGGAATAAGTGTCGGATAAAGTGCTGCTCAACCTGGAACGGCTTATTAGTCTGGCAATTAAGAAACAGAGTAATATTGGAGGTATTTGAAGTGCAATTGTCGATCGTGGTTCCATGTTACAACGAAGAAGAGGTTTTCCCTGAGACTGCACAACGCTTGGGAGTACTCTTAGCTCGCTTAACCGAGTCTGGCAAGGTTGCCGCCAATAGCAAAATCGTCTTTGTGGATGATGGCAGTAGGGATCGTACCTGGACCTTGATTGAGGAGATGGCTGCCCGTGATTCTTGGTTTGAAGGGCTAAAGCTGTCCCGGAACAGGGGGCATCAGAATGCGCTTCTAGCGGGGCTTTTGAGTGTGGATGGTGATGCATTGGTCAGCATTGATGCTGATTTGCAAGACGATATAAACGCAATTGAAGAGATGGTGGATCGCTATCATGATGGTTACGATGTCGTCTACGGTGTGCGTAGTGCCAGGGAGGCAGATACGGCTTTCAAACGGTTGAGTGCACAGGGCTATTATCGGCTATTAGGTTTTTTTGGAGTGGATGTTGTTTTTAATCATGCAGATTTTCGGTTGATGAGTCGACGAGTTGTCGAGGCGCTTCGGCAGTATGGTGAGGTTAATCTTTTCCTCAGGGGGCTCATTCCTCTATTAGGGCATCGTTCTACTTCAGTGTATTACGCTCGAACAGAGCGGTTTGCCGGTGAGTCAAAGTACCCGCTTCGACGTATGCTGTCGTTGGCTGTAGACGGAATTACCTCTTTTAGTGCTGCACCACTACGACATATAGCGGTGTTGGGCATATTCGTATCATTGATGAGTGTGGGGATAATGGGGTGGGTACTCTGGATAAGGCTATTCACGGAGCAAGCTGTACCGGGTTGGGCGTCATCAGTGCTCCCTATCTATTTTATCGGGGGTGTGCAATTACTGAGTATAGGGATTCTCGGTGAGTATGTTGCAAAGCTTTATGCTGAAGCTAAGAATAGGCCACGGTATTTCGTGGAAAAACATGTTGGGGGACAGAAATCGGCAAGTGAGCCTGAGGTGCAGCCAGATACGTACCGATGAATCAAAAAGATATTGTTAGGGCGTTGATGCTTTGGTTTTGTCTCCATAGTTTGTGAAACTTATTTCTAGAAGGATTAAAGGATATGCTGATCGAGTCACCTCCCACGGCGACAGTATTATATGTGGAGAATGGTGTAGGGTTTGGTGGTGCCGTCATTAGTCTCAGGACATGTTTGGAACATGTAGATCAGGATCGTTATCGGTCAGTTCTTTTGCATTCACTGAAGGATGAAAAATTTGCCAGCTTTGATGGGATAGCTGAGACCGCGCATATTTTGACCTCTGTACCAAGATCAATTTTGAAAACTGAGATCAGTATACCCTTAAATCTAAAGAAATCTTGAAAAAACCAAAAATGAGGGCTATATTAAGCTCTAAATATGGTTTGTTTTTGAGGTGTTCTAATGAGGCAAGTACTGTCCAGTTGCTCCGCAAGTATTTCAGAATTAAAGAAAAACCCAACGGCTCTCCTTAATGAGGCTGAGGGTGCCCCTATCGCAATACTCAATCACAATGTTCCAGCAGCGTATCTCATACCTGCAGAAACCTATGAATGGCTAATGGACAAGTTGGAAGATTCTGAGTTGGCCCAAACCGTGAGAGACCGGGCAGGGGAAAAAGAAAATGCGATAGAAGTAAATCTTGATGAGTTATAGAATCAAGTTTTTGCCAAGCGCTTTGAAAGAGTGGAAGAAACTAGCTCCGCCAATACGAAAACAATTCAAAAAGAAGCTAGAGGAGAGAGCAGAAAACCCACATAACTCAGCAAGCCAGTTACACGGTTTTAAAAGTGTGTATAAAATCAAGCTGCGTTCGGTAGGCTATCGCTTGGTGTATGAAGTGAACGATAATGAAATAGTTGTTTACGTAATTGCTGTTGGTAAAAGGGATCGAGGGCTAATCTATACCAAAGCAGATGAACGTAAATAGGCGTAATAAAAACACCTCGGATATTTTTTTGCAGTGTTTTTGTGGTGCTAAAAGAGCCTGGCATGACAAAAACATCACTACAAAATGCCGGTTGTTGCTGTCTATTCCACACCAATCCTGCCGCCCCCTCCCTGATGGGGTGAAATTCCGGAGCCTTTGATGCGGATAATCCACGATATCCTGCCCTCGGGTTGTTGACGCACACGTGATCGCGACGTATTATTAAATAATAAATGCACGTCACGCGGAGAGCTGTTATGCAAACAAAATTGACACTTAGGTTAGAAGATGCACTGATACAGCAAGCGAAAACTTATGCAAAACAACATGATAAGTCTCTTTCGCAGGTTGTATCTGATTATTTTAAAATATTGACTCAGAAAGGTAAAAAATCAGAAACACCGCCTATCACTCGATCTTTGATTGGGGTTTTGGAATCAAGTCAGATTGAAGAAGATGATTATAAAAGGCATTTAGAGGAAAAATACCTTTGAGAATTCTATTTGATACAAACATTATTCTTGATGTTCTGCTTAACAGAAAAAAGTTTGTTGAGATTTCTTCAAATCTTGTGGGAATGGTAGAAAGTAAAAAGATTGAAGGTTATTTATGTGCTACTACAATCGCAACTTTAGATTATCTCATTGTAAAAGCAGTAAACAGAAAGCAGGCAAATATTGAGATAAAAAAGCTGTTAACTATCTTCAATATTGCTGAAGTTAATTCAATTGTTCTAGAGCTATCTGTAAACTCAGCATTTGGTGATTTTGAAGATGCTGTTCAATATTATTCTGGTGAATGCTGCAAAGTTGAAGGTCTTGTAACTAGAAATACAAAAGATTATAAAAATACTAATTTGCCTATCTACACACCTGATGAGTTGTGTGGAATAGTCACAATTAATCAACATGGGAAGGCATAAGGCGAATCAACCTGCCTCATTTTTCGTTCGCGCTGCTCACGAAAAGGGTCAGGTTATTTGCAACGATATCAGGCGAGAGAACGTTCAACTTGTTTTATTCACGTACCTACAAGCGCCATAAAAATATAATAAGGAATGATGCAGATGTTAATTGAGATGCCGCCTCCGGCGACGGTATTATATGTGGAGAATGGTGTAGGGTTTGGTGGTGCGGTAATCAGCCTTAGGACATTTCTGGAGCATGTGGATCGGGATCGTTATCGATCAGTCCTGGTGCATTCACTGGAGGATGAAAAATTTGCCAGTTTTGATGGGGTGGCTGAAACCGTGCATGTTTCCCGCTGGCGATACTCTGGCAATAGGTTGTTGGCTGCCCTGATAAAAGGGCTGAATCTCGATGTACTGGTCTATGCTTTTAAACTGGCAAAGGTTGCGCGGGAGCAGAAGGCTGATCTGCTCTATCTCAATAATGATTTTATCGCCAATCTATCGGGTGTGATCGCTGGATGGATGATTGGTCGGCCTGTTGTTATTCATGAGCGGGATATTCCTGCCCCACATTCGCGATTGGCACAGTGGTTGATTCGTTGGACGGAACGGTTTCTGGCCATTTCAGGGCCAGTCCGGCAGGCGCTGCTTGATATGGGGGTGCCGCTTGAACGTATCACCATGGTTCCGGAAGGGCTTGATTTGAACCTTTACCATTTGCGGCCGGCAGAGGAGGTTGCAGCCTTGCGGGAGAAGATGGGGGTAGATGCAGGGCAGGGACTTATTGTGATGGTAGGGATGATCATGGAGTGGAAAGGGCAGCATGTGCTTGTCGAATCCGCAAAAGAGATTTTGGCAAGGCATCCGGATACGCGATTTGTGATCATTGGTGAGACGCCACCGGGTAGGGAGGAGTATCTGCATAAATTGCAGGATCGGGTGGAGATATTGGGGCTTGGAGAGGCTATTGAGTTTATTGGGTACCGAGATGATATTCCACTCTATGCCCAGGCTGCTGATGCAGTGGTTCATGCTTCTATATCACCGGAACCTTTTGGAAGGGTGGTGATTGAGGCCATGGTGATGGGTACTCCCATTGTGGCGACATCTATCGGTGCCCCTCCTGAAATTGTAAAGGATGGTGTGACGGGTTTTTTGGTGCCGCCAAGTGATCCTGAACGATTGGCGGAAGTTTTAAATAAGATTCTTGATGATCCGGATTTCCGTGCGCAGGTTGGTCATGCCGCCCGTCAGGATGCACTGCAAAATTATGCAATAGATAGGCATGCGGGTCTTATTCAAGCGGTCTTTGACGAACTTCTTTGGGCTGATCTACCTGGCACACTCTATCAATAACCGGCATCCTTCATATCGTCCAAAAAGTATTTTACACTTTGGAAGCGGGACTTTAGTCCTGCCAGATCTAGCGACTTCCTGCGGGACTGAGGTTTTGCTTCCGATTATTTCTGAATGACAGGTGAAGTGTAAAAAGGGAAATGAAGGATGCCCAATAACTATATTATGAATGGCAATACTCGTCGTCGCGTCTTGATTGTCGCAGCTGAATTCCCTCCGGTGAAAGGTATCGGCCGCATGCGGCCGCTCAAGTTCTGTCAGCATTTGCCCACATTTGGCTGGGACGCTGCAGTATTGACGCTGTCACAGGGGGATATGGATCCGGTAGACCTGAATACTTTGGATGAGATCCCTGAAGGTACGCCGATATACAGAGCGAAGCTTCCCAAGCCCAAGGATCGGCTTGTGCGGTTTTTGAAAGGCAGTAAGCAGAAGCCGGTAGACGCTTCGCCAGCGGCAAGCTCAATTACTACTGAAAATAGCGCGGGTTTCAATCAAAACCCTTCATCACATGGCCGTTTGCGTACAATATTGGGTAGTATGCTGGGTGTCATTGATCGGATTGCCCATCGTTATCTGCTCATTCCTGATGATCTCATCCTATGGAGTAGTCCGGCGGTTAAAGTGGGTGAAGCGGCTGTGCGAGATTTTCAGCCTGATGTCATTCTTGCCACAGCGCCCTATTTTACGGATCTTATCGTTGGTGCACGCTTGTCTCAAAAAACAGGGGTTCCATGGGTGGCCGATTACCGGGATCTATGGACGGGTGATGTGCTCCGTGAGTGGGTTCCTCCCTGGCGGCGGCGACTGGAGATTCTGCTGGAGCGGCATTATGTCTCTACAGCCAGTGCTGTTATCACAGTATCAGAGCCAAAAACCCGGGTAGTTCGGGAGAGGCTGTCATTACTTGCTGAAGAGAGATTTGTGACCATTACCAACGGTTATGATCCTGAGGAATTCGATGGAGTGATTGCAGAAGGTGGTGAGCCTGATATGGTGCGAGTCGTATATGCCGGTCGTCTTTTTAAAAACCGTCGTGGCTATGAGCTGCTTGAAGCCATGGGTGGACTTTTACGGGAAAATCCTAAGGCACGACAACGTATACGCTTTGAATATTACGGTGGCGTAACCCCTGAAATCAGCGCAAGAATGAGTGAGCTTATAGCTGAGCATGAGTTAGAAGGGGTGTTCAACTTTTTTCCAGATGTTCCGTATGCCCGCTCCAAGGCCTTGCAGAAAGGCGCGGATGTATTGCTACTTATTGTGGATGGTGGTGCAACGACATCTGGCGTTATCCCCGGAAAACTTTTTGAATATATCGCTGCCGGCCCACCAATTCTCTGTCTTGCGTTAGAGGGGGCTACGTCAGAAATTATAGAGCGAGGACGACTCGGTTGGATTATTCCGCCAGGTGATATTTTATCCTTGAAAACCGTGTTACAGAATCTTGTAGAGAATGGTACTAGGTTATGCTCTCCAGATAGTGATTTTGTTGGTGGATTTGAGCGCCGCAAATTAGTGCAACGGCTTGCAGAGGTACTCAATCAAGTTGTTGATGAACCAACGTCTGTGCAGGGTTAACGGTATTTCACTTGCAAACTGTAGCGCCAATGGAAGTAAAATTATTCTTACAATTTGAGCATCTGCCATCGGCGTGTAATGCGCTTTTTGAGTCAGCTGCAGCTGAGAGTCCGTTTCTCTCCAGAGAGTGGTTTGAGCTTTTGGCTGCTCATGTGCTGGATATTGGTGATGAGCTTTTTCTCATTGTTGCTTTTACTGATGAAGGAAATGCAGCATGCATTTTACCGTTGTTTCGCCCCGGAAGCTCTGCTCATTTAGTGTCCGTAAAACGATTACGTGCGTTGCAAAATTTCTATACCCCCGATTTCAGACCCTTGATGCGGGCTGGGGCAGTCGGCATTGAGGGGATGATAGCAATTGCGTACCATCTCTCTTCCACAGGCTGTTCAATAGATGCAGTGGATATTGGGCCTATGCTGAGAGCTGAATCAGCTTTTGAGATTTACCAAAGGGCAATGAGTGAGGCGGGATTTTCATCTAAGGCATATTTTCGTTTTGGTAATCATTATCTGTTGCTCAATGGGCAAAGCTATAAAGATTATATGAGTGAATTGCCATCGCAATTACGGCACACCTTGGTTCGTAAGGGGCGTCGGTTGGATAGGGAAAAAGAATCAAATTACCAATTGGTGACTAAACCTGCGGATGTTTCGGTAGCCGCTGAAGCCTATGATGTTATCTATCGTGAAAGTTGGAAACGGCAAGAACCATACCCGAATTTCATGAAAAGATTGATGACTATGGCGGCGCATAAGGGGTGGCTTCGGCTGGGCTTATTGTACATTGATGGTGAACCGGCAGCCTCGCATCTCTGGTTTATCGCTGGAGATACGGCATACATCTACAAGCTGGCCTATAGAAAATGTTATCAAAAATATTCACCTGGTACTCTGTTGATGGGGTGGATGATGAAGCAGGCTATTGATAAAGAAGGTGTGCGTAAAGTAGATTTTTTGACGGGTGATGATGCGTATAAATCTGACTGGATGTCTCATCGATCTGAGTTATGGGGTATATTAGCGATGAATCAGGGGACATGGTGTGGAAGGGCGCTGGCTCTGAGAGAAAAGCTCTATTCATATGCTGCGGGCAAGATAGATGCACATGTAAGGCGGATTTAGCATCACAGGTTTCAGGAGACCATATGGCTGTTGTGGATGAAGTTAGAGAAGTGCTGCGAGAGGCACTTCAATTGGGAAACCGGGCAGATGAGCTGGAAGAAAGTTCACCGCTGCTCGGCAGTTTGCCTGAGTTTGATTCAATGGCTGTAATCACTGTCATTACATCTCTGGAAGAGCAATATGGGTTCATGGTTAGCGATGATGAGATCGATGCAGAGGCGTTTGAGACAGTGGGTTCGCTTGTAGATTTTGTGCAGTACAAGCTTGCCCAGTAGTGAGTAAGATTATTGCTCCACATCCGCTTTTCCTTCCTGGCTCATCTGGACAGCTGTTTGCCCTCCATCTCCCACCTGTAGTACCAACCTCATGCCGTCAGTATCTGATTCACATCCCTGCTTTTGCTGAGGAGATGAATAGAGCGCGGCATGTGGTTGCATTGCAAGCACGTGCTTTTGCACAACAAGGTGTTGGGGTGCTCATCTTAGACCTGTTTGGTACAGGTGATAGTGCGGGTGATTTCAAGGATGCCACCTGGTCTGCCTGGAAGGACGATGTGGCATCTGCTGTGATGTGGCTCAGGCAGGAGGGAGTGGAGCGTATCTCACTCTGGGGTCTGAGACTGGGTTGCTTGCTGGCATTCGACTTTGCAAGACAAAGAGCAAAAGAGCTTGAAGGGCTGCTTTTCTGGCAACCTGTCCTTGATGGCAGGCTGGCGATTGATCAATTCTTGCGATTACAGGTTGCAGCCGGAGCCATTGGTAGAGGTGGTAAGGAGACGGTGCAGAGCCTAAGGTTAAGATTGGCAGCAGAGGAGCCGTTGGAGATTGGTGGTTATGAAATTTCACCCCTGCTGGTGCATGAAATTGACCACTGCAGCTTTTTATTGCTGGGGATGACGGAGGTTAACAGGGTGGCGTGGCTGGAAATTAGAGGTGTTGCTAAACCAATAGCTGATTTGCCTGTTATAGAGCGTGATGTTCAATTGTTTCCTGCATCGCAGGCTATTGCAGATGATTGGCGGTTATCTGGTTGCAATCTTGGCATTGCCCAGGTGAGTGGCTCCTCGTTTTGGCAATCGCGGATAACTGAACCGATGCCTGAGCTGTTAAGCAAGACTCTGGGGCTTTGGAGTTCGGTATCATCCCCTTTTCAATGCAGTCAGCCTGAGGGAGATTAATAAGTGATGGTTGAGGAGCGAGCTATCACGTTTCCTTGCCAGGGTGAGTCGCTTATTGGAGTAGTTCATATCCCGGAAAAGCCAGCACCAAGGGGCGTTCTGGTGGTGGTGGGCGGTCCGCAGTATCGAGTGGGGAGCCATCGTCAATTTTTGCTTCTGGCCAGGTCATTGGCTCAGAGCGGGGTGGCTGTGTTCCGCTTTGACTATCGTGGTATGGGAGATAGTGAAGGAGAGATGCGGTTTTTTGAAACAATTGCCGATGATATTCGGGCAGCAATGGATGTTTTCATATCTGAGGCGGGAGTAGAGGAGGCTGTACTTTGGGGGCTGTGTGATGCCGCTACTGCGGCCTGTTTTTATGCGCCAACGGATCGGCGAGTTGTCCACCTTGTTTTGCTAAACCCCTGGGTCAGGACGGAGGAGGGTGAGGCAAAGGCTTATCTGAAACACTACTATCTGCACCGGATATTCAGCAAGGGTTTTTGGCAGAAACTGATCGCAGGCCAATTCCAGCCAAGAGAGGCTATTAGATCCCTGCTGAGGTATAGCAAAAGGGCGTTCAATACCGGGACAATAGAGCCAGGTGAGAGTGATTGCTTGCCAAAGCTGCCAGATCGCATGGCCGATGGGCTGGAATCTTTCCCCGGGTCGGCTCTGGTGATTTTGAGTGGTGATGACCTGACTGCGGCTGAGTTTAAAGATGAGATAATGGGTTCTTTACGCTGGAAGGCACTGATAGCGGAAAAATTGGATATCAAAGAGCTGCCAGAGGCTGACCATACCTTCTCCCGAAGACGTTGGCGCGACCAAGTTGCTAACTGGACACTTGAATGGGTACTAAAGCCATAAAGCGAGTACTACTTATCGCCTATCATTTCCCGCCTGTTGCAGGGAGCAGTGGTGTATTGAGGACGCTGAAGTTTGTACGATACCTTCCTGAGTTTGGTTGGCAGCCCTCTGTTTTAACGGTGCACCCGAGAGCCTATGAGCGTCTATCTGACAGCCAGCTTGCACAGGTTCCCAAAGATGTGCCTGTGGTCAGAGCTTTTGCCCTTGATGCAGCACGTCATATGGCGCTGGCTGGGCGTTATCCACGCTGCTTTGCACTGCCGGATCGTTGGGTAAGCTGGCTGTTGGGGGCCATTCCTGCTGGATTAAAGATGATACGCCAGCAGCGACCTTCTATTCTCTGGTCTACCTATCCTATGCCGACAGCGCATCTTGTTGGCCTTTTACTGCATCGCTTAACGGGGCTGCCATGGATTGCCGATTGCCGTGACAGCATGCTGGATGATGTCTACCCGGCTGACCCGTTAAAACGCAGGATCCATGCCTGGATCGAACGGCGCGTGATTCGCTCTGCTATACGCGTAGTGTTTACTACCCCAGGCACGCTGCGAATGTATGCTGAGCGATATCCTGAAGTTCCTAAGGATCACTGGGTGCTGATTGCGAATGGTTATGATGAAGAGGATTTCTGCAAGTATTTTGAAATGACTGCTGTGGCTGATAGCTCTTCAGGAAAACTGACATTGCTGCATAGTGGCTTGGTCGATCCTGTTGATCGTGATCCGCGTCATTTTCTTGCTGCGCTATCCCGGCTTAAGCGGTCTGAAGATATTAAGCCGCAGGGGCTGAGAGTTGTGTTTCGTGCATCTGGATTGGATGATGAGCTGCGGTCATGGATTCATGCATTGGAGATAGATGATATTGTGGAGGTGGCGCCACCACTTCCATATCATGAAGCACTTGCTGAAATGCGAGAAGCAACGGCTTTGCTGTTATTGCAAGGTGCATGCTGCAACCATCAGATTCCAGCAAAACTTTACGAGTATCTTAAAGTGGGACGCCCTATTATCGGACTCACTGATGTTGAGGGTGATAGTGCCGCATTACTACGAGAGCTGGCCGCAGATACGATTCTGCCGCTCGATGATGAAGCTGCAATAGTGGCGGCTCTTCCTGATATTCTCATGAAGTTACAGGCTGGATGTTTACCAATAGCGGCTGATGAGGCTGTTGCGTTGCATTCGAGACGGAGCCGCACAGCAGAGCTTGCACAGTTGCTTGATCAAGTGGTTTTAGGCGCTGGATCGCCTGAAAATATGAAGTAGTTCCTGAGCATCATGACGATTCAACAACCAGACAGCCGCAACATAGCTGGCTATGCCGATAAGTATTTGAGCGACCAGTCTGGCGACCCCCTCAAGGTTGATAGCGGAGTCAATGGATATAATACAGAGCGCCATCAATACCGTTGGAATGGCCGAGCGAAAAAGCTGTATGAGCACCTCTCGAGCAGAGATATCTGCAACCTGAGCTGTCCGAAAGATAACAACCAATAAAATAGCACAGGCTGCAAGACTCCATCCCATACTGACGCCAACCAGCCCTGCTTGTGACCCGATGGCAACCGCTGCTGCCATCAGAATGAGGCCAATACCCATATTGCCAAATGAAAGACGAGCCATGCCGAGCGCCTGTAGAAAAGGTGAGATGGCGGCTTGTGCGACTCGAACGGGCATGGCAAAAGAGATGATTTGAAGTGGCAGCACAGCATCAAGCCATTGTTCGCCCAGTAGCTGTGGTACAAAAACAGGTGCGGTAATGGCTATGCCCCAGAAAACCGGAAATGAGAGCATGGCACTTAAACGGATATATTTACAGAGGTAATAATTCGGTGAGCTGCCTGAATGATGTGCCTTAGCATAGGCGGGCAGAGCGATGGCATTTAGTGTTCCCTGCACCTTGGTTTGAGGGAGTTGGGCAAGCTCTTTTGCGACAGAATAATTACCTAATTGTGTGCCGCCCAGAGTTAAACCAATAATAAAAATATCGGCCTGAGACCATAGCTTCCAAAGCATCTGTTCCAATGTCACCCATGAGCTGAAGGCAAGTGTTTTGCGGAGACCCTGGAAATTAAATGATGGCCAGCCAGGCAAGGTAGTGAAGCATGCAAAAAGTATGGCGTTTAAAACATGTGTAAAGAGCATACCCCAAACCAGAGCCCATACGCCTTTGCCAAGGTAGGCCAATACAAGGGTTAGTATTCCGCCCCCCAGTGTGCCTGCAAGCTCAATAAGCGAGATTGTGCGTAGATTGAGTTTGCGCAGTAATAGTGCCCTTGGAACAACTGTGAATCCACTTATTAAGAGTGTAAAAGCAAGTGCAAAAAGTACAGGTGTTAGTGCAGGGGTATTGAAGAAATTGGCAATAATATGGGCGGAGGTGCCAAGGATCAACCCCAGGGTGGCTGCAATGGTAAGTGTAAAACCGAGAATCTGTCGTATAAATGTTTTGGATAGAGTTTCAGCTTTTATCAATGCTGCACCCAGCCCAAATTCTGTTAGCGGGGAGAGCAGGGAGATGAACAGCATGGCCAGTGCCATGATTCCGTAATCCTGTGGGCTGAGCAGGCGAATGATATACAGCGTCATTGCCCAGCTTAATATTTGTCCGATAACTTTAACGCCACCCGACCAGGCGAGAGCTTGAAGGACTAATCTGCGTAGATCTGGAGTCACAGTGTCAGTAGCTTATTTGTGGTAGCTGAAAACGGATGTATTAGTATGTTGTTGCTTAATGAAATAAGATTAACATCTGGCTATATTCTTTGGGAGGAATAGATGTACGGATTCTGTGGATGGAGTGGTTCAGAGCGGTGGGACTCAAAGGCCGTTGTGGAGACAATCAGTCAAACCTTGGGCTGGGAAGGTGAGCAGGTAATACTCGATTCTGCTGGTGCTACTGGGCAGCTTGTCTTGTGTAAAGGGCTATACCCCATTGATGCCTGGAATCAAAATGGAGTAGCGGCCATTGTGTTAGGTTCACCTGAGTGGCGCAGTGAGCTGTATGCAAAGATAGCCCATGAACAAGGGCAGGCAGCTGCTTTTGCAAAAGGCTATCAGGAGATGGGGTCTAACATCCTGCAGCAGATTCACGGCTCTTTTGCTGTGCTGGCAACAGTTGACGATAAGGTTTTTTTGGCTGTAGATCGCCTTGGTGTCCATACGCTGAGCTACGGTTTAAAAGATGGCGTCTTTGCATTTGGTTCATCGTCCCGTAGCGTGGCAGCCCATCCTGCCTTTAGCCTGGATCTGGATCCGCAGGCCATTTTTCACTTTTTCTTTTTTTCAGATGTCCCCAGTCCAGGTTCTGTCTATCCGGGTGTTGAGAAGTTGCAGCCAGCGCAGTATGTAGAGTACTTCAATGGCAACCTGCATCGGGATTTTTACTGGGATATAAAATATGTAGATGCAGGTGCCCCTCCATTCGCAAATCTGAAGGAACGTTTTCATGAAACACTTGAAAATGCAGTGCGCCGTAGTTATGACGAAGCGCCCGCAGCAGCATTTCTGAGTGGCGGCACAGATAGTTCTACTGTGACAGGTATGTTGACGCGTGTTGCTGGAGAGCCGGTGCATACCTATTCGATGGGTTTCTCTGTCGAAGGTTTTGATGAGATGGAGTATGCCAGAACGGCTGTCCGGCATTTTGGTGCTATCCCCCATGAATTTTATGTAACACCAGAGGATGTTCTTAATACATTGCCTATCCTTGCCAGTGCCTATGATGAGCCTTTTGGTAATGAGTCGGCCGTCTCCTCCTATCTATGTGCCAGTCATGCAAAGAGAGATGGTGTAAAGGTGTTGCTGGCGGGGGATGGTGGCGATGAGGTTTTTGGTGGTAATGAGCGGTATTCGAAGCAGATGGTTTTTGAGCATTATGCCCGGATACCTGATGTGTTCTCTAAAAAGATATTAGAGCCGCTTGTTTTTGGTTTCCCTGGTGGGAAGATGTTATGGCCAATTCGCAAAGTGCGTAGCTATATTGAACAGGCGCGTGTACCGCTGCCAGACAGGTTGGAAAGCTATAACCACCTGTATCGAACATCGCTGGATACTGTCTTTGAGCCAGAATTTCTGGATAAGATTAATCGGGATCAACCGATTGCAATGCTGCGAGAGACTTATAATCGTGCGCACTCTGAGCATCCTATAAACCGGATGCTGCATTTGGATATGAAGTTTACTTTGGCTGACAATGATCTGCGAAAGGTCTCTCGTACCTGTGAGGCCGCAGGTATTGAGGTGCGTTATCCATTGTTAGATGAGGCACTGGTCGAGTTTGCGGCAGAGTTGCCGCCAGACTATAAGGTGCGTGGTTCGCACTTGCGTTGGTTTTATAAGGAGGCATTAAAAGGTTTTCTGCCCAAGGAGATTATTGAGAAGAAAAAGCATGGTTTTGGGCTTCCTTTTGGCGAGTGGGCGCTGTCTCATCCATCATTAAACGCAGAGGTGGAGAGGTTGACCCAGGCCTTTATGGCGCGTGGGATCATTCGCCCAGAGTATCTTTCAGAGGTAAAGCGTTGTCATGCTGAGGAGCATGCAACATTCTATGGCACCATGTTATGGAGGATTGCCATGTTGGAGGCGTGGATGCAGGCTCATGGCTATTAGTATCTTTTTAGACAAGCAATTCCATGCAATATGGGTGGCTGAGAAAACGCTCCGGGCTGGCGGTATAACCGTATGCGCCTGATTGGTAGATGACCACCAGATCTCCAATTTTAGATTGAGGTAGTTCCATCTTGTTCGCAAGTATATCCAGTGGAGTGCAGAGTGAGCCGACAATGTTTACTGTTTCAGATGCCTCGGGATCCATTCTGTTGGCTATTGCGACGGGGTAGTTTTTGCGTATTATCTGCCCAAAATTGCCGGATGCGGCCAGGTGATGGTGGAGGCCGCCATCGGTAATCAGGAATTTTTCTCCGCGCGATGCTTTGATGTCGATTATTTTGCAGAGATAAATTCCAGCCTCTCCCACAAGATAACGGCCAAGTTCGGTAACGATTTCAGCCTCCGGGAGAGCAGATTTTAGTGCGGGTAGCAGGTTGTTGAGGTTTTCTCCAATAGGCGTTAAATCGAGCCTTTTCTCGCCAGGGAAATAGGGGATGCCCAGTCCGCCACCGATGTTTAGGGATTGCACTTTGCCTGGAGCCTGTTCGCTTAGTCGAACCGCTAGGTCAAAGGTCTTTTTATGCGCCTCCATGATAGCTTCGGGGTTGAGGTTTTGTGAGCCCCAGAAGATATGGAAACCAAAAAAGTCCAATCCCAACCTGTTCAGCTCTTTTAACATGGCCGGCACGCGCTCTGCGTCTATGCCAAATTGTTTGGAGCCGCCGCCCATTTTCATGCCGGAGGATTTGAGCTCATAGTCAGGGTTTATTCGCACGGCTACGCGAGGGATAATGCCCAGCGATTCACCCATCTGTGCGGCTCGACGCATCTCTTCCTCTGATTCCAGATTTATAGTGATGCCTGCCGCTATAGCTTGGCGCAGCTCTTTATCGGTTTTTCCGGGGCCAGCTATGCTGATTTTGGTTGCTGGCATGGTGGTGTCGAGCGCAGTTTTCATTTCGCCTGCTGAGGCGAGGTCAAAACCATCTACTAGCCCGGCCAAGTGCTGCACTATGGCAGGCATTGGGTTGGCTTTAATCGCGTAATGGATATGAATCTCTTCTGGCAGTGAGTTCCGAAGATGCTGCACCCGCTCGGTAATCAGCTTTCTGTCATAGGCATAAAATGGAGTTTGGCCTGCCCGTTCTGCTAGTTGTGTTATGGGGATTCCGCCAATATATAGTTCTCCATTGATAATTGGGAGCTGATCCATGGGTGCATGTATAGGTCTTTTTTTCACTTTTGATTCCATGAATTAACTGAAGATGTTTTGGTATTTTAAGCCTAATAGCTTGCGGTCAATCTTGCCATTGGGGTTTCTTGGCAGGCTGTCGGCTTTTTTAATGGCATGCGGTACCATAAAATTGGGCAGCTCTCTTTTGCAGTGGGCAAGAAGGGCATCGTTATCCAAAGTGGTCTCTGATGTGACGATAACCAGGATCCCCTGCCCTAAAGTAGGGTGGGGAAGGCCGAGCGCTACGGCTTCACTGACCAGTCTGCTGGAGTAGATCGCCTCTTCAATCTCGGTCGGGCTGACCCGATAGCCGGAGGTTTTGATCATCTCATCCTTGCGCCCGATAAAATAGAGATAGCCATCTGCATCCATTTTTACCCGATCACCGGACCAGACGGCGATCTCTGGCAGGGTGAGTGCCTTCTCCTGCCCCGGGGTTGGCTTGAAGATTTTGGCGGTTTTTTCCGGGTCATTCCAGTAGCCCAGTGAGACCAGTGAGCCGCGATGCACCAGTTCGCCGGGTTCGCCGGGTGAGCAGTGGCTGCCATCTTCCCGGATGACCATCACTTCAGCATTGGGGATCGCTTTGCCCATGGAGTCGGGGCGATTGTCTATCTCCTCTGGGGGCAGGTAGGTTGAGCGAAAGGCCTCGGTGAGGCCGTACATGAGATAAAACTTACTGTTGGGCAGTGTCGCACGCAGGCTGTTGAGTGTCGCCTTCGGCATGGCACCGCCGGAGTTTGTCATGTAGCGCAGAGATGTTACAGCTTCTTCTGACCATTCGAATTGGGTCAGCTGATTCCATAGTGGGGGGACAGCGGCCAGCCCTGTGATCTGGTGCTGGGCGATGGCGCGCACCACATCCCGTGGCAGAAGGTAATCCATCAGCACAACGGAGGCACCGACTGAAAAGGCTGTGGTGAGCTGGCTCAGGCCGTAATCAAAGCTGAAGGGAAGGACGGCCAGCAGTTTGTCTTCGGCACTGTTTTCAAGGTATTGGGCGACGCTATTGGCTCCGGTGACCATATTTTTATGTGAGAGCACTACACCTTTTGGGCTGCCTGTGCTGCCGGAGGTGTAGAGGATGGCGGCCATGTCGCTATCGATGCGCCGGTGGTATTTGTGATTTGGCGGGTTACCGGTTAGCTGATCCCAGTTGAGAACCTCTATGGCATGTAGTTCTTGTACGGATGCTTTTTTGTTATCAATCAGGATGATGGCTCTGAGGTCATGGCATTCTGCAAGTGCATCACTTAACAGCCGGAGTCGATCTGATGAGGTGACCAGAATGCGGACATTGCAGTCTTTCAGGATGTAGCTCACCTGGTTGGGTTTGAGTAGTGGGTTGACTGGGACAAAGACACCGCCAGCCTTGGGCGTACCAAAGATGCTGAATACAGTCTCGGGGAGCTTCGGGAGATAGGTGGCTATTCGCTCAGATGGTTGTAATCCCAGTGAGATAAATCCAGCGGCTGTTTGGCTGATATGTGAGGCGAGTTCAGAGTAGGTGAATGTTGCTTTCTTGTAAATTAGCGCCGCTGCATTTGGGGTGTTGGCAGCTTGTTTTTCTATAAAATAATGGATCAACCCTGACATAACTGATGAGCTCTTAGTAATGGTATGTGGTTTCGTGTGTAATGATTTTAATGACAGATTATGCTGATAACCCACTTATGGTTTTAAGGAGTAGCTCAATCTGCCCTTCAATGTGTATGAGGCGCAAAGAATTATAGCAGTCATTACAAATTATCCTAAGGAGGTCGATATCGGGTATCCATGGTATAAAGCTGGCTTTGTCGGTCATGAGGGTAGTCTTGCGGATGTTGGATGGTGTGCTTTAGGAAGCTTAGATCTGGAAGAACCCCATTTATTACGTTGATTTGCCAGAAATATCCAAACTGGAAGCTGTGCTAAAGCAATAATCCCCATGAACGTTGCTTGAGCAATAGCGTACCTGATAAACAGATTAATGCCATCTGACAGGTGCAAACGATCTGTGCTTAAGAGAAATTGAAGTGCTGAAAAAGTAATTCCATATTTCTGGATAGCGGATGCCGTGCCTAAATAAAGAGCTAAATAGGCAGGTAAAATAGAAAGTAATGCAATAATAATGCTCAAAATTCTGCTGGGGAGAAAGTTTGCAAATGAAGCAGAAAGTAATGATGCTGCTGCACCTAAAATGATTAACCAGATTGCAATGAGTATGCTAGATAGCCAGCTGCTTTGATATAGCATGAGTTCAGTTAGATTATCTGTAGATGCTTGTTCAATTACTACCCAGTGAGAAAATGGTAAAACTAGAAATGCAGCAATAAGCCATCGCATGCGCCCTCTGTTTCTTACTGAATAAAATGGCGGTGCTGCGATCCATATTGCAGCAGCACAGCTTAATAGCAGTGAAATGGCTCCAAATAGCGCTATAAATCGCCATAAAAGTTCCCACTCCCAAGGCCAATCCAGGATAGGGTATCCAAGAATGTCATGAATGCTTTCTATGGGGACAGCAACCCTTATAAAAAGATACATCAAACTTGCATGGCATATGATCAATAAAGGAAATATTATTGCCCTTTTTTCCCCTTCTCCCCCCCCCATAAGCCAGCGGCTCAGGTAGGCAGGTGCTCCTAGACCCCAGTAGAAAGCAAAGGATATATATATCAAGCCGGATAATTGGCTTGCATCTGAAAAAAGTTCCCGAATATTGTAAGGAATGCCAGTTGACCTTAGTGCAATGGTTCCTATGATTATCATGCTTGCCATGCCGAGAGCCATTGCTATGAGTGGCTGGGTTAGTATGTGTTTTTTTAGAGGTGTAAGCGCATCACTGTTACCTGGTTGAAGTTGGGGTGCTTTCTTATGCCGTTTTGCCATTGTGGCAGTAACTGCGGATGCCCCCCAATAGCCAAGAAACACACCTAGTGTTTCTAGCATTAAATCGGTGATGTCGGCATGTTTTCCGGGAAGAAACAGCTGCCCAGATTCTATGATTAACCCTGCAATTACCCCAACAATAAGCGTGAGTATCCCAATAGATTGAGGTGGTGTGTCTGTTTTATTGGTGTGAAATATAATGACTGACAATATTCCGTATGGCATAAAAAATAAAACCTTATGGAATACCTCGGTAATTGCACGAAATTCAGTTCCATAATAATAAGCATGAAAAGGAACCTGATTCAGAGTGGAGACAGCATCTAATATGTATGCTCTATCAGTGCTAAAGTTGTAGGGATACCAAAAAACAACCCCCAGGATAGCCGTCCAGATTACAAATGAAGCACCCGCAATTAATAGACGGGAAATGCCAGATTGCTCACTTGAAAAAGTGTTTTTTGTTGCATTCTGTGGCCAGTATTTTATTGAGATGCGCCATAAAATAATGCCAATTGTGGCGCCTGCTGCTGCTGTGATTAAATCAGTAATATCTGTTGTGCGGCTGTATATGAACAGTTGCATGAGCTCTAAAAGCAAAGCGGCACTAAAGGTAAGTCCCCATGCACTGAGAAGTGTTTTTCTGGTTGTTGACAACAGGAGAAAGGATATGGGTGACCAGATAATGCAGTCGATTGTTAAGTGGTAGAGGTTTTCTACCCAACTAGTGCTTAGTGAAGAGAATGGTATTAGGATTATCCTGCCTTCACGCCATGAGCGGTAGATTTCTACAGGGCTGATTGTAAGATCTAGAGGTAGAAGGTTATAGCCATAGAGTACTACTATATATAGCAACAACAGCCGCTGTGAAATTGAGGATGATGAATGGTGTTCTTGCCACTGTGACAGCCATAGTAAAAAATGAGCCCCTAGACGCCGCCAAATGAAAACCCCAATTATTGCTCCTATGCCCTCGGCTATAATGTCGTTCTGAGATACAGTCCGTTGTGGAAAATAGAGTTGGGTAAACTCAATTCCTGCACTTAAGATCAGGCATAGTGCTACTACTATTAATGGGCTGAAAATCTGTTTTTTTGCATTGCACCGGAGCCAAAGATAGCCGTTAAAAAGAAATGCAAGAGGAATAAATAGCAGTATGTTAGCAACCCAATCTGCCCGTGATTGAATGCCAAGGTTTAGATGAGAGATGTTGCGGAATGCTTCCAGGGCCTGCTCAAGTGGTAGCATGCGGAACTCTAAGGGCACCAGGCTGCCATAGATGACAAAGGCCAGATAAAGTAGCAGGCATTTTAGGATGGTACTTTTATGAACCATGAGTCCCTGTTTTAAGTCTGCATGTTTAGTTAGTGGGCTATGCTGTTTTTTGTGTATAGGCGCTATCGCTCCCGCCGTGAAAACATCAAGTTGGTTATCTGCTCCGACACCATGCCGATCAGAAAGACCAGTAGCGAGGTGGTCAATAACAGGGCGCTCATGTTGGTGAAGCGCCCTTGTGTGATGTAGTTGTGCGCATAAAGCCCTATGCCCGAGAGAAAAGTAAAAATGCTGATCGGCAGAAACAGCTTCAAGGGTGAATAGAGAGAGCCAACCTTAAAGATAATCAGAAGAAAACGCATGCCATCTTTTATGGGGCGAATATGACTCTTTCTGCTATGGCGGGGCTCGGCGTTTATTGGCTCATACGCTACGGTATAAGCGGAGCGGAAAAAGGACATGGTAATGGTTGTTGGGTAGGAGAAACCATTGGGCAGCAGGTGTAGAAATGATTTGAATTTGTCGGCTTTAACCACTCGAAATCCAGAGGTCAGATCCAGAATGGTGTGCCCTGTCATCCAACTTGCGAGCTTGTTATATAGGCGATTGGCGATGGATCGCCCAATGCTGGCTTGGGAGCCTTTTGTCCGTGCGCCGACCACCATGTCCAGGCCGTCTCTATAAAAACGCTGGAGGAGTGGTGCGATATCCTTTGGCTGATGTTGCCCATCGGCATCCATGAAGATGAAGGTGTCACCTGCGGCAGCACGAGCTCCTGATTTTACTGCGCCACCGTTGCCCAGGTTATAGGGCAGGTTTAGTATTTTGACCCCGGGAATCTCATCCCCTAATTGTGCCGTATCGTCTGTGGAGCCATCGTTGACTATGATGATCTCTGCCTCAGGATGACGATCCTGTAGCTCAGGTAGAAGTGCCCGGAGTGAGTGAGCCTCATTTTTAGCCGGGATAATGATGCTTATTTTCTGATTTGTCATTGTGCCCGTTGTGGTTGCGCCCATGTTTGCGCGCCATTGTAGAACTCTTTAACACTCTAATGATAGGTTTCAATGCGTGTCGGGCAAAAAACAGAGGGGCTACCAAGTAGCCCCTCTGTTTTCCTTATTACCTCTTTTGTTCCTGAAAACGCTAACCGACGAGACAGTGGCGTCGGTTAACGTATCGGAGGGTTACCAAATAACCGGCTCCAGCGTGATTGAGTCAAATATGTTGGTTACTGTAACCTCGCTAGGGCATCCACCATAGAATATGGCTGCGATCATGTCGTCTTTCCAGAAGTAAAGAAAATCGGGGCTAACGCCGTCGCCGGTGATGCTGGTTCCGGTGTTTGAGCCAGGCAGGTGCATGCTAAAGCCCTCGCCTCGAAGGAAGACAATATTGAACCTTTGCAGGCATAGTGGTGCGGTGCCAAGAATTATGCTTGGTGTGATGGTTGCCGCAATAGGGTTGCTGAGTACGCTGTCTTTCTTGATCTGTATCCAGTAGTTGTCAGCAGGCAGTGTTCCTGGGATAGCTACCTGGACACTGTTTACAGACTCTGAAAGAGGCGTCAGAACCGTGGTGTTGCCTGCACTATCAGTCAACTGCACAGACGGTCTGTAGGTGGTTGCGTTGCCTAAGTCACCCTGGTTGATAAAGCCGTTACCGAACAGGCTCATCTCAAATGTGGTGCCGGCTTTCCAGGTTGAAAGGTTGATGTTGTCCAGCTGCGGGATGATGGCACCAGGTGTGGCTTCGACAAATGACAAGGAACCAACCTCTCCATCGTTGCCGTGGCAGCCCCAGCAGTTATCATTGTTGCCAATATGCCCCAGGTAGGCGGTTTCAGCGCCGGGGACAATGCCGTCACCATCTGCGTCATATTCGATGTTGTGCAAGGTTGCAATATCATGACAACGTTGGCAAGCCCGGATTCCTTCTGCTTCTGGCTGGTCTACATTGTGGCACCATTGGCAGGGTGATCCCTTGGTCGTATCAGTAATGGTAGGTACGCCGGTTCCATGATGATTCTGCTTGTTGGTGAATACGGTGATCGGGCCAAATCCGCTGGGTACGTCCGGGGTGCCGGTCGTTTCACCATCTGCGCTGTTGTGACAGAAGTCGCAGTTGCCTGGATTGGTGCCAGCTGAGCTGATTATGCTGGAGTCACCGTTTGGTTTTCCGCTGCGCCATGGGGTAATCATGCTTGGGCTGTAGCTTGGTGGTGGTACGCCAGCATCAAGGCTTCGAACCAGGCTGCCATGGCAGGTGCCGCACTCGGCCTCAAAGGCCAGAGGTGTATCGTGGTGAACGGTGCGCTCTCCACCTTCCACGACGTGGCAGAAGAGGCAGTCCTTGAAGCTTGGAACCAGCTCCTGTGCACCGTTGGGTCCAGCCGCTAGCTCATGGCAGTTGAGGCAGGTATAGGTTGTGTCTGCAGTGCCGTCATTGTTGGCATCCATAAAAGGAGGCTGTTCTGGCCCACCTGCAATCGCGGTAAACAGGTGCTGGTGGTGCCTGTCTGCGAGGTAGGTGGTTTTGACGGGTACGCCTGCTGGCGGATCAACTTCCCCAACTGCTGCAGGCTTGTGGCAGCGCCAGCAAGCCTCTTGTTCCAGCAGGTTAAACTGGGTATCAGGGATGCCCAGATTCTGGTTGACAGGTGGTGGTGGAATGGCTCCCCAGACTGTCATTGATAGGCTTGCCAGCAGTATAAAGCTGATAATAGGTAAGTGTAATTTATTCATTTTAAGCCAACCCTCCCGGTGAATGCAGGATTTATTTTATAGGTAAGTAGCACTCTCATTTAGTTTGGTTACAATCAGCGCATAAGCAAGATTGTCATGTGGCAATCCATAAAGCATGTAGGTTGCCCTGCGAATACTAACACCGTCAATGCAGAATGAACAGCCATTCAAGTGGATGACAGATTTAAAGCAGGAGTCTATATTCACCAAAACCATTGCCTGGTGTTAAGATCTTGAAAAAACAAGCCTTTTTGTGCTTGCTGTGTGAGGTATGCGACAGGTGTTACCGGGCACTGACAGGCGGAATGGCTTTCCAAAGTCGCAGAAGTGGGATAAAAACGAATGAGATTACTAACCGTACTGCTGCCACTGCTGATGATTGTAGGTTGCTCAAAAGATGTTGCGCATGAAGATGCCGAGTATCTGGAAACGGTGTTGGAAGAGCTCAGGCTGGAGATGAGTGCAGAAGATACCCGCACATTTTTCCAGAAACACAACCACCATCTACAGATCTACAGCAACTGTGAGATGGCGCTGGTAGAGGAGATAGCGCCCTGTGCCAATGGTTATCGCTCAACAGGCATCATCAGGCTTCCCAGCCGTGACCCTGAGCATGGTGTGGGGGTGGCGAGGGTATACCTCAGGCTCAATGGCGAAGGTGTTCTGAAAGACTATTTTCATGATCTCTATTATGAAAAGCTGGATAACCGTTGAGGCTCTTGCAAAATGCTCATTCACTGCCTGCCTGTGACGGGCTGATGATAATGGGGCTGCCCAAGGGTTTGCCATCCATCTCCAATCGGTTGCCGTTGATGGCCAGCCGCCCCTCGGCAAACCAGCGCAGCACCTGGGGGTAGATGATATGTTCCTGCTGTAGCACGCGAGCCGCCAGGCTCTCCTCTGTATCGTCTGCCGCTACAGCCACCTGGGCTTGCAGTACCACGGGGCCGCCATCCAGCTCCTCGGTTACAAAATGGACGCTGGCTCCGTGCAGGGTGTCACCGGCCTCCAGGGCGCGCTGGTGGGTGTGTAGCCCTTTATATTTGGGCAGCAGGGAGGGGTGAATATTAAGCAGGCGCCCTGGGTAGTGCTGGACAAAAAGCGGTGAGAGGATGCGCATAAAGCCCGCCAGGATAACCAGACCGGGCTGGAAACTGTCGATCAGCTCGATCAGTGCCCGGTCATATGCTTCACGGCTGGGGTAGGGTTTGTGGTTCAGCACCCGGGTCTCAATGCCTGCGGTGTGGGCGCGCTCCAGGCCGTAGGCCTCAGCGCGATTGCTGATGACGGCGGCGACCTTTATTGCGGGGTCATTGGCGGTAGCGTCAATGATGGCCTGCAGATTGCTGCCACTTCCGGAGATCAATGCAACAACAGAGAGGGGTTGACGGCTCATCAGGAGATGATCTCGACGCAGGCCGCCTCGTCGGAGGCCTCAATCTGCCCCAATCGCCAGGCCTGTTCACCTAGGCTGTTGAGCAGCTCGATGGTCTGATCGGCATCGATCCCGGCAACGCAGACCACCATGCCGACACCACAGTTGAAGGTGCGCAACATCTCGGACTCTTCGACATTGCCCTGCTGTTGCAGCCAATCGAACAGGGCCGGGCGCTGCCAGGAGCAGATGTCAATAACTGCTTTGGTGCCCTGGGGCAGTACGCGGGGAAGATTCTCTGGCAGGCCGCCGCCGGTGATGTGAGCCAGGGCATGTACCTCAACCTGCTCGATCAGCGCCAGCAGCGGTTTCACATAGATACGGGTGGGGGTGAGCAGCGCCTCTCCCAGCGGTTGCCCGTCCGCCAGGGCCTGATTCAGATCAGCACCGCTCACCTCCAGGATCTTGCGAATCAGTGAGTAGCCGTTGGAGTGGGGGCCGCTGGAGGCCAGGCCGATCAGCACATCGCCCGGCTGGACACGGGCGGGCTCAATGATCTTGTCCTTCTCCACGATACCCACGCAGAAGCCGGCCAGGTCATAATCGCCGTCGCGGTAGATACCGGGCATCTCGGCGGTTTCACCGCCGGTCAGGGCGGCACCGGACTGCTTGCAGCCTTCGGCAATCCCTTTGATGACATCGGTGGCAATATCCAACTCAAGATGGGCGGTGGCGTAGTAGTCGAGGAAAAAGAGTGGCTCAGCGCCGGTCACAATAATATCGTTGACACACATCGCGACCAGATCAATGCCGATGGTATCGTGCCTGTTCAGCGCCAGTGCCAGCTTGAGTTTGGTGCCCACGCCATCGGTTCCAGAGACCAGTACCGGCTGCTTATAGCGATCCAGCGGCAGCTCAAAGAGCGCCCCAAAACCACCGAGCCCGGTTAATACACCGGGGCGGAAGGTCTCTTTTACCACCGGCTTGATGCGTTCGACCAGGGCATTACCCGCGTCGATATCGACACCGGCATCACGATAGCTCAGGGTAGGGGGTGAATCGGTATCTTTGGTTTCGGCCACAGTCTGCTCCGGTGGAGGGGTGAGTATTGGGAGCTGATTCTATCAATGATGGCGAAGGTGGGGAATCGGTTGTGCTGATTTTAGACAGCGACGGGTTGGCGCGTTAGAATCGCGCCAATATGAATATCCCATCTATTAAGGACTTTTTAATGCATCGGAGTATGAGTCTGTGGTTGCTTCTGATGGTGATGACAGTCGCATCACCCGCGTTTTCAGCCCAGGTTTCGGGGCTGTATGGGGCGGAGGTTCCCGCTGAGGGGCAAGAGGCGGGTCAGCGCAACCGGGCGATTGTTGAGGCCTTTCGCCAGGTGTTGGTCAAGGTTACGGGGAGTCGGGAGATCATCCGGCAGCCACAACTGGCGGCTGAGATCCGCAATGCCCCGCGTTATGTGCGGCAGTATCGCTACCGTATGGCGACGATGAAGGTGTCTCCCGCCGAGCCGCAGACGGAACCAGAGGCCGGTGAAACAGCGCCAGCGCCCTCTTTGCCGGTTTTACCCAAACAGGTGCGTATGCTGCGTGTCATGTTTGATGAGAAGGCAGTCAACCGCATGTTGCGTGAGCGCGGCGTGGCGGTATGGGGAAGTCGGCGGCCCGCAACCCTGGTGTGGCTGGCTACCGAACGCAATGGTCGACGCAGCCTGGTGATGCCCGATTCGGATGAGCAGCTCTACGCCACCCTTCTGGATGCCATGGATACCCGTGGTGTCCCCATCCTCTTCCCGTTGATGGATCTTGAGGATCAGGCCAGCCTGCGGGTCAGCGACCTCTGGGGCGGTTTTTCCGATACCCTCTTGCGTGCCTCGGCACGTTATGGCCCGGATGCGGTGATGACCGCCCGCCTGGTGGAGTTTGGGCCGGAGCTGTGGCGGGCAGGCTGGACGCTCCTGCTGGATAAAAAGGAGTTTTTGTGGGATAGCGAGGGGGAGAGCCTGGCGATGACGGTTGAGGCGGGCATCCATGCCGGGATGGATCTGCTGGCATCCCACTATGCCCCTTCAGCAGCTGAGAGCAGCAGCGATGCCATCTATCTGCGTGTGGCAGGGGTCGATGATCTCTACAGTTTTGCCCGGCTGCAGAGGCAGCTGTCGGGGCAGGATATTGTGGAGCAGCTTTCGCTGGTATTTGTGGAGCCAGAGGCGGTCACCTATGCCCTGCATATTCGCGGCGGGCAGCGTGCGCTGGAGCAGGGCATTGCGCTCTCAAGGATGCTGGTTCCCGACCGCCCGGAAGAGATAAGCGACCAGACCTTGCCCACGCCTCCGTCAGAGGTGATGGCCGATAGCGGAGAGACGCTGCTGCGCTATCGGTTACAGCCCTAAGTGGTATCCTTGGATTAAACGCATCTTGAAATGCAAGCCAAAGACATCCCCAATCTGATCAGCATCCTGCGGATATGCATCACCATCCCGGTGGTCTGGGGGCTGTTGCACGAATGGTACGGGGTGACGCTGCTGCTGTTTGCCATTGCCGGGTTGTCGGATGGGCTGGACGGCTTTCTTGCCAAACACTATGGCTGGCAAAGCCGTCTGGGTGGGTATCTTGACCCGCTGGCAGACAAGGTGCTGCTGGTCTCCTGCTTCTTTGCGCTGGGCTGGCTGGGGCATATCCCCTACTGGCTGGTCGCGGTTGTGGTGTTTCGTGATCTGCTGATTGTGGCAGGGGCCACCGCCTACCACTTTCAGGTCTCCCGCCTGGATGCCGCCCCCAGTCTGATCAGCAAACTCAACACCTTTGTGCAGATCATGCTGGTGCTGTTCGTGGTGCTGGACAAGGGGGCCATGGCGCTGCCGCCTGAGCTGCTGGAGTGGCTGATCTGGACTACGTTTGCCACTACGGTGATGAGCGGAGTGGGCTATGTCTGGGTCTGGAGCCGCCGGGCGGCAATCAACTCCGACTCCAGCTGAGTGCGCACAAAAGGGATGGTCAACCGGCGCTGAGCGGCAAGGGAGGCGCGATCCAGCTGATCCAGAATCTCCAGCAGACTCCCCATATCCCGAGGGCAGTGCTTCAGCAGATAGTGTGCGGTCTCAATAGGCAGTTTCAGGCCACGTTCGGTTGCGCTCTGTAGCAGCGCCTCAATGATCTCCTCTTCGCTCAAGGGGTAGAGCCGGTAACTTAACCCCCAACTGAGGCGAGAGGCCAGATCCGGCAGTGTCACCTCTAAAGCCGTTGGGCTACAGCTGGCGCTAATCAACAGCCGCGCCCCATTATCACGCAGGCAGTTGAAGAGGTTGAACAGAGCCTGCTCCCAATCAGGCAGTCCGGTAATCTGCTCGATATCATCTAGGCAGACCAGGTCAAACTGTTCCAGCCCCTCAAGAATGGCTGCGGAAAAGGAGTGAGCCTGCAACAGTGGGATATAGGCTGCCTGTAGATTGAGGGCGTCTGCCTGGCGACAGGCCGCCTGCAACAGATGGGACTTGCCCGTGCTTTTGCCTCCCCATAAAAACAGGAAGCTATTTTCATGCCCCGGAACAGCAGACTGGAGAGCGGCCAGTGCCTGTGCGTTACTGCCGGGAATAAAGCTGTTGAAACTGATGCCTGGGTTAAGGCGAATGCCCAAAGGGAGCTGCTGCATGGCTTGAAAAATAGTTGGATAACAGGGGGATTGATGGGGCAGAATATAACATATACAAGGCCATGCAATAGTTATGAAAAAGAAGATGATCAATAAAAGAGAACGTTTTTTGTCCTATTTGGCAATAGTGCTGCTCCTGTCCGGGTGCGCCGGTGGGGTAAAAAACATGCGAGTGGTGCCACCTGAGCGGGCTGCTGTTGCACCAGAGAGAGGACAATCAATGGTCGTGTTCATGCGCCCATCAGCCTTTGGCGTCGCCATTGAATCCAGCATATTCGAGATTAAAGGAGATACCCCTTCGCTGATCGGAACCCTGGTGGCAAAGCAAAAACTTGCTTACCAGCTGGAACCGGGAAAACATCTGTTCATGGTCGCTGGCAATAATGCAGACTATCTGTCAGCGGAGCTAAGACCCAACAAGACCTATTACGTTCGCATCGCACCCATAATGGGGAAGTGGATAGGGCGGTTTGAGATCACCCCAATGCCGATCAACATGCTCTACTCGGCCCGCTTCAAGGGGAGCTTAAAAGAGTGTGAAGAGGTAGAAAAAACAGCCGCCCCTGCCGGTGAGGAAGAGAGTGAGATGGCAGCTATTCAATCAAAGCACAAAGAGTATTATGCCAAGTGGGCAAGTGAAGACAGATCCAAAAAACCAAAGCTGCTGCCACGGGATGGAAAGTAATCCGCAGACAGCAGAGCCTGGTAGAGAGCGGAATGGCGGTTACTGCAGATCGGTAAAACCACCCTCATTGATGACGTTGGAGTAACCCATGCGCATCAGTGCAGCCTTGGCAATGCCTGCTCGATTTCCACTGCGGCAGTAGAGGTGTATGGTTGCGGCCTTGTCTGTTGTAATACTTTGGATTCGTTGTCCGATCTCGGTATGCGGGATATTTATGGCACCGTCCTTATGCCCCTGCTGGTATTCGGCAGCGCCGCGCACATCAATCCATATACCCTCAGCAGCCCCTCCGGCCTGCACGGCGGTTGCGAGTGAAAGCAGGGTGATAAGAATAAGTAGCAGTCTCTTCATTGTGGGTCTCCATGTCGTTTGGTTGGTTTGTTGCAATAGAGGCATGATGCATGAACATGTGTGGCAACGAAAGGGCTTTTATACCCCGATAATGATCTTCAAGATCATCAGCCATCGCTACGATTTAACAGGGTGTTCCAGATTCAAGAATTTCTGCTTTTGGCCGTTAACTGGCCAAGAGGTCAGACTGAAAATTGCGCACAAAATGTGCCGAAAGGTTTCCAGGTTAATGCGGTATTAGTCCGTAACTATATGAAATTATAAAATATATGAGTAGCGTCGATATACTGGTAGGGGCAAAGTTCCGAAAGGAGCGGGTTGGATTGCAAGCGTCTGAGAATGAGCGCCAGATATTGATTGTGGATGATTTTTCTGACATGCGGCTGGCTGTACGCCGCATGCTGCGGGATCTGGGAGAGGAGAATGCCGACTTCGCCAGCAATGGTAAAGGAGCCATAGAGAAGATCCGGCACAATGCCTACGACATCGTGCTGTGCGACTACAACCTGGGTGATGGCAAGGATGGGCATCAGATATTGGAAGAGGCTCATCACATGGGCCTGATCAAGCCCAGCTGCATCTTCATAATGATCACTGCCGAAACAGAGAGGTATCGTGTACTGGGTGCGATTGAGTGTCAGCCGGATGACTATATTGCAAAACCATTTACCAAAGAGCTGTTGCAGCTCCGCATCACCAAGGCGATCAAGAAAAAAGAGGAGTTGATGGCTATCTATGAGGCCATGTTTGACAAGCGATACCCGGATGCAATAAAGATTGCAGAGGAGAAGCTGCTCAGCAAGTCCCGCTACACGCTTGATGTAGCTAAGCTGTTGGGCAGCTTTTACCTAAAGACAGAACGCTATGAAAAAGCAGTGGAATTTTTTCAAAAGATACTGGCACAGAAAGAGGTGCCATGGGCCAGGTTTGGTTTGGGGCAGGCTTATTATCATTTGAAAGACTATGGCAAAGCGGTTGCGGTGTTTGATGAATTAATAGCTGAGAACCAGTATTACATGGAGGCCTATGATTGGTCCGCCAAATGTTACTTGGCTTTAAAAGAGAAGATACAGGCGCAGGAAAAACTGGTAACGGCTTCGAGAATCTCCCCAAAAACCATCTCTCGCCAGTGTGCGCTAGGTGAGCTGGCCAAAGAGAATGGAGAGCTGGATATTGCGGCAAGCGCCTATCGGTCAGCGATTCAATATGGTGCGCACTCCTGCTTTAAATCAGCCAAAGAGTATCTTGGCATGAATGAGGTACTGCTTGAGAGAGGGGATACACTTAAGGCGTTAACCAATCTCAAAGAGGCCAGGGGCCAACTGAAAGAGAGTGCGGTAGACCTGCTTCAGGTGGTGACTGCAACGGCTGATCTGCATGCCGGTAAAGGTGGGAAGGCAGAGGCCAACAGGTTTTTGGGTCAGGCGGAAAAAATATATCAGGAGAACCAGGGGGTCGTTCCAGATGAGGCCTCACTAAAGCTTGCTGAAACCGCACTAACGCTTGACGATGTGAGGCTTGGCAGCGCCATAGTTGGCAACCTGGCAGAGAACAACCATGATGATGAGGCGCTGCTGGATAGACTGAGAGAGGTGGGGGAGAGGACAGGTCACGCCGGTGAGTTGACAGAGATCATCAGCAAATCGACGCAAGAGTTGCGCGCATTGAATAAAGAGGGCATCCGGCTGGCAGAGTCGGGTCAGCTGAAGGAGTCACTGGAGCTGCTTGAGAGGGCATCCGAGAAGGCGCCCAACAGCAAGGCATTCAATCTTAATGCTGCGTTGGCCTCTATTATGCTGATGAAAAAAAATGGTGTAGACGATCAGCTTCTATGCAAGGCAAGACGCTACCTGGATCGTGTTGAGAGAACAGGAAAGGCGGACAAACGTCATGCAGAACTGACAAAGATGCTCAAATCGCTAAAAAGATAGCAAGAGAGAGAATGACTTCCCATTCATCCAAAACCCATTTCGAAGCGGCGCTTGCGCTGACCATTCATGATGTTAAAAACTCCCTTGCGATGTTTTTGGATCGTGTAGAGGTGATTCAGGCGGATGATGAAATTGCGGGTAAAAAATATGGTGGTTTCAAATATGAGATCAAGCGCATCAATAATAATCTAATACGTCTGCTGGCGCTGTACAAAGTGGGCGCTGAGGATTTTGCACTGCAAGATGATCTTCACTATATCGATGACTTTTTAACCGATATTGGTGCTGAGTATGCGGCTGTTTTGCAGGATAAAAATATTGAATTGATCATTGATTGTCAGGATGATCTGGCCTGCCAGATGGACAGAGGGCTGGTCTACGGAGTGCTTGATAATGCAATCAATAATGCGGTTCGCTATACCCGGTCGAAAATAGTGCTCAAGGCGTTTGAAGAGGATGGCTTTCTGGTAATAAGCGTACAGGATGACGGGAGCGGCTATCCCGAGCAGATGCTGGAGGAGAATCTACAGCAGGGAAACCGCAGCACGGGTGTGGATTTCTCCAGCAGCACGACAGGGTTGGGCAACTACTTTTCGCAGATCGTGGCGGAGCTGCACCAATTGAATGGTAAAACGGGCTTTATCCGCATGACAAACCAGGGTGATCTGAAAGGGAGCTGTTTTCGTATCTATCTGCCCAGCGACGAGGCTCTGCATATCGCTTTTTAGCTTTAGGAGCCTTGGTTTGATCCTGCCCCAAAGGGTTGCTCTGACCTGGTCTGACTGGTATGGTGTAGGGCTATAAGAACAGGCGTCGGGTCTCTTGTCGTTTGCCGCAGCACAAAACATCTCTTTTTATTTATCTGTTTGATAATAAAGATGGTTATTAGGTTATCCCGAAGGTTTTGGGTGTGCAGAAAGGCGTCTGATGGTTAGCTTACAAATGAGGAGAAAATGATGACAACCGTTACACTGAAAGGTAATCCATGCACCCTGAGTGGCACTGAAATCAAGACGGGTGATGTGGCACCGCAGGTCACCCTGGTCAATTCAAAAGGGTTGGCGGACAAGGTCGTCGGTGGAGCCAGCGACAACACCCAGCTGATTGTGGTGGTTCCTTCACTGGATACAGAGGTCTGCGCCGCAGAGACCCGGCGCTTTAATCAGGAAGCAGCAAAGATTGCCGATGTTGAGGTGATTGTGGTCTCTATGGATCTGCCATTTGCAGCGACCCGCTTCTGCACCACAGAGGGTATTGATAATCTGACGGTTGTCAGTGATTTCGTAAGCAAGGGTTTTGCCAATGCCTACGGCGTTCTGCTGGCGGATGGCCCTTTGGCAGGCCTCACCTGTAGAGCCGTCTTTGTTGTAAATAAAGATGGCCGGGTCGCCTATAAAGAGATCGTCCCAGAGATTACCGACGAGCCAAACTACGAAGCGGCTCTTAAAGGGGCAAAGGATGCCAGCTCTCAGGGTGCCAGCTGCTGCGGAACCTGCCAATAGCTGCACGATCCAAAGCACAGCACCGCTTAGGCAGTGCTGTGCTTTTTTTGTGTCTGGCGTTTGACAATCTCTGTCTCTATGAATCATCTGTTTGTAAACCTTACTGCCAAACCTCATAAACTCTTTTTCCTTGGCGGCATTGCCAATGCCCTCATCTACATGGGGCTGCTGGCAGCGCACTATGCCGGGTGGGCATCGTCGCTGATTGCACTTCCGCTGTATCATGCCTATGCCATGATGTTTATGGTGTTTACGCAGTTTTTTACGGCATTTTTGTTTACCATGGCACCCCGGTTTTTTGCTACCCCACCGGTGCCACGTACCCAATACCTTGCTGTTTTTCTGATCCTTAACCTCTCATCCCTGATCTTTGCCCTGTCGCTGTACAGCTCAACTTCGTTATTGGCCATAGCCGGGGTGGGGCTGTTTGCGGCCTATCTCATGGTGTGCGGGGTGTTAATGACGGCAAACCGCCAAAGCATGGTGGAGAACCGATACGATACCAACTGGATACTGCTGGCTTTTGCCCTGGGGGGGCTCTCCCATCTTCTGTTCCTGCTCTGCTGGCTGGGTGTGGCAGGAGGGGTTTGGCAGCAGGCAGCGATAGATATTGGATTCTTCCTCTATCTTTTTATGGTGGTGTTGACCTTGAGCCGAAAGATGATCCCCTTCTTCACTGAGGGGAAGGTAGAGGGGTATCGAGCCTGTAAAAGCCGCTACTTTCTGGAGGCTGTTTTTGCGCTGCTGGTGATCAAGGTGCTGCTGGAGACCCTGCAGCTGGGCAGCTACGGCTTTGTGGTGGATCTCTTATTGGCGCTCGTCACGCTGTCGGAGATCATCAAATGGCGGCTGCCATTTTTTAAGGTGGAGTCTATTCTATGGGTGCTCTATCTGGCGCTGTTGTGGATTCCGGCCGGTTTTTTTCTCTTTTTTCTGGAAGGTGCCGCACGCTATTTTACAGATGGGGCATCGTGGTTTTTTGAGCAGACACCGCTGCATCTGATCGCGATAGGCTACTTTACAACGATTGCCCTCGGCTTTGGTTCGAGGATCATCCTGGGTCACTCCGGGCGCAAGCCCGCAGCCGACCGCTACACGGTTGGGCTCTTCATGCTGGTGCAACTGGTGGTGGTGACCCGGGCGCTGAGCGGGCTGAGCCTGAATCTGGATACGGCCTGGTACCTGAATCTGATCCTGCTCTCTGCGGGTTTATGGATGCTGCTGTTCCTGCTCTGGTCGCTGCGGTATTTGAAGCTGCTGTTTGAAGCCTGAGCCTATGGCCTGTGGCGACGCTGCCCCCTGGATGACGAACCTCTTTTAACCACTATTTTCCGCTTTACGGGCGTCCTGTCTCTTGCCCCGGAGCCGACTCTTTTATCACCCGGCTGCCAGGAGGGGACAAGATGGCGCTTTCCGTTACCGATAAGATCTGCCCGCCCCATCTCTTTCAGGGCATCGCGCAGCATGGGCCAGTTTTTGGGGTCATGGTAGCGCAGAAAGGCCTTTTGCAGACGCCGCTGACGCAGCCCCTTGGCGACAAAGATGGGGGTGTTCTCCTGGCGTATCGGTTTGAGGGTGTTCTGCCCGGTGTAGTACATATCGGCCGCGATGGCGAATGGCGTGGGCAGAAAGGCCTGTACCTGATCCAGCCGAAAACCATTCTTTTTCAGCCAGAGGGCCAGCTCCAGCATATCCCTATCCGTGGAGCCAGGGTGGGCAGCCATGAAGTAGGGGATCAGATACTGCTCTTTGCCGGCCGCTTTGGAGTAACGGTCAAACTCGCGTTTGAACTTGTCATAGCTGTCGATGCCGGGCTTCATCATCGCATCCAGCGGTGTAGCCTCTGTGTGCTCCGGGGCGATCTTCAGATAGCCGCCCACATGGTGCGTAATCAGCTCCTGCAGATACTCCGGGGAGCGGATCGCAAGGTCATACCTCAGCCCGGATGCAATGAGTACCCGCTTTACGCCCGGCACTTGCCGTGCGCGGCGGTAGAGATGGGTCAGCGGGGCATGGTCTGTCCCCAATATCTTGCAGATCTTCGGGTAGATGCATGAGGGTTTGCGGCAGACTGCCTCTATGGCCAGATCTTTACAGCGCAGGCGATACATATTGGCGGTGGGGCCGCCCAGGTCGGAGATGGTGCCGGTGAAGCCGGGAGTTCCGTCACGAATGGCCTCCATCTCCTTTATGATGGAATCTTCCGAGCGGTTCTGCACGATGCGCCCCTCATGCTCGGTGATGGAGCAGAAGGTGCAGCCGCCAAAGCAGCCGCGCATGATGTTGATGGAGAAGCGGATCATCTCCCAGGCGGGAATCCTGGCGGCACCATAGGCCGGGTGTGGCCGGCGGGTATAGGGTGGCTCATAGAGCTGATCCAGCTCGTGGGTCTTGAGCGGGAGAGGTGGCGGGTTGATCCAGAGGTCGCGCTTACCATGCCGTTGTACCAGGGCGCGGGCATTGCCGGGGTTGGTCTCCAGATGGGCAATCCTGGCGGCGTGGGCGAAGAGGATTTTGTCACCGGCCACCTGATCGTATGAGGGAAGCCGCAGTACGGTACGGGCTGGATCGCTGCCGGCAGGCTGCTGCTTTTGAATGGGCAGCGTGGCCTCCAGATTGGCACTGTTGCCGCATTCGGGCTTGGCTGCATAGGGGTTGGGTGGTTTGACAATGGGAACCGGGCCATCGGGTGAAGTATGGTCGATCTCCGTCCACTCATCGGGCACGCAGCTGCACATGATGCAGCTGCCCCGAATATCCTGCATGTTGCTGATCGCTTCACCCCTGGCCAGCCGGTGAGAGAGCTCCACGATGGCGCGCTCAGCGTTGCCAAAGAGGAGCATATCGGCCTTGGAGTCGGGGAGTATGGAGCGCCGCACCTTGTCGGACCAGTAGTCATAGTGGGCGATACGCCGCAGACTTGCCTCAATGCCGCCGATGACGACCGGCACCCCTTTATAGGCCGCCTTGGCGCGTTGCGAGTAGACGATGACAGCGCGGTCTGGCCGCTGACCGGCTTCACCGTTGGGTGAGTAGGCATCATCGCTGCGGATGCGTCTGTCCGCCGTGTAGCGGTTGACCATAGAGTCCATGTTGCCTGCTGTGACACCAAAATAGAGATTTGGGCGCCCCAGTTTCTGGAAGGCACCGGTATCCTGCCAGTCCGGTTGGGCAATGATGCCGACCCGGAACCCCTGCGCCTCCAGCAGGCGGCCAATCAGCGCCATGCCAAAGCTGGGGTGATCAACATAGGCATCGCCTGTGATCAGGATAATGTCACAACTGTCCCAACCCAGTTGATCCATCTCCTCTTTTGACATGGGCAGCACCGGGGCGGTGCCAAAGCGGTGCGCCCAGAATTTGCGATAGGAGAAGAGGCCGGGGGAGCTGTCAGGCATGGTCTTGGGTCTATCAAATGGAGAAGAGGCTAATTAAACCATGAAGCGACTGTTTTATCTGGAAAACAGGCAGGAAGAGGCTAAAGTTAACTGTGGGTGAGCGTTTAACAAGTGGCTCCATTAGGGCGATCAGTGACACAGCGGATATCGGTCTTGCTGATGATGCAAGCCCCGACCGCCTCTGCCATTAAATCGTGGTCTGTCCTCTATTGCTGTCGTAGCGGGTGGTTCTGCCCAGGGTTGGGCTAATGATTTCAGGAAGCTTCAGTTATGTATTGTGTCCTCCAGAATTCCTCGGTATAACATTGCCCATAATCGGTAAAATGTCCGTGTTAATGAGCCTTGTTAGCTGCGTACTTCAAAATTCAAACATCTCCTGTAAACAAGAACAAAGTTCTAGCTGAACCTTGTTGCTTATAACCCCAAGTTTTTTCACCAATCTAGACTTATCTACTGCCCTTACTTGGTCAAGTAAAATCAAGCCTGATTTTCCTTTGAATCTACATTTTATGCGACATGGGAACTCAAAACCCTTGGTTGTCATTGGAGCCATGAGCACGGTGGATAAAGCTGACATTTCATTGGGTGATATCACAACGCAGGGACGAGTCTTATTGATTTCCCCTCCCTTGGCAGGATTCAGATCAACAAGCCATACATCAAACCGCTTCACCATCACCAATCAAGCTCATTATCAGAAGCTAATGGAAAATCAAGCCATTCATTATCAACAAATCCCTGACCCTTGGCTTCAATAACCTGCTCTATTTTCTCTTTCCAACCATTCCTAGTATCTCGTTCAGGCGTTATAAGAAGGCCGCCGCTAACCAACTGTAATTTAAGTTCTTTTCCTTCTAGATTGGCTTGCTCCACTAGAGGCTTTGGTATTCTAATACCCTGTGAGTTTCCAATTTTTACCAAATAAGCCATTTCAAATCACCTCAGAAAAAACGACCGACAAGTAACTATAATGTAATTACGGGGGTTATTCCAGAATAGATTTATGGGAGATTTATGGGGACACAGATTTATGGGGACACGAAACTTAATTGCTTGAATTGAGAGATTTATGGGGACACGAAACTTAATTGCTTGAATTGAGTTTCGTGTCCCCAGAATTTCTTTCTCTCCCTATTTTTTCTCAGAATATGCTCTTCATCATCAAAGATCATCAGGCGGCATATTTTCATCATCCTCCTGGTACGATGACATAGATATCCAGATCTTCATCCAGCGACCTCTCCAGCTCATGTATGCGTTGAATCAGCCCTTCATCCAACAGATGCCCTTTTGACAGCAGCAGCGCCCGGTCATGAACTACCAGATCCCGCGCCAGCATCATGCCTGCAGTCAAGCCATTCGATTTGACAAGATGCACGCGCTCTTTGGTCGGCCGGGCTTTGGCGGCACCCACCATATCCAGAAAGATATCCACCAACTCCGGGTCATAACGCTTGCCACGGTGTTTCAGTAGGTAGCTCTGTGCTTCACTTTGGCTCTGCTGCTTGCGCAGGAGCATGCCATGCAGCAGCTCATCATAGTCATTGGCCAGGGCGATGATCCTGGCGCCCAACGGGATGGCCTCTCTGGCAAGCCCGTCTGGATAGCCGCAGCCATTGAATTGCTCATGCTGATTCCTGATCAGTTTGGCCGCAAGCTGGAGATTGTCCAGCCCCATAAGGAGTCCCTCCCCGATGGCCGGATGTTTCATAACCTGATCCCGCTCCTCTGCCAGCAGTTCATGAAAAGGCTTGTTGATCAATCTGTCCGGCAGCCCGACTTTACCGATGTTATGCAATAATGCCGCAAACAGCACTTGTTGCACGGTCTCACTGTCCAGATCCATCTTCACGGCCAGGTCGCGTGCCAGTTCCGCCACCCGCCGGGCATGCCCGGTTGATCCACTTTCCCGCAGCTCTATGATGTTGGAGAGCACTTTGATGGAGCCGACATAGTTGTCCTTCAGGGATCTGTGCGCCTGCTCCAGCAGCTCCATGGTCTTGCGCAGCTCTTGGGTGCGCTGCCGAACCGTCTCTTCCAGATTGGCATTGAATGCCTGCAGCTCTCTATTTTGCCTCTTTGTCAGAGCTAGTAGACGTTGCCGCTCCTGCTCCAGAAAGCGTTGCTCCAGGGCGCGACGGACTGAGATTTTGATCTCGTTCTCATCCCATGGCTTGCTGATATATTTATAGATCTTGCCGGCATTGATCGCGGCAATGGTGGACTCCATATCGGCATAGCCGGTCAACAGAATGCGCATCGTCGTCGGCCACTGTTCCGCCACCCTGGCAAGAAAGGTGGCGCCATCCATCTCTGGCATGCGCATGTCGGAGATGACCAGGTCAACGGCGCTGTTGCGCATGATTTCCAGTCCCTCCTCGCCACCAGGTGCCAGCAGGATCTTGTAGCCAAGCGGCCTGAACAGGCGTCGCAGTGATGAAAGGATATTGCTCTCATCATCGACGAACAGCAGGGTTGCCGATGAGATGACCTGCTCAAGGCTCCCGTCAGCAGTCTCGGTTACAGGGTCTGTATCTGAGCTGGTCACTAGCTTTCCGCCTTTCTCTCAGCTTGCGCAATGGGTAATCTGATGCAGAAGGTCGAGCCCTTACCGGGCTCACTTTTTACGCTGATGCTGCCATTGTGCCTCTGGATGATGGTGTAAGAGAGTGACAGTCCCAGCCCCGTCCCTTTGCCTACCGCTTTGGTGGTGAAGAATGGATCGAAGATCTTTTTTTGTGTGGCCGCATCCATGCCTTTACCGTTGTCCGCCACTGATATCCAGACATGATCCCCCTCTCTACCTGTGCGGATGGTAATGACTCCCTGCTGCTCTATGGCGTGTGCCGCATTGACCAGCAGGTTCATGAAGACTTGATTGAGCTGTGAGATGAGGCACTCCACTTCTGGAATATCGCCGTAATCCTTTACCACTTCTGCCCTGTATTTGAGCTCGTTGTTGACGATGTTGAGCGTGCTGTTCAGCCCTTGATGCAGATCTGCCCATTGCCACTCATTCTCCTCCATGTGGGCGAACTCCTTGAGATCCTGCACAATCCGTTTGACCCGCCCCACGCCCTCCTGTGATTCACTGATCAGCTCTTTGAGATCCTCTTTAAGAAATTCCAGATCCACCTCCTGCTTGAGGGCCTGGATCTGCTGCCGGGTCTGTTCATCACTGAGTTTCTCTTCTGCCCGCTCATAGAGGTCGAGCAGTCTGAACAGGTCATCCAGGGCTCGTTGCAAAGAGCCGATATTGGAGTTGATATAGCCCACGGGGTTGTTGATCTCATGTGCAACGCCGGCCGCCAACTGGCCTATAGAGGCCAGTTTTTCTGATTGCAAAAGCTGCGCCTGCGCATCCTGCAGCTGTTGCACCAGCTGCTCCTGCTCCTCTTTCTCCTGGCGCAGCCTGGCCTCTATGATCTGCTGCTCATTGCTATACCGGCGTACCACCCATACGCCGATAATGGTGGAAGATAGGGTCAGCAGGACAACAGCGGCCAGGCTGTAGAGCATCTGTGTACGCAGCCTGTTGTCTCGCTCATCATAGGCCATAATCAGGCTATGTGATGCCGCCTGCAGCCTGGGGATGTCACCGACCAGGTGCTGATAGGCAGCCTGCCACTGCGTATCTGCCACAGATTTTTCAATAATCAGCTTTATACGGGGTTTTATATCCAGCCAGATCTTTTTCACCGCAGCCAGTTCGTGCATCAGCTCTTGCGGCAGGGGCGGCAGATGCTGCTGCATCCATTGGCCACCCTGCTCCAGCAGCTCCAGCCTGGCGCTGAATGCGGCCATGCTCTTTGCCAGTTCATTTTTATCCTCCTCCTGCCCGATACGCACCATGTTGGCGAAGGTCAACAGATTCTGGCTCAACTCGGGCTGCGACCCTATTGCACCGATAAAGGCATGATCGTGCTGTGTCTCAAGCATGAACCACTCGAAGAGCCCCAGCGCCAGCAGAGTAACGATGGTGGGCGTGATGAACGCCACGCGTATCTTATTTCTGGTCGTCTTTATCATGCTCTTCTGACGCAGCTCTTTTGGCCTGCCTGATGGGCAGCCGTACCCGGAAACAGCTACCTCTGCCTACCTTGCTCTCCACTGTGATCACGCCGCCATGGCGCTCCACGATATTGTAGGAGAGCGAGAGTCCAAGCCCCGTGCCTTTACCTACCGGCTTGGTCGTGTAGAAGGGATCAAATATGCGGGAGAGCGCACCAGACTCGATGCCCTTTCCGGTATCGGCAATCTCCACCCAGACCTGGTCGGCACCTTCGGTGCCGGTGCGTATGGTAATGGTGCCACGCTCGCCAATTGCATGGGCACCATTGACCAGCAGGTTCATAAAGACCTGGTTGAGCTGTGAGCCGATGCACTCTACCTGCGGAATGCCTGCGTACTCCTTGACCACGTCCGCCTTGTATTTGATCTCGTTGTGGACAATATTCAGCGTGCTGTCCAGCCCCGACTCCAGGTCGGCCCAATGCCATTCGGTGCTGTCCAGGCGGGAGAAGTCCTTGAGATCATTGACGATCTGCTTGACCCGAAGAATCCCTTCATCCGACTCTTCGAGCAGGCTTTTGATATCCTCTTGCAGAAAATCGAGATCCAGCTCCTGCTGCAGATTCTGCACCTCCCGGCGTACCGGATGCTCCTCCGGAATCAGCGCCTCCAGTTTTTTGTACCCCTCCAGCAGCGAAAAGAGATCGGTTACATACTGCCGCAGTGACCCCATGTTGGAGTTGATGTAGCCGACTGGGTTGTTGATCTCATGGGCGACACCGGCCGCCAGCTGGCCAATGGAGGCCATCTTCTCCGATTGCAGTAGCTGGGTGTGGGCATCCTGAAGTTTTTTGATCAATGCCTGCTGCTTCTGTTCAATGGCTTTGCGTTGGGTGATATCCCGAAATACGGTGATAGACCCCGCATAGCCGGTGTCGTCGATCATGGGGGAGACCACGAAGGCGATGGGCAGAGTGGTGCCATCCTGCCGGTAGAAGATGCCATCCTCCTCGCGGTAGGTGCGGAATCCATGCAGGGCTCTGAGTATGGGGTTTCCCTGCTGCTCTGCCACTGCTGCGTCTACCATCTGCCCGTAGGCGACTTCACCGATATCCTCCCCGATCAGCTCATCCTCTTTGCGCCCGATCAGGGTGCGGGCCTCTGCATTGATAAAGGTGATCTTGCCTGCCGCATCACCTGCAATGATGCCGTCTCCGATAGAGTGGGTGAGGTTCTGCAGGAAGGCGCCCTCTTTTGCCAACTCCCGTTCGACCGCTTTCAGTGTCGTGATATCGTTGTGTATGGAGACATATTTATAGGGCTTGCCGGCAGGATCGAGAAAGGGGACGATGGTTGCATCCAGCCAGATCAGCTCACCGCTTTTGCTGCGATTACAGATCTCACCATGCCAGACCTCCCCCGCCGTCAGCGTCTCCCACATCTTTTTGAAGAAATCATCCGTATGGTGGGGGGATTTCAGGATACGGTGGCTCTGCCCGATCAACTCATCCCGGCCGTAGCCCATGCTGTCACAGAAACGGTCATTGATATAGATAATCTTGCCAGCCACATCGGTAATGCTGACATTGGCATGCTGATCCATGGCGAACTTTTGGTAATACAGCTCCCGCTCGGATACGGCGCGCTCAATGATGCCGCCCAGGGTGTTGGCGACTGTGGTTAAAAATGCCTCTTCATTGATCCCCCGCTCATGGCCCGCATCGACATAGACGTTTAGCACGCCCAGCATCCGCTCGCGCGCGATAATGGGCAGGCAGTAGTGGCCGTGATCCGCCATCCCCTCGAAGCGCACCCTATGCTCATTATCCAGATGCCCTTTGAACACTGTTGTTGCACTCTCCGCCGCAGCGCCGCACAGACAGTGTCCCAGGGGCACCTGTGCGCACATTGTCAGCAGCGCTTCAGCCAGCCCGTGCTGAGCCTTCAGCTCCAGCTTCCTGGTCTGCTCGTTGTAGAGAAAGATGGCACCCTTGCCCTGTACTGACAGCCAGGGAATAGAGACCAGCAGCCTAATGACCTTATCCAGTTGCTCTTCCAGCGTGATCGGCTCCAGCGAGATCTGCAGGATCTCACTGATCGCTTTTTGCACGTGGAAATCATGCTCGATCTGCGCCTGCGATGCCTTCAGGCCCCGTTCAAGCTCTTTGGTATCTCTGCTCTGTGTGCTCATCAGGCGTTACCTTTTCGACCCGATGCCATTCCACTTGGAGAGAGGGTGTTCATTGGGTTATGTTCCTGAGGTTTCCAGCAGAGTGGAGAGGGCACCATGTATCTCCTCCATCTCCATAAACAGATCATCCCGCTGCGGCCACTCCAGCCCCAGTTGTTTGACCACCTCTTCATCTACCGGCGGAATCAGGCTCTCTCCCTTGTTATCCGGAGCCAGATCATGGCTGATCACATCTGCGACATGGATCAGCCGGGGCAGATTATTTTGATGGCTCGGCTCTGGCCGGTGATGGCTGCCGATGACCCTGCAGAGGTGATCAGGAAAGTTCCATCTCTTTGCCAGCTCTGCTCCGAGGATGCAGTGGTCAATACCCAAAACTGCCATCTCCGCCTCCTGTGTCAGGCAGCGGCGGTCATTCTGATAATCCAGCACCGCAGTAAACTGCGCAGGGAAGTGTATGGCCAGCACCACCCGGCCAAGATCATGCAGCAGGCCACCGGTAAAGGCGCTGCCCTCATCCATGCCGCACTGCTTTGCCAACACCATGGCAGCTGCAGCCGTTCTCAACCCGTGCTGCCAAAGTACCCGGCAATCAAGCATCCCCTCTCCGGAGGATGAGAGATGACAGACCACCACAGAGGAGAGCGTCAGGTTGCATACGGTATGTTTGCCCAGCAATATGCAGGCATCCTTAACCGATGCAATCTGGTTGCTGAAGCCATAGAAAGAGGAGTTGGCAACTCGCAGAACGCGAGCTGTCAATCCAATGTCCAGCTGTATGCTCTTTGCAATATCGGCGGCATCGATCTCATCCTGCTGTATGGTGCGCAGGATACTGGCTACCCCGGGTTTGAGTGCCGGCAGGCTATCCAGATCATCCAGATTAACGGGTATCACGGCTAATCCTTCTGCTGCTGAATAATCAATATGCTGGCATTGACCCTGCCATCGTCCATCCGGTAATGCCCTACTTCAATAACCCGGCCATCGGCCAGTGTTACCTGTTCTGCAACCTGGCAATCTTCCGCCGCTGCACAATGAACCCCGAGGATCTCCGCCGGCAGCACATCATCTGCCACAAGACCGACCAATCCGCTCTTCCCATTATTGAGCAGCTTCAGGGCATATCGGTTGACGGAAGAGATCAGATTGTCTTCACTGATGCCGATAATGCCAATCGGCAGGTGCTCAAGTATATCCTGGGCAATTTTGAGTGACGCCAGGCTCAGCGCACTCTGTTTGGCATTCTCATCCACGCGCTCTTCCAGACACTGATTGATGCGAGCCAACTCATCATTGGCGGCATGCAGCTCCTGGGTGAGGCGATGATTTTCATCCTGCAGTTCATATTGCCGGAAGGCCTCCTCAATATGATCCCGCAACCGATCATCCTCCCAGGGTTTAGTGAAAAACTTGTAGATGGCGCTCCGGTTGACTGCCTGAATGACCGCCTCCAGTTCAGTGTAGCCCGAGAGCATGATGCGGATGCAATCAGGCCAACGCTCCCTGGCCCTGTCCAGAAACTCGATGCCGCCCATTCCGGGCATGCGGGCATCCGAGATGATGACCTGCACCGAGTGCTGTTCCAGCAGCCTGAGACCCTCCTGGCCGCTCTCCGCCGTCAGTATCCGGTAGCCACTACGCCGCAACAGGCGCTTGAGTGCCTGGAGAATATTGGGTTCATCGTCTACGAGCAGAAGCGTTCGTTCCATAATTCACTTTCCTGTCAGCCCGTGTCACTGACTTATACGCACATGACACAGAAGAGAGTTGAAACAGGTTGTATGATCCCGCGCAAATGTCTGGTTAGTACTATCGGCCGCAAGGAATAGAACTTTATTTCGCAAACCCTGGTATTCGCGGTTAACCCGGACAATAGCAGCTCAAGACAATAGGCAGGGGGCAATAGGGGACAGACCTCGATTAAAGTGGAATAATCGTGATCTGTCCGCTGTTTGGCGACCTATTGGTCTATTGATCCGGTTATTTTATGTGGAAAACAGGCAGGAAGGGGCTAAAGTTAACTGTGGGGGAACTTTTGGCTGTTATTGGGTCTGTAAGGGTATCTTCCTCCGGTTCCTTGACATGGACGTTGCCGCTAAGCAGAATGAAAATCTTTGATTTTCCTCTAGTTATAGGTTTGATTTTGATGTTGAATCCAGCTGTACCCTGTGCAAGCAGAGTTGTGACGTTCTTTGCTGGCAGATGTCTTCTGCTGCTCTGCTCATTCGTTGTTTCGATCTCTGTGGCTGCTGCCTCAGCGGTGCAGAACGGGGAGGTGGAAGAGCTGCCTTTTCCGGTGGAATCGAAGGCGGAGATCCAGCAGGAGCGGATTGCAGACTATCTGGAAACCGGCCAGCCAAATTGCGCCCTCTGCCATGCGCAGCAGCAGCGTCCCGCCATAGATTACACGACCGATACCGAGTGCCTGCGGTGCCACAATGCGGACTATAGCCAGCGCTTTTTAGAGATTGATGAGCGCTACAAGGTGCCATTGGAGGATAGAGTCTACAAGGTTGCGCTGGCAAAGGCGGCTCCCTCATCTCCCCCGGTCAGTACCGAGCGCAAAGCCCCTGAAGATATGGTGTTGGTGCCTGCGGGTGAGTTTACTATGGGGACGGATGATTGGTGGCCAAAATCCGGGCCTGCGCACAAAAAGTATCTGCCGGACTACTATATTGATCTCTATGAGGTGACCAATGCCAAATACAAGCGCTTTGTTCAAGCCACCGGGCACCGCCTACCGGATGACTGGGTAAAGAGCAATAATGATATTCCGGAGGGGATGGAAGATTACCCGGTTGTCTTTGTAAGCTGGCAGGATGCCAGTGACTACTGCGAGTGGGCCGGGAAGCGCCTGCCAACCGAATATGAGTGGGAGAAGGCGGCAAGAGGTACCGATGGCAGGGTCTTTCCGTGGGGGGATGAGTTTGACAAGAGCAAGGGCAACACCCCCCAGCACGGGCTGGGCAAGGCGATGAAGGTGGGCTCTTTTGAAAATGGCAGAAGCCCTTATGGCCTCTATGATATGGCGGGCAATGTCTTTGAGTGGACGGCAAGCTGGTACAAGGCCTATCCGGGTAATACCCACAAGGATCTCAATGAGGGGGAGATGTACCGTGTGGTAAAGGGCGGCTCCTGGTATGACTGCACCTACTATCGATGCGGTATCAGTGCGCCGACCTATAACCGTATCTTCTTTCACCCAATGACAAAGAATTTTAGTTTTGGCTTTCGTTGTGCCCAGGATGTAAACAGAGAGGATAGAGACTGAGTTGATGGCTTTAAACAAGAGAAGATATATAACCAGACTGAATGGCTTTTTCACACGGAAATGGTCGCTGAATCTAAATCTGAAGCTGGCAGCCTGTGGCATGCTGGCTGCCTTAGGCCTTACCCCGATGGTGTATGCTGCGCCGGATCAGACGGTCAATCTGGACAATGGCAAGGCGCTCTATATGAAGTACTGCTTCTATTGTCATGGCAAGGAGGGCCGGGGGGATGGCGCCATTGCCATTGCAGTAGAGCCAAAGCCAATCGACTTTGTGACAGATCGCGAGCGGATGGATCGCAGCGATGCCGAACTGATGAAGAGCATTGAAGAGG
>JALSJZ010000131.1 GCA_026989135.1 Sedimenticola sp. | reverse complement strand
AGCCAGAGGATAACCGCCGCCTGCCAGCGGATAAGGTGCCGCAGATCCTGGATCTGGAGGCCTCCCGGCTAATGGAGCAGCGTCTGCCCCGCCTCTCGGCACAGAACCTTGCGCAGCAGAGCTATACCGCGCACTCCCAGCGTGCGGTCACGGCCTATGAGGGTCTGGCGGCGAATGAAGAGCGTGATCGTGTCAGCGAGCTGTTAGGGATTGATCTCTTTGCCTGATCGCTGCAAAGTACCGCTCAATGCAGCTATGGATTGATCCCGGCTGTACCTGAAACAACCCACCTCAGATAACCACTCCATGCATACCCAGTTGCGACAAAAAATAGAGGATGGCTTTGGCCATCTTGCACACCTGATCTACCGTAACCACTGGAAGGTGCTGTTGCTGGTGCTGGCATTTGTTGCGGGGCTGGCAACCCAGCTGCCGAAGCTGACGATGGATACCTCCACCGAAGGTTTTCTGCATGCCGATGACCCGGTATTAACGGCCTATGCCCAGTTTCGTGATCAGTTTGGGCGTGACGAGATATTGGCCATTGCGGTAACCGCTCCGGATCTGTTTGACCTCAAGTTTCTGAACAAACTCAAACAGCTGCATGAAGAGCTGCGTGACAATCTGCCCTATCTGGATGACATTACCAGCCTGATCAACGCCCGCAATACGCGCGGTGAGGCCTCGACCCTGATTGTCGAGGATCTGCTGGAGCAGTGGCCGGAGGATGCTGCTGCCCTGGCCGCAGTAAAAAAACGCGCCATGGGCAATGCCTTCTACCGCAATCTGCTGCTGTCAGAAGATGCCACGACCACGGTCATTGTCATCAAAACAGATGCCTACAGCAGTTTGGGAATCGAGGGCGATGCGCTGGATGGGTTTGATGATGCATTTGAGGAAGAGACTGCTTCGATAGCACGTCAGTTTATAACAGATGAAGAGAACAGTGAGCTGGTGATGGCAGCACACCGGATTGCGGAACAGTACAACGCGCCTGATTTTCAGATCCGTATTGGTGGCGGGCCTGAAGTGATGTTTAAGCTGAAGCAGGTCATGCAGACCAATATGGAGCGTTTTATCCGGCTTGCATTTGGTGCCATAGCCATTGCCCTGTTTATCATGTTTCGCCGTATATCCGGTGTACTGCTGCCGCTGTTGGTTGTCTTTCTTTCGCTGCTCTCCACCCTGAGCGTCATGGCCATTGCAGGCATTGCATTTAAACTGCCGACACAGATCCTCCCCTCCTTTCTTATGGCCGTGGGAGTGGGGGCATCGGTGCATGTACTGGCTATCTTCTACAGGCATCTACAGCAGGGCAATGATAAAGAAGAGAGCATTGCCTATGCCATGCGCCACTCCGGCCTGGCGATTGTGATGACCAGTCTCACCACCGCTGCGGGGCTGCTCTCATTTGCGGGTGCCGAGGTTGCGCCGATCTCGGATCTTGGCATACTGGCCAGCAGCGGTGTCATGCTCTCCTTGATCTTCACCATTCTGTTACTGCCTGCACTGCTCTCTGTCATTCCATTGAAAGCAAAAAGCGGCAGCCGTGCAGAGAAGCGCCATGCCAAAATGGACAGCATCGTCATCGGTATTGCTGATTTTGCAACCTCACGCCATAAACTGGTACTGGTGCTCAGCAGCATCATTATTTTGATCAGTATTATTGGCACAACCCAGGTCAGGTTTTCTCATGAGCCGTATAAATGGATGCCCACCTCCATGTCAGTCCGCCAGGCGGGGGATTTTCTCGATCAAAAAATGGGCGGCGCCAGTGTGGTTGAAGTGGTGGTTGATACCGGCAGAGAGAACGGTCTCTATCAGCCGCACATACTCAAAGGGTTAGAGCAGCTTAAACAGGAGATAGAGCAGATAAAAAATGACCGCATCTCCATTGGCAAAACCCTCTCGGTGGTGGATATTATTCGAGAGACCAACCGTGCCCTGAATGAGAACCGACAGGAGTTTTATACCGTACCTGACAGACGTGATCTGATTGCACAGGAGTTTCTGCTGTTTGAAAACAGCGGCTCTGATGATCTGGAGGATTTTGTCGACAGCCAGTTCAGCAAGGCGCGTTTCACCCTGAAGATGCCGTGGACAGACTCCATCTACCTGCATGAACTGTCCGATGATCTGCGGAAACGTTTTCAACAACAGCTAGGTGATGACGTGGTTATCACCGTTACCGGGATGAATGCAATACTGGGGCGAACCATGGCGGCCACCATCTTCAGCATGACAGAGAGTTACGCCATTGCTGCGGTTGTGATAACGATTATGATGATACTGCTGTTAGGCAGTTTGCGCCTGGGTTTGATCAGCATGATTCCAAACCTTACGCCCATCATCGTCACCGTTGGCGTAATGGGATGGCTTGATCTGCCGATGGATCTCTTCACCATCTTGATCGGCTCCATTGCCATCGGTCTGGCAGTGGATGATACCATCCACTTTATGCACAACTTCAGACGCTATCATTCACAGTCAGGTGATGTGGACGATGCGGTACGCAGCACACTGTTAACCTCTGGCCGAGCCATGTTGGTAACATCCATTGTGCTCTGTCTTGGTTTCTTTATTTACATGTTTTCAATACTGACCAACCTGTTTAATTTTGGCCTGTTGACCGGTTTGGCCATTGCGATTGCGTTGCTGGCAGATCTCTTTCTGGCGCCTGCATTGATGGTGCAATTTTATAAGAGAGAGAAAACCGCTGTTGAGGATTAAAAGATGAAATACCCATTGTTGTTTGCAGTTTTGATGATAACCCTGCTGCCGTTACAGGCGGCTAACCTGACAGCGCGTCAGATCATGGAGCGGGTGGATGATCGTGATGATGGCGATAACGGCATCTCGGATATGGTGATGACCCTGATTGACAAAAGGGGTAATAAACGCGCCCGCAAAATTCGTAATTATACAAAGGACAAAGGGGAGGACAAGCAGCGCATCATGTTTTTTATGGCCCCTGCCGATGTGAAGGATACCGGCTTTCTAACCTATGACTATGATGACTACAGCAAGGATGATGATCAATGGCTCTACCTGCCTGCCCTGGGTAAATCAAAGCGCATTGCCTCCAGTGACAAGAGCGGCTCTTTTATGGGCTCTGACTTCAACTATTCAGATATGACCAGTAAAAACCTGGATGCCTACGACTTTCGCATACTCAATGAAAAAGAGGTGCGTGGTGCAAAGACCTGGGTGATTGAGGCCATTCCAAAAACAGCAGAGGAGATAGATGAGACGGGGTACAGCAAGTCGGTACTGTTTGTAAGGCAGGATAACTATATGGTGGTACGGGCGGTACTCTGGGTCAGTGAAGGGGGGCGTATAAAATATATGGATTCACCAAAAATAGAGCAGATTGATGGCATCTGGGTAGCAACAAAACAGACCATGACCACCAAGAAAAACCGAAGAATGGTGCATAAGACAGAGCTGAATTTCTATAACATAAAATTTAATCAGCCACTGGATCAGGACATGTTCAGCCTGCGCCGTCTTGAGAAAGGATTGTAACCATTCACAATGTCGGGAAGCCGGTTATTCATTCTGCTGCTGATATTATATACAGGTAGTTATACCACTATACTGGCGGCTGAATCCAACAGCAGTGGCGCAGAACTGGATGCCATCATGGAGGGCTTTGATGACGAGGCGGCAGAGCCGGATATGGATACGCTGCTGGATGACTTCAGCGGCGATACAGAGCAGACGGCAGATCATATCTATGCATCTGATGCATCTTCACCCTGGCAGCTCAATGGTGCATTGACCCTCTCCAGCAGCTATAACTATGCACACAGCGCCCCGGCAGCCAATGAAACCGATCACCGAGGTCTGTCGCGGCTGCGCAGCTCTCTCCGGCTTGAACTCAAGGTGGATCTAATCAACAGCTGGAGAGGCTATGCCGAGACAAACCTCTCGCATGATCTGGTCTATCAAATCCAGGGGCGAAGCGGCTACACCCAGGAGCAACTTGACAGCCAGGAGAGTGAAGCCGTGCTGGGAGAGGCCTGGGTGCAAGGCAACCTGACCCGTTCGCTGGATCTGAAGCTGGGTCGCCAACTGGCCGTGTGGGGGAAGTCAGACAACCTCAGAGTCACTGATGTGCTCAACCCGATGGACTTGAGAGAGCCGGGGCTGGTGGATATTGAAGATCTGCGCCTGCCACTCAGCATGGCGCGAATGGACTATTATCGCGGCGACTGGAATCTGTCGGCACTCATCATCCAGGAGATTCGATTCGATAAAACAGCGCAGCCCGGCAGTGATTTTTATGTCGGCCCGAGTGATCCCATAGTCAAAAAAACACCCAACCAGAGTCGCAGTAATCTTGAATATGCAGTGGCGCTCAATGGCCTCTTCAGTGGCTGGGATCTCTCACTCTACTGGGCCAGATTGTTTGATGATCAACCCCACCTGGAAGTGAAAAATGGCACTAAAATATTAGTGCACAGCCGCTTGACCATGTTTGGCTCTGCTGCAAATATAGCGCTAGGCAACTGGCTGCTAAAAGGTGAAATTGCTCACTTTAGAGGGCTGGAATTTATGGCAATTCCAGGCCAAAAAAAGCAGCGGACTGATCTGCTGCTGGGGGTTGAATACAGCGGCTTCGATGATACTACACTGACGCTGGAGGTTGTGGATCGGTATCTTCACAATTACAGGTCAGCCCTGGCCGCCCAGGGAACAGAAAAGAGTGAGTGGCAAACCGCTCTGCGCTACGCGGGTGAATTCATGCATGCCCGCTTAAAGGTAACCTTTCTTGCGCTGCTGTTTGGCAGGCCGGAAGAGGGCGGGGGCATTGCCCGTCTACAGGGTGATTATGAGTGGACAGACAATATCAGGCTGATCGGTGGCGTTGTTGCCTACCATAGTGGTGACAAACGGCCATTCACCCGTATTGGCAATAATGACCGGCTGTTTTTGGATCTGAAGTATAGTTTTTAGTGCCTTACTACTGAGATTTTGGACAAAAATACAAAGAAATATTCACCATGAAGAGCATGAAGGATTGAAGAACAAAACTGCCAAACCATCTCTTCATGGTAAGGGAATTTGGTTCCGACTTGTCCGGGTTAGGATGTAATCAGAGATCAACCGCAAACCTTGTTGCAGTGATTGATCTCGAACTCCAGTGTTGAATGAATGATGGAGAATTGCTCTTCAAGTGCTCTCTTCAGTACGCTTTTGATCTGCGCTGTCTCACTGAAATTGGCGATGACCACATGAGCCTCCAGCGCATTTTTATGTTCATCGAGCTGCCAGATGTGGAGATGGTGAATATTTGAAACGCCTTCGACAGACTCCATGATGCGGATCACCTCCTCAATGGCGACATCTTCTGGTGCACCCTCCATGAGGATATGAATGGTTTTAGGCAGCAGTGTTGCTGCCTGGTAGAGCACATAACCGGCAATCAGCAGGGTCACTGCCGCGTCTATCCAGTACCAGCCATAAAGCAGGATCGCTGCACCGGCAACAATGACCCCTACCGAGGCCAGGGCATCGGAGACATTATGCAGAAAGGCTGCCCGGATATTCATGCTGCGCTTTGACATGCTAAAGGTCAGCATGGCGGTAATCACATCAATCACCAGTGCGATACCTGCAATAATAACCACCATCCAACCCTCGATGATCTGTGGCTCAAACAGACGCCATAGCCCCTCATAGACAAGGTAGAGCCCCACCAGCACCAGGGTGACAAGATTGATCAGCGTGGCGATCACCTCGGCCCGTTTATAGCCAAAGGTCTTGAAGTGGTCGGCTGGACGCCTGCCGACCCTGCGTGCCACCCAGGCGATCAGCAACGAGGCGGCATCACTGAAATTGTGTAGGGCATCGGCAATCAGGGCGAGGCTGCCGGAGAGAATGCCACCGACCACCTGTGCCAGCGTCAACAGCATATTGACGGCAATGGCGACCAGCAGTCGCTGATCATCCATGGTATCCAGGTTGTGATGGTGGTTGTGGCTCAACGTTATATCATCCCATTTTATGATAAGAAGGTTCAGCCAAGGCCTTTTAGTTAACCTGTAGCAACGATGTTCTCCCTAAGGGGGAGGGTTAGCCGTTTTATGTTGAGAAAACCACTGAAAGGCTTCATCAGCAGGCATGGGTCTGGCAAAGAGATAACCCTGTGCCTGATCGCATCCCAGGCGTGCCAATGTTTCACGGCATGAATCGGTCTCCACCCCTTCAGCGACTATTTTCATATTAAGCTTGTGTCCCAACAGGATGACGGTCTCAACAATGGCTGCAGCCTCTGGATCGTGATCCATCGCCATTACGAAGGAGCGATCAACCTTGATCTCTGAAAAGGGAACCCGGTGAAGCTGTACCAATGAGGAGTAGCCGGTACCAAAATCATCGATGGAGAGATGAAAGCCCTTCATGCGCAGCCGGGTCAGGATATCCAGTGATGTTATCAACTCCTGCATCAGGGCGGTTTCAGTAACCTCCAAAATTATCTGGGAAGGCTCAAGCCCATGCCTCTCCAGCAGGCCACCTATCTTTTCCGGCAGATCCAGCTCTTTTAGCGTGCTCGCAGACATATTCACCGCAATCTGCACGGTTAACCCCTGATCACGCCATGAGCAGCACTGCATTATCGCCTGTTCCAGCACCACCCAGGTCAGGTCATTGATCAGGCCGTGCTGCTCAGCCGTGGGGATAAACAGGTCGGGACTGAGCAAGCCATGAGCAGGATGCTGCCAGCGCACCAGGGCCTCAAAGGCGGCAATAAAACAGCCATTGAGCCCGACCTTGGGCTGGTAGTAGAGCAGCAGCTCGCTGTTTACCAATGCCTCACGCAGCTCATCTACCGGTGGAGACTCAATGGACGTACGCCGGGAAGGGCTTTTGGGCGTAATGGATAGCCCACTCAGCAGTTGATGGAGATCGTCATAACGGAAGGGTTTGCTCAAGCTGCCAGCAACATTCAGTCCCTGTTCTATTGCCAGTTTCTGTGCCGAATGGAGAACAGCTGGGTCAAACCCGCTGACCAGAATCAGCTGGGCATCACAGCCACTTCCGGCCAGAAAACGGATCACCTCAACGCCATCGACCCCCGGCATCATGAGATCCAGCACAATAACGTCCGCAGATGTATATTGATCCTTGAAAAGAGCGGCACTGTTGAACTGCTCAATATCAAAGCCAACCTGTTCGGCTACCGTGCAGACGAAGCCTGCCAAATCTGGCTCATCATCAACGACTATCAGCAGGGGCAGGCTCATTCCATTATCCTAGAATCCGCAGTTGGACGGGGTGGAGTGTGCGCTTGCGGGGGTGTATGGCACCAAAAGTAGGCGCTTTAGGCGAGGCGCAACGACGTAGAATAGTTGTTCTATTCCAAGGAGTTGCAACACGGCCATACGCCGCCGCAAGCGTGCAATCCGCCCCGTAGCGTAGTTCACCCAGCAGGTGAGTTGGATAAAGGCATAAAACATCATGCATATCAATATGTTGATCCATCATCATAGCGGTCAACTGTGGAATCTAGGATTATCTTCTCGTCAAGTATAATCCGGATCTGCCGCGCCAAATCTGCCTTGCGGTAGGGTTTGCTCAGCAGGTGGGCAGAAAAGCGGGCCAGGCCGTTGTGGGCAATGGTTTTTGAGGTGAAGCCCGAGGTCAGCAACACCTTCAGCGCCGGCCTTTGTTGTGTCGCCTGCTGTGCCAGCTCGTAACCATTCATTCCGCCGGGCATGACCACATCACTGAACAGCAGATCAATCTGCTCATCTCTCTTCAGTATAGCCAATGCCTGCCGGGTATTCCCGGCAAGGCGGGTGCGGTAGCCCAGGGCGCTCAAATAGTGATCGGCCAGTTGCAGCAGATCAACCTCATCATCGACGATCAGGATGGTTTCACTGCCAGTGGGCAGCTCGGCCTCATGGGTATTTTCAATAGCGGCGGCTGATTTGGAGACCCTGGTACGCGGCAGATAGAGACGCACTGTGGTACCCACCCCCGGTTCTGAGTAAACCTTGATGTTGCCGCCATAGCGTTTTGTAAAACCATACACCATGGCCATGCCAAGGCCGGTACCCTTGCCTTTGGACTTGGTGGTAAAAAACGGCTCAAAGATATGCTCTAGGGTCTCCTTGTCCATGCCGCTGCCGGTGTCACTTAACATCAACTGGACATAATCTCCAGGCTCTACTCCAGGGTTGCAGGCAATATAGCCTGCATCCAGATATTTGTTACTGGTTTCGATCAGGAGCTTGCCACCGCCCGGCATGGCATCACGGGCATTGATCACCAGATTCAGGATAGCATCCTGGAACTCACCGGGGTCGATCTCAGTCTGCCACAGCTTGTTGGTCAGGAAATACTGCACCTCAACCTCAGGTGTGACCGAACGCGCAACCATGGTCTCCAGTTCATTGAGTGTGGCATTGAGATCCACCACGCTCTTGTCCTTTGTCTGGTGGCGGGAAAAGGTCAGAAGTTGCCGGGTCAGATCCATACAGCGCAGGGTGGATTTGATGGCAATATCCACCCACTGGCGTGGCTTTTCATCCTGTGAAAGATGATTTCTCAGGAAATCCAGGTAGCCGATGACCACCCCCAGCTGGTTATTGAAGTCATGCGCAATACCGCCAGAGAGTTGGCCGATGGCATCCATCTTCTGCGAACGGCGCAGTGCCTCTTCCATGCTTACCCGTTCAGTAACATCCTGCACCGTACCCACAGAGCGTATCGGATTACCCGCTGCATCATAAAAGGTCTTGCCACGCTCCTGAACATGCTTGGTGGTGCCATCTGATATCTGTATGCGGTGATCAATGCGATAGGGGGTTTTGTTCTCAACCGACTCCATGTAGGCAGTATTCACCTGCTCTCGGTCATCTGGGTGGATGATCTCCAAAAAGTGCTTATAGGATGCGCTGAATTTCTGCGGGTCAATCTCAAAAATACGGTAGATCTCATCTGACCACAGCAGCTGGTTAGTTGTCAGATCCAGCTCCCAGCTGCCAACGTGAGCCATCTGCTGTGCATCGGCCAGGCGCTGCTCGCTCTGCTGCAATGCCTCTTCTGACCGCAGCCGTTCCAGTTCAGCTGCTGCACGGGCGGCAAAAAGCTGTAGCATGGTTCCCACCTGAGCGGTGTTGTCCATGGGCTTATCATCCATCACCACAATCACCCCGATGGGCTTATTGCCAGCATCCACCAGCGGTACACCAACATAGCTGTGCACCCCCATCTCAACCAGCAGAAGATCCTCAGGAAACAGCTGCTGAATGTCACGAGGATAGGCCTGGATGCTATCGTGGGAGCCATTCACAACATGCTCGCAGGGGGTGTTCTGCAATCCATAACTGACGTTATTAACGATCTCTCCGTGGATACAGAGGGTAACGGTGTCGATGATGTCTGGGTTTTGCAGGTTCAGCAGCCCAATAAAGGTATATTTGGTGCCAAACAGCTTTGCCAGATGTGCCGTCAGCGATTGGAAAAACTGTTCGCCGGTCTTGGCTGACACACCTGTGGTGATATTGCGTATGGCTTCCTCAGTGCGCTTGCGCTCGGTAATGTCTTCGACGCTGGACAAAATCAGTGGCTCTCCACCCCTTTCCAGCAGCAGGCCTTGCAGGCGCACCGGCACCCGATGGCCCTCCTTATGGATATACTCTTTTTCATAGGAATCATAACGCCCCGTGCTCTTCAGGCTCTCCAGCTGTTGCTGTTCATCTGTGGCGTAGCTTTTTGGGGTGATCTCCCAATAGGTCAGTTGCAGGGTCTCCTCGACGCTACGGCCGATGATCCTGGCAAAGGCGGGGTTGATATCAACCAGCTCACCGTTCATACGGCACAGTACCAGCCCGATAGGGGACTGCTCGAACAACATGCGGTTATATTGCTCGCTCACTTCCAGTTCGTTGTGCAGAGGCTTTAGCAGGGTGCGCCGCAATGCCCACCACAGGAACAGCAGCAGGACTACGACCAGTACCAGCGGTATTGCCACCAGCATTGCCAGCAGCCGATCCAGCCGCTGATAGATGGGTGCCATATCCCATACCATATCCATGCTCACGATGCCCCGGTCACCGTAGTGGAGCTGTCGGCTCAGGGAGAGAGGATACGGTGTGGGGCGGGTGCGGAGATGCTGTGCCAGGACAAAGCCGTTGGCAGTGGTGAGCTGTGCCTTCACCAGGTCAGGGCGCTCCTCTGCCCAATGCCCCATAAACTGTTCAACTGTGACATAGTCATTCTTGATGAGCGCCTCGGTGATGAGCTTGCTGATCAGCTCTATTTCACGTTCAGTATAGAGGGTGGCATCACGTATGCGTTCATCCCGCTCATAGCGATAGATGGTACTGCTGGCAATGGTGGTGACGATGGTAATAATCAGCAGAAACAGCAGCAACGTGCGCCGCTCATGTCTGCCAAGGGGTGTCATCATGGCTGGATACCCTCCCTGGCAAGCGCATCCAGGATGGTGCGTAAATTACTGTAGTCCGCATCGGTCACCGGCACCCATGCGGTCATCCCCGGTTTGATGCCATGCATGATGACGGAACCCTGGGGGTCATCCTTGAGGGCATACAACGCCTTGCGCAGGGTCTGCCTGAGCTGATCAGGGAGCTTGCTGCGGGTAACCAGCAGGTGTTCAGAGAGCGCCGGTGTGGTGGCCAAAACCTTCAGACCACGAGGCTGGTATTTTTCATATACGGTCTCTTTTACTGCACCCGCATCGAAATCGCCTGTCAACACTGCGAGGGCAACATTGTCATGGGAACCCAGAAAGCGATACCCGGCCAGTTGATCAACCGTTACCCCGGCCCTGCGCAACATGTAGCGTGGCACCAGATGACTCATGGTGGAGGCGGCCTCACCAAAGGCAAAATGTCTGCCCACCAGTTCTGCCAGTGAGCTGATGCTGCTCTCCTGGCGCAGCACAATCTTGCCCCGAAAGGTGGGGCTGCCGTGGATAGCCTGACGTGCCAGCAGCGGTTTTTTGCCATAGCGCGCCAGCAGTTTCACATAGGAGGCTGGCCCCATGTAGGCAATATCCAGCTTATCTTCGCCAATCAACCGGATGTGTGTACGATAGTCCTTAGAGATCTTGACCTTAATAACTCGGCCTGTTTTGTGGGAGAGATAAGAGGCCAGTGGCTTATAGATTTCCACCAGCCTTGCTGCTGAGGTGTACGGATGTATCCCCAGGATCAGCGGCAGTTGTTCGGTTTTGGGTTTGGCTGCCAGGGAGAGTGAGGGGGCAGCAAGCATCAGCATGCAGCCCATTATCAGTAACAACACAGTGCAAACAGTTTTTTTTGCTTTCGGAAGTGGGACTTTAGCCCCGCAGGGCGTTGCTAACCCTAACGGGGCTAAAGCCCCGCTTCCAGCTTTTCTGTTTGATGAGATATACCCACTGTGCAGAGGCTGACTCATATCGTT
>JALSJZ010000130.1 GCA_026989135.1 Sedimenticola sp. | reverse complement strand
AGTGCAATCATGCTGATCTTTATGGGGGCGGGAGTGTTTATTTTTTGACGGGGAGCAGGTCGGCCAGGATGCCATAGACCACAGGCACCAGCAGCAGCACCAGCAGTGTCCCAACGGCCAATCCAAAAACGATGGTGATGGCCATCGGCAGCAGGAACTGAGCCTGGATCGAGGTCTCAAACATCAACGGGGTAAGGCCGCCAATGGTGGTCAATGAGGTGAGCAGCACTGCGCGCAGACGGTCGCGTGCAGCACCTGTTGCCGCCTCTTGCATACCCTCTCCCGCAGCCATCCGTTCATCGGCACGGGATACCAGGATGATGGAGTCGTTGATGATGATCCCTGACAGACCCAGCAGCCCCACCAGACTGAGCATGGTCAGGCTCTGCCCCATAACCAGGTGACCCAATACCATCCCGATGATGCCGAAAGGGATGATGAGCATGACAATCAGCGGACGTGAATAGCCGCCAAAGACCCATGCCAGGATGATGTAGATCAGCGCCAGTGCGATCAGCCAGCCACGCTGAAGGTCAGAAAAACCGGCCTGCTGCTCTGCCAGCCCCCCCGCCACCTTCAGTGTTACCCCATGATGCTGCACAATGGTCTCCAGCCCGATCTTCTCCAGCTCACGTTGCATCTCAACCAGTGTCAGCACCCTGCTGTCCAGATCTGCACCAACGGTAATATCGGTCTTGCCATCACGCCGCATAATCATCGAGAATGCTGACTTCTCCTCCAGCTCTGCGATGTCATGCAGAGGCAGGTAGGCTCCACCCGGTGCAGCAATGCGCATCTCGCGCAGCGCCTGCATGCCAAGTGAACCGCCTTCCCGCCGAATACGCACAACGACCTCTTCGGAGTTACGCGCAAACCGGCGTACGATCTGCCCCTCCAGCGCCTGCTCTACCTGACGGGTTACATCATCAATGGCAAAGCCCAGCATCCTTCCGCGCTGGGTGAGGCGAATCGCCACGTCACGCTTACCCCAGGGAAGATTGTCGTTGACAGAGTGCACACCAGGTATGGCTGAGAGCAGATCCTGAACCTCCAGGGCTGCGCTTTTCAGGCTATAGGCATCGTCTCCTTGCAGATGGATCTCCAGATCCTGCGGTGCGCCTCCATGGCGGCGAACGCCCACAGAGAAGCGTTCCAGCCCCGCAATGGGCGGCACCATCTGCTTCCACTGCGCCATGATCTCGCGGGTGCGGATGCGCCGCTCCTCTGAAGGTGCCAGCTGGACATCCAGCTGAGCCAGGTGGTCACCCGAAGCGTAGCCCAGCATCCCCAGCCAGGCAAAGGTGATATGAACCAGCCTCTGCTCTTCACCCAGCTTCTGCTCTGCACGGTAGAGGCTCTCTTCGATCAGCGCCAGTGCCTTCAGTGTCTCTTCACGCGAGGTGCCGGCCTGCATGGTAATGCCGGCAGAGATATATTCAGCCTCTGGCGAAGGGAAGAAGTTGAAGCGCAGCTTTCCGCTCATCACCACAGCGGTTGCAATCAACAGCAGTGAGACAACCGCAGCCAGCGTGGCGTAGCGCCAGGTAATGACAAACTCAACCACTGGCGCAAATATGCGATCCCTGAAACCGGCGAACCCCTGGTCAAAAAAGCGGCGGAAACGGCTGGGGGCTTGATGGTGTGAGAGGGCATGCCGCAGATGCGCTGGCAGGATGAAAAAGCATTCGATAAGACTTGCAGCAAGTGCGGCGGTGACCACCAGCGGCAGAGCCTGCAACATGTCACCAACCCGGCCAGACATAAAGAAGGTGGGCAGAAAGGCGACAATGGTGGTCAGCGTGGCCGCCAGCACCGGCCCCGACATGCGCAAAGCGCCCTGTTCCACCGCCTCTCCCACAGGCAGCCCCCCTTTGTGCAGCGTTGCTGTATGCTCACCAACGACAATGGCATCGTCCACGATGATGCCAAGAGCCAGCATCAGCGCAAACAGGGAGAACATGTTGACGCTCTGCCCCGTCATCCACATAACGGCAAAGGTTGCCATCAGCGCCACGGGTATGCCAAAGGCAACCCAGAAGGCGATGCGGGCACTGAGAAAAATAAAAAGAACCACCACGACAATGACCAGCCCTTGCAGGCCGTTCTTGAGCAGCAGGTTTATGCGCTCCTGCAGATAGTCGGCGCGCACATCAAACAGCTCAACCCGGAGATCCGGCGGCAAGCTCTTGCTGATGCTCTCGATATAGCGGTGCAGGATGCGATGGGTCTCCAGGGTATCGGCAGAGGGTGTCCGCTGGATCTCCAGCCGGATAGCCGGCTCCCCCCGATGCAGGCCGCGGATCTGATCCGGGTTAAAGGTGTCCTCTACCTGTGCCACATGATGAAGCGCCAGATGCTCACCGCGCTGGCCTGTACGCAGGATGATCTCACTGATCTCATCGGCGGTGTCGGCACGCCCGGCTCCGTGGACAGTGCGATCCAATCCGCCGCGCAGACTACCGGCCGGTCGATCCTGGCTCTCTCGTTTGATCGCTGTCGCAATCTCATCCATGGTCAGATGATGGCGAGCCAGTCTGCGCTCCGGGACGGTGATGCGGATCTCTTCATCGCGCGTTCCGGTCATCATCACCCGGTCGATCCCTGCATCCAGCAAGCCATCACGTATCTGCACCGCATGGCCTTTCAGCTCACGTTCGGAAAACGGCCCGGTGATCAGGATTTTGGCTACACGCTCAAACCCCCGTACGGCGTGAACCTCAGGCCGTTCTGCTGCATCTGGCAGGATGGTCACGCTGTCAACCGCCTTCTGCACCTCTGCCGTCAGTTGATCCACATCCATGCCGCGCCGAAACTGAACTGCCATATAGGCGCTCCCTTCACGCGCCTGCCCCATGAAGTGATCCACGCCATCCAGATAGCGCAAGGCCGGTTCAAGATTGCGGATAACTGCCTTGTCCATGTCCGAAGCACTTGCTCCGGGCCAGGCAACACGCACCGAAACACGCGGGTTTTCCTGTGTTGGCAGCAGCTGTGTATTCAGCATATCCAGCGCGATATAGCCGGTGATCAGCAAGATGGCCATCAGCAGATTGGCTGCCGTGCGGTGCTGGGCAAAAAAGCGGATGGGAGCCGAGAGGGCTGAAAAGCGGGGAGGCTCTCTCATGCCGCTCATTGCGCTATCACCTTGACCTGCATGCCGGGTCTGGCATTTGGCAGGTGGTTGGCAAGAACCTGTTCGCCCTCATTGAGGCCGCTGGCAATCAGTACCTCGCCGTTCTCCCAGGTCAGTGGCGCTACCTGACGCGGAACCAGTCGACCCGCCTCAATGAGAAAGAGATGATTCTGGTCATATATGGCGCTTTCCGGCACCCGTGCCACCTGATCGATGCTGTGGCCGAAGAGCGTCAGATCCACAAAGGAGCCAATCGGCAGTTGCTCTTTTGATGCTCCCCCTTCGGCCAATCCGGCGTAGAGGGTGATTGCGCCACTCTCTTCGGTAACCTCTGCTGCCACCCGCTTTACCCTGCCATCGAAGCTCAGCAGGGAGCGGCCAGAGCGCCAGGTGATAGCTACAGGCAGGCCGGAAATGGCTTCCCCGGAGGCCAGCAGATCGCCATATTGATCCTCTGACAGGGTGAAGCGCACCTCAATATCGCCACCGGAGACCAGCGTTGCCAGCTTGCTTGACGAGGTGACATATTGGCCAGTCTCGGCATTGACCGACAGCACATGACCATCAAAGGGTGCGATGAAGCGGCTATCCTCCAGCGCCCGCTTCGCCCTTTGCAGCACCCATTGCTGGCGTTTTTCCGCTGCGCCTTGCTGCTGTAGCCGCGCCTTGCTGATCTCGATGTTGCTCAGCCGCTGCTGTAGAGCCGATTCCCGCTGGGAGGCCAGCACCGTGGCTTCATCCACCGTCTTTTGCGATACGGTTCCGCCCTTGAGGAGCTGCTGCATACGTTTAAGCTCATTCTGTGCTGGCTCAAGCTGACGCTGCGCCTGCTTCAGGCCATGCTCCTCCAGCGTGATCTGGGCGCGTATCTCTTTCTGTCGGGCCTGTATCTCTGAAAGCGTCGCCTGTGCCTCCTCCAATGCCGCCCGATAGGGAAACTCATCAATGGCGGCCAGCAGATCCCCTTGTTTGATCTTCGCCCCTTCGCGCAGCTTCGGGCTGACGTGGACAAGCCGCCCCGAGACCGGCAGATGCACAGCTACCCTGTGGCCGGTGACGATCTCTCCATAGAGATTCCATTGCGGTTGATATGCTGTCAGATGGATGGTGTGAGCCTTTACCGCGGGCTGCTTGTTGTGTCCCGCGGCCTTTGGTGGGCCGGAACGACCATACTGCGGCCCTGCCGGCCCTTTATGTTTTGAAGGGGCTGAGATGGGTGTTGATCGGCTGCTATGGGCATTTTCTGCGCCCCCCGTCCAGCTCATTATTTCCTGATAGCCAGCTACGCCAAGGAGAAGGAACAGTACCGGCAGAGCCACTATGAGATATTTTCGTATGCGTGGAGGTTTGTCTGCACCATGGGCTTCTTTGTGGTGCGTTTCTGCGGAAACTCGGTTCGGCATGGTTATCTGTTACCGTTGTGCTTATCAATAGAGTTCAGCTCGGCTGAGCTTATATACAGTGGATGTAACTATTCAGTACCCTTACAAAATCGCCTGTAACGGTTCAGGTTGCCCCTGAAATCCGTCAGTTCAAGGCGCAAACCAAAAGCAGGCGCTTTAAGCGATGTGAGTTTACAAGTGTAAATGATCATTTTGTAACACCGAAATGGCGGATTTCAGGGGTGAGCTGAATAGTTACCAGTGGATAACCATTCCTGCTTTCATGATGCGTTGGTCAGGAGATGACCAGCCGCCGGTCAATACAATAGCGCAGAAAAGGGTGGACACATTTTCTGTGTCCACCCTCTGCTGGCTCAAGGGTCTGAGTTGCTCTGTTTTTATTACAAGAAGCTGTACCTGATACCAACATTGATGGAGAGAGGCTCACCGGGTGTGTAGCTTCTGCCACTGCGGCTGCTATAGGAGACGCGCTCTGCATATTTTTCATCGGTCAGATTGCGCACCTGTCCCCAGAGTGACCAGATTCCGGTGTCATAGTTGACCTTGAGGTGAAATAGCTCAGGTCGCCGGTATTTCCCTTCTGGATCATCATTGGCGGTGCTGGTGTCGTAACGAGAGATGGAATCCATCTCCAACTCAATATCCAGCAGCGCAGTTGGGGTGAAGGTCACTCTTGCATTGAGGTGGTGTAGTGGTGATGAGCTGACGGTGTTGCCACTGTAGTCGGTACCACCATCAACAAAATCAGTGTATTCGTGATCTGCATAGGTGTAGGCGGCATCAAACCGAAGATTATTGATCGGTGCAAAATGGAATGCGGCCTCCAGACCCTCTCCACGTACCTCACCGGCATTCACATAGACCCGGTCTGCACCGCCTCTATCCACCCCAACTACCATATCTTTGATCTTGGTGTAATAGAGGCTCATGTCATAACCAAATACCCCATCGCTGGTGGCACCGCGTAAACCGATAGAGTAGTTATCTGCGGTTTCTGGATCGAGGTCAGGGTCGGAGTTGTAGCCGCGCCATCTTCCGCTCCGAAAAGTAGCTGTGCTGGTGAAGAGCCTTGAGCGGCTCGGCACCATGAAGCCCTCGCCATAGCTGAACCACAAGCTATTGTTCTCGTTAAGCGTGAAGCTGACACCTGCCTTTGTGCTTATGTTTGAATAATCTGACTCTATTGTGCCTAAGGTGCCAAGCTGATCTTTGCCCGTATATTCGATGTTGTCATAGCGTGCACCAAGTGTTACTTCAGCCCAATCAATGGGTGAGAACTGAATCTGTGTGAAGGGGGATACGACCTCAGCCAACAGATCCCAATCCTTTTCTATAGCACCCGGAGCGGTGCTGACATCGGATGTCCATGCCTTGCTTGTTTCGGTGACATCACTATGTTGCAGATCGGCACCCACTACCAGCTTTGATGACCAGGGGTCAAACTTCCAATGTGATTCAAGCAGCAGGTTGTGATCCATATATTCATCATCGACATAACCGCTTTTGTAAGAGAGTGCGGTTGGTCCATCGGTGTCGGTCTTGCGCGCTGAGTAGGATATTTTTGTGCTTACTTTGTCGCTGAACTGATGTTCGTAGATCCCGGACAGGGTGGTGAACTGGGTGTCTTCGTAGGCATCATAAACGTCTGCCTGTCTCCAGTCTGCATCATACTCAGCTTCTGAAATCGACCCAGGCTGCTGGATACGTTTGTCCTGATATTCAGCGCGCAGAGTCAGCTTGGTGTCTGGAGAGAGTCTCCAGACACCTTTGGCGCTGAAGGCCTTCTCCTCTCTTTTGGTGCGCTCGCGCCAGCCATCAACCGTCAGGCCATTGACATCAATCTTATAGCCAAAATCACCCTCTGTATCGCCAATAGAGACCCCTGTCCTGTAACGCTCCCATGAGCCAGTTTCGGCCCAGATATTGATCTCTCGCTCTGGTGGCGGCTCTTTGGTAATAATATTGATGACACCCCCAATTGCATGGCTGCCATAGAGTGCAGATGCTGGTCCCTTGATAATCTCTACCCGTTCGATATCCCACGAATTGACCTCGTTGAGGGATCGATTGAAGCCCTTGCCAAACGGGCGCATCATCACGCCGTCTCGCAGGTTGACGGTGTAGTTTTTACCGCCAAATGCCCATCTAAGGTTTCGACTCATGCTGTTGCCAGGGATGCGTGACAAAAGCTCTTTATTTGCATCAATAAACTTTACCCTGTCAATCTCCTCCTGGCCGATTACGGATATGGCGTTGGGCGTGTCCAATAGCAGCTCCTCCGAGCGTGAACCTGACACGATAATGGTATCGAGTGAGCTGACAGTCTCTTCAGCAACAGCAAACCCATTGCTGCCAACAGATGCCATGGCTGCACCCAAAATGGCACAGGGCATTACCCGGTGGTTACTTTTCTTGATCATGATTATTTAGCCTTTAAACAACATACAGGGCACACAGCCAACTTTTGCATTGGAAGGCTGCAATCGTTGGGGGTTATAAAACTAGAGGGGTAGTGCAAGGCAGTTGAATGCCCTGCTTTTGAAATAGATCAAAAGCAGTTAAGGCAATCTGCCAACAGTGCCTCACCACCAAACCGGGGGAGATAATACTTAGCGCGCAGGCAGTTGAAAATGTGGCCTATTGACGCATGGCATTTTGTCGCAGATATAACTGTAGTTATATTCAGCTGCCTATCTTGTAATCAACCGGGGTGGTGTGGCAGTGGTAGGATTGTGTCTTGCTCAGGTGTCGTTCTGGCCATTTTGTTGGGAGCCATTTTCTGCTTTTTTATGCCCTGGGAATGGCCCATGTTCCGGCAGGTCAGGGTTTCTGTTTATCCGGCGGCTGTAGAGATTGGCTAACGGTTTGGCGCTGAGTCCGTGCAGCAGGATGCTGAGCAAAACGGTTAATACAGCCACGACCTCTATTGTGTTCAGGCCAGGGATTGCATGCTCATCCCTATGCTCAATCAGGATCAGAAGATAGAGGATCGATGCCACACCGCGGGGGCCGAGCCAGCCTAGCATCAATATCGTATCCCATCTAAATTTCACCCCTTTGAGCGCCAGAGCCACGGGCACCATACGGATCAATGTCAGGCTGAGCAGCGCATAGGCAATAACAGGGAGATCAACCGCAGCAAGTGCCGGAGCCGCCATTGAAACGCCAAACAGGAAGAAGATTGCCAGGGTGAAAAGCTGGCCTTCGGTCTCGACAAACGAAACGATACATCTGGGCATTCGTCGTGAGATATTGCCCACCGTAAGGCCTGCGCAAAATGCGGCTATAAAGCCGTTGCCACCAATCACTTCGGCACCGGCATAGGTTAGCAGTGCGAGTGCAAATACCGAGATCCGCTCGAAATCACCGCTCATCCACCCTCTGCTCCCGAACCAGTCAAATGCGCGTGAACCGAGGAAGGCGATGGCGATGCCGGCCAGTACGCCGAGCACAATCTGTTTGACGATAAGGTAGATGGATGTGCCAAGATCCCCGCTTGCGCCATCCGTTGCAAGCACCAGAAACATGAGCAGCACAGGCAGTGCAATGCCATCATTCAGGCCACTCTCCACATTGAGCGCCTGCCGTATGCGCAGGGGAATGGATTTGATGGTAAGAATCGCCTGCCCCAGAGTGGCATCGGTCGGGGCGAGAACCACGGCCAGCAGCGCGGCCTCCCAAATGCCAAGCCCCAGGGGCAAGAGCATGGCAATGACTGCGCCGATGATAATGGTCAGGGGAAGCCCCAGCGCCAACAGGCGCAGAGGCAGTGCGCCATCATGCCGCAGACGTGCTGCACAGATTCTGGAGGCATCGGAAAAGAGCACCAGAATGAGAGTGATCTCTGCAATTACCGTCACCAGGTGGGAGCGCAAGTGCGGTGTGAACATGCCCAGGCTGACATCACTCAGCAGCAGGCCGAGGCCGGTGAAGGCCATGGGTGCTGTGATCCAGCTGTCAATGATCCGCCGTGATAACAGGCAAAACAGAAAGGTAAACAGCGCAATGGCAGAGAGTGGTATTGACTCCAATTCGGTTTATTCCATATTGCTATCTGTTTTAGAAGAGAAGCCCATGGGCAACCTGAAGTTGCTGGGCAAGATACTACGCTCAAAGGGCATGAAGATCACCCATTTTGGGTTCACCCTGGATGATGGTAAATTTGGATTGTAATAGAGACTTTGAGATGATCTGTTCAGCTCTTCCCCTAACCCGGAGTCATCTCCCTTGCAGGCGCATTGGAAAAAGTACCGGCTGAAATTCAGGCATCCGGCAGGCACCTCTCGTGGCACCCTGCACCACCGTGATCTCTGGTTTCTGTTTCTGACCCGTAACGGCGTGACCGGAATAGGCGAATGCGCACCGCTACCGGGGCTGGGTATTGACAATATCAGCGAGATTGAAACCAGGCTGGAGCAGCTCTGCGCCCGTCCCGATTGGCATATCAATAACCTGAAATCACTGACGCATTTCCCCAGTCTTCGGTTTGCGCTGGAGATGGCGCAGCTTGATCTTGAGCATGGCGGGAAGGGTCGGTATTTCCCTGTAAGGGATAAAACAGCGCTGGATATCAATGGGTTGATCTGGATGGGTGAGCCCAATTTTATGCGTGCGCAGATTGACGAAAAACTGAGTGCCAGCTGGCGCTGTATCAAGATTAAAATCGGCAGTCTGGATTTCGCCAGAGAGCTGGAGTTGCTGCAGCAGATCCGGCGGCAGCGTGGCCCTGATGAACTGGAGTTGCGACTGGATGCAAATGGTGCTTTTACCCGCGAAAATGTCAGACAGCGGCTGCAACAGCTGGCGGAATTTTGCCCCCACTCCATCGAACAGCCCGTGGCGGCCGGTCAATGGGATTTAATGGCGGAGATATGTCGGAACTCGCCGATCCCGATTGCGCTGGATGAAGAGCTGCTGCCGCTGGTTTCACCTGAAAAGCAGGCCGAAATGCTCAATCGGGTGGCACCGCAATATCTCGTTCTCAAGCCCGGACTGCTCGGTGGTTTTGCCGCCAGCAGACGCTGGATCGAGCTTGCTGAAGCGCGTGGTATCGGTTGGTGGGTCACCTCTGCCCTCGAATCCAATGTGGGTCTGGATGCCATCTATCAATGGACACAAAGCCTCTCCCCCGAAGGCTTTCAGGGTCTGGGCACCGGCCAGCTGTTCCACAACAACCTGCCATCACCGTTAAGCATGCGGATAAAAAGCGGGCAATTAAACCGCCACTCCAGCCCAATCTGGGAGGAGGCACACCGCTGTATGGTTGAGTGGCTGCACCCTTCGCCGACGGTCAATTTACAGACATCCGGCTCCACCGGTACCCCCCGCAAGATCAGCATGAAAAAAAGTGAGATGGAAAATTCCGCCCGCCTGACCGCCGGGGCATTTGACCTTAAACGGGGAGATCGTGCACTGCTATGCCTGCCGCCGCGGTTTATAGCGGGCAGGATGATGCTGGTGCGCGCCATGCATCTGGGGCTGGATCTGCAAGTGGTTGAGCCATCATCTGACCCGCTGGCAGAGGTTCAGGGGAATATTGACTTTGCCGCCATGACCCCCCTGCAGCTGTCACACAGCATTGCCCAGGGAGGCCTGGAAAAGGTAAAAATCCTCCTTGTGGGTGGGGCGCAGGTTAGTCCCGCGCTGGTCAAACAGATTCAGACACTGAAAACCCGCATCTTTGAGAGCTGGGGGATGACCGAAACCGCTTCGCATGTCGCCATCCGCCCCTTAAACGGCACCCGCAAATCAGACTGTTTCAGTGCCCTGCCCGGTGTAAGTTTCTTGCAGGATGAGCGTGGTTGCCTGGTTGTCCGGGCTGATCATCTTGGTGGCGAAGCCATTGTCACCAACGATATTGTGGAGCTGCTGAGCCACCAGCACTTCCGCTGGCTGGGTCGCTATGACAATGTCATCAACAGCGGTGGTGTGAAGATATTTCCTGAGCTCATCGAGCAAAAACTGGCGACCCATCTCGCCGCGCGGCAATTCTATATCACAGCCACTGCCGACGAGGCGCTGGGAGAAAAGGTGGTGCTGCTGATTGAAGGCGAACCCTTCCCGCTCCCTCGAAAGATATGGGACTCTCTGGCAAAATATGAAAAACCGCGAGAGGTCAGGTTCCTCGATAGATTCAGCCGCACGGAGAGCGGCAAGATTATCAGAGGCAGGATTGAGTAGGGCCTCCGTTTGCTTTACTCTGGAGGCTGAACTATTGCTCACCGAGGAACCAGATGAAAAACAAGATTAAACGGATAGCTATACTCCTTCTTTTCGGATTTTACGCCACTGGCACCGTCGCCGATGAGGCAGACCACAGCCATCAGCAAAAAACCAAAGTCATACCCCAGGAGATCAAGACATTGATCACTCAGGAGATGCAGGCGCTACAACAAGGCATGCGTGAACTCGTTCCTGCCATTGTCTCCGGCAACTGGAGTCAACTGGAGGGTATTGGAAGGCAAATGAGGGACAGCTACATCATAAAACAGAAGCTGACAAAGGCGCAGAAAAAGGTGCTCCATGCAGCTCTTCCGGAGGCGTTCAAGAAGGCGGATCAGGCTTTCCACCGCTCTGCGGGAATGCTCTCTGACGCCGCCAAAGAGCGCAATATGGAGCAGGTGGTTTTTTACTATTCTGAAATGACTACAGCATGTGTCAATTGCCATTCACAACATGCAACAGCTCGTTTTCCTGCGTTGGCCAGCACGCCACAAGTGACAAGCGCCACCACACTGTCAGAATGCAGCTCGCTGAATCAGTTGGCGGTGGCGCTGGCAGGGGGCGACATCTCCAGCAAATGCGGTGAATCTCCGGATCAGGAGCATGCAGAAGAGGAGTACTGATTCAGCACCTTGATGATCCTTGTTTCACTGGTTTTCTGCCGGTATGGATACAGGCAATCCCAAAAGAGAGGTTTTGGTAGTGCACATCCAGCAAGCCGGCCTGTTCCAACAGCGCCTTCATCGCCTGCTGGTCAGGAAATTTACGGATGGATTCGACCAGGTATTGATAGGCGGCGGGTTGCCGGGCGACCCAGCCGCCCAGCCGTGGGATGACCCGGAATGAGTGCCAGTCATAAAAGGGCTTCAGCCACCACTTGGGGGTAGAGAACTCCAGAATCAGGCAGTGCCCGCCAGGTTTCAGAACCCGC